>SHWE01000016.1 GCA_009693985.1 Alphaproteobacteria bacterium | reverse complement strand
AATGGGCGTCGATTTCGATCTGCTCGGCGACATCCGGGGCGAACGCGGCAAGTTGGGGCCAGACGCGGGTGAGGGTTGCGAAGTCCACCTCGGGCAGAGACAGCAGCTCGGCCGCGTTGCGCCGGACCCCATCCTGGCGGACGGCGATACCGTGGCGCGCCGCTTCATTGGGGGTGAGCCGGAGGCTCGCGGCCAGGCGCCTTCCCTCTTCCAGGCGGAGCAGTTTTCCGTGGAAGATTGCGCCGCGCTCGGAGCCTACGACCCCGATCGCCTCGCCGATCGCGGTCAGCCGCTGATCGGCATTGTCCGCCCGCAAGGAAAGCCGGTACTCGGCCCGCGAAGTAAACATCCGGTACGGTTCGGCAACGCCGCGCGTCACCAGATCGTCGATCATCACGCCGATATAGGCTTGGCTGCGATCCAGACCGAAGGCTGTGCTACCGCCCGCTAACCGCGCCGCGTTGATGCCGGCGATCAACCCTTGGGCCGCCGCCTCTTCATAGCCGGTCGTGCCATTGATCTGGCCGGCGAGAAAGAGGCCGCCCACCTGCTTCACTTCGAGGCTGGGGTTCAGCCCCCGCGGATCGACGTAATCATATTCGATGGCGTAGCCCGGCCGGACCATGCCCGCCCGCTCCAGCCCTGGGATGGTTTTCAGGAGGGCGAGCTGGACCTCCTCCGGCAGAGAGGTGGAGATCCCGTTGGGATAGACCGTGTCGTCGTCGAGCCCTTCCGGCTCGAGGAAAATCTGATGCCCATCGCGGCCGGCGAATCGCACCACCTTATCCTCGATGGAGGGACAGTAGCGGGGCCCGACACCCTCGATCTGGCCGGAATAGATCGGCGCCCGGGCGAGATTCGCTTTGATGATCGCGTGGGTCTCGGCGGTCGTCGCCGTGACATGGCAGGAAATCTGCGGCGTCGTGATCGCCATCGTCAGGAAGGAGAACGGGGTCGGCGGATCGTCCCCCTTCTGCTCGTCCAGGCCCGCCCAATCGATGGTCTTGCCGTCGAGCCGAGGCGGGGTGCCCGTCTTCAGCCGCCCCATCGCAAGCCCGAAGCCGCGCAGCGTTTTGGACAGGCCGAGTGACGGGGCCTCCCCGACCCGGCCAGCGGGAATCTTCCGCTCCCCGATATGGATGAGGCCGCCAAGGAACGTGCCTGTCGTCAATACTACGGCTGGCGCCAAAATCCAATCGCCCGATGCCGTTGCGACCCCGGTAACGTGGCCATCCCTGAGGATCAAATCCTCGGCCGACGCTTCCAGGATGGTGAGGTTCTCCTGAGCGGCCAAAGCCCGTTGCATCGCGGCCCGGTAGAGCTTCCTATCCGCTTGGGCGCGGGGGCCTCGGACGGCAGGACCCTTGCGCCGGTTCAGCAGCCGGAATTGAATCCCGGCCGCATCGGCGACACGTCCCATCAGCCCATCGAGTGCATCGATCTCCCGGACCAGATGCCCCTTGCCGAGCCCCCCGATGGCGGGATTGCAGGACATTTCGCCGATCGTGTCGGCGCGATGCGTCAGCAGCAGGGTGCGCGCGCCGAGCCGTGCCGCCGAAGCAGCCGCCTCGCAGCCGGCATGGCCGCCGCCGATCACGATGACGTCGAAGCCTGTCATGGCCGTCGTTTAAGCCTTTCGCCCTTTGCGGACAACCGATGTTTCACGTGAAACACTTACTTCCCGATACAGAAATCGCGGAAGACCACATCCAGCAATTCGTCGAGGTCAACCCGGCCGGTGACGCGCCCCAGTGCGTTCGCCGCCAGGCGGACATTTTCCGCCGCGAGATCAGGCGCTTCAATCGAAGCGGCCCGTTTCAGCGCCTGCGCCGTTTGCTCCAACGCCTCGCGGTGGCGGGCCCGCGTGATGACCGGCGCCTCGCCCTCCAACCCCTTCGCCGCGCGTGTCGCGAGGGCATCGATCAGCGTCTGCAAACCCTCACCTGTCTTGGCCGAAACCCAAAGGCCGGCGCCCTTCGCCTTTGACAAATCCGCTTTGTTCCAAACCACCAGATCCGCGCTAAAGCCATGGTCTGTTGAAGAAGAATCGCTGCCGTCCAGCACCAGAAGCCGCAAATCCGCTCCTTCCGCCCTGGCCCGCGCGCGGGCAATCCCTTCCGCCTCGATGCTATCGCGGGCTTCGCGCAGGCCCGCCGTGTCCGCGAGAATCACGGGGTAGCCCTTGAGATCGAGCCGGACCTCGATCACGTCACGCGTCGTTCCGGCGATTTCGGAAACGATGGCGACATCGCGCCGGGCCAACGCATTGACCAGCGAACTCTTGCCGGCATTGGGCGGGCCAATGACGGCCACGCTCAGCCCATCGCGCAAGATTTCGCCGCGCCGCCCATCATTGAGATGGGCTTGGATTTCCTCTGCAAGCGCCGCCAGCGCCGCCCGGCTTTGGGCTAGAGAATCCGCGGGAATCTCTTCATCGGGAAAATCGATGGTCGCCTCGATCCAGGCGGCACTCCGGATCAGCCGCGCCCGCCATTCTTCGTAGAGCCCGCCAAGCTGGCCTTCGAGCTGGCGCAAGGCCTGGCGGCGCTGGGCTTCGGTTTCAGAGGCGACCAGATCGGCGATGGCCTCGGCCTGGATGAGATCGAGCCTGCCATTCTCGACCGCGCGCCGGGTGAATTCGCCGGGCTCCGCCAGCCTAAGACCGGGCAGGGCACCCAACGCCCGCAACAGCGCGGCGCTCACCGCGGGGCCGCCATGGATTTGAAACTCCACGATATTTTCGCCCGTATAAGAATTGGGTGCAGGAAACCGCAAGGTCAGCGCAGTATCAATCCTAACGTCGTTCGATTTATCATATAATGTTCTAAGAACTGCCATTCGGGCCGCCGGCAATTCTCCATCGGAGAGTGCCGACAAAGACGCATCCGCTTTCGCACCCGACACGCGCACGACCGCGACGCCCGCCCGCCCCGGCGCGGTGGCCAGCGCGAAGATCGTATCGGATGGGCGATTTATGTCGGCGCCGGAAGCCATGCAAGCTCGACCCTCTAGCCTTGTGGGCACCGTGAAGCTAGGAAACTAGAACCGCGCTCCATTCCCTTCAACGCGCCATTTGGATCCCACCATGACAGGCAATCTCCTTAGTTCTGAAACCAGCCCCTATCTCCTCCAGCACAAGGACAATCCGGTCCATTGGCGTCCCTGGGGCCAAGCGGCGCTCGATGAGGCTAAGGAGTCGGGCAAGCTGCTCCTGGTCTCGGTCGGTTATGCGGCCTGCCATTGGTGCCATGTGATGGCGCATGAGAGTTTCGAGGATCAGGAAACCGCCGACCTGATGAACGAGCTCTATGTCTCGGTGAAGATCGACCGCGAGGAACGCCCCGACATCGACAATTGGCTGCAGAAGGTTTTGCAGATTCTCGGCAAGCAGGGCGGCTGGCCGCTCACCGTTTTCCTCACGCCGACCGGCGAGCCGTTCTGGGGCGGCACCTATTTTCCGAAGGAAGAACGCTTCGGCCAGATGCCGTTCAAGAATGTCTTGCGCGAACTCGACCGCGCGTTCCGTTCCGGGCCCGATGCGATGGCGCCCAATATCCGCCAGATCAATCAGCAGCTCGAAGAGCAATGGTATCAAAATCGTTCGGGCACGTTCGACATGCAGAAGCTCGAACGCCTGGCGATGGGCTTCGCGCATAATTACGACATCTTCTCCGGCGGCTTCGTCGGCGCGCCGAAATTTCCCAACATCACGTCGCTTGAATTGATCTGGCGCGCATATCTTCGCAGCGGCCTGCAGCAATATATGTCGCTGGCGCTGTGCACGATCGACAATATGGGCCGCGGCGGCATCTACGATCATATCGGCGGCGGCTATTCGCGCTACGCCACCGACGAGCAATGGCTGATCCCGCATTTCGAGAAGATGCTCTACGACAATGCGCAGTTCATCGACATCATGGTTTTGATCTGGCAGCACGGCCGCCAGCCCGTGCTGAAGCAACGCATCGAAGACTCTATCGGCTGGGTGCTGCGCGAGATGCGCGTCGAAGATGCCGGATTCGCTTCGAGCCTCGATGCCGACTCCGAAGGCGTAGAGGGCAAATTCTACGTCTGGACGGAAGCTGAGATCGATTCCGTGCTGGCCGGCACCGCGGTCGAGCGTTTCAAGCAAGCCTATGGCGTCACGCGCGACGGAAATTTTCCGCATGAGGGCCAGCCGAGCGGCAAGAATATTCTCAACCGTCTCGGCCATCTGCCGGGACGCACCGATGGCGATGAGCTGATCTTCGGCGACCAGCGCGAGCGTCTGTTCAAAGCGCGCGAGGCGCGTGCGCGCCCCGGCCGCGACGACAAGGTGCTGGTCGATTGGAACGGGCTGATGATCACCAGCCTCGCCAATGCCGGCATGATCCTGGCGCGTCCCGATTGGATCGACGCGGCGAAGCGCGCCTTCAAATTCATCGTCGACAAATTGGGAGACGGCGATCAATTGTACCACGCCTATCGCGCCGGCAAGAGACAGCATCCCGCTTTCGCCGACGGCTACGCCAATATGGCGCGCGCCGCACTGGCGCTGTGGGAAGCGACCGGCGAACAGACCTATCTCGACCGCGCCACACGCTGGACCAAAGTGCTCGACGATCAGTTCTGGGACCTGGTGCAGGGCGGCTATGTCTATTCGCGCAATCCCGATGCGCCCGAACAGGTGCGCACCCGCAACGCTTTCGACACCGCGACGCCGGCGGCCAACGCCATCATGATCGGCGTGCATGGGCGCCTGTTCTACACCACCGTCAATCAGACTCATGCCGAGCGCGCCAACAGCCTGATCCAGGCTTTCGCCGGCGACGTCGCGACGCACTATCTGCAGATGGGCTCCTATCTGAACAATTTCGAATTCTGCACCTCCTGTCTCGAGATAGTGGTGTTCGGACCCAAGGGCGATGCGAAAACCCGAGAGCTCGTCAATGCGGTGCTGGGCAAGAGCCTGCCCAATCGTCTCCTGATCCAAGTGGCGCCCGGCGAATCCTTGCCGGCCGGTCATCCCGCCGAAGGCAAGACCATGGAAGACGGTTTGCCCACCGCCTATGTCTGCGGCGGCAGCCTGTGTTCGCCGCCGGTGACCAATGCGGCCGTGCTTTCGCATGTGCTGCAATTGCCGGAGAACTCGCCGATGGCGCGGCCTTCGGGCAACGCCTGACGCAAAGCTGATTGGCGCTAAGGGCCGCGGGGTGGTGAGTGCAGTTGCGAAACGCTATGCTGGTTTCACAAACCTAAACCAAAAACTGGGGAGACGAGGGAATGAGCGGTAAGGACATCACGATCAAAGGACCGGACGGCAATTTCGGCGGCTATCTCGCTTCGCCGTCATCCGGACACGGACCGGGCGTAATCGTAATCCAGGAAATCTTCGGCGTGAACGATTGGGTGCGTAAAGTTTGCGACGCCCACGCCGCCAAGGGGCGCTTCGCGCTGGCGCCCGATCTGTTCTGGCGCATGCAGCCCGGCGTTCAGCTCACCGATCAAAGCCAGGATCATTGGAATCAGGCTTTCGCCTTCATGCAGAAATTCGACCAGGACAAGGGCGGCGGCGATATCCAGACGGCGATCTCCTATTTGCGCAAGGCCCCCGGCTGCACCGGCAAGGTCGGAACCGTCGGCTATTGCCTCGGCGGCCGGATGGCCTACTTCTCCTCGACCCGCACCGATACGGATGCCTCCGTCGGCTATTACGGCGTCTATATCCAGACCGTCCTCGACGAAGCCAAGAACATCAAGAAACCGCTGATGCTGCACATCGCGGGTAAGGACCAGTTCGTGCCGGCCGAGGCGCAGAAGCAGATCACCGACGGGCTGAAGGGCAATCCGCATGTGACCATCCATACCTATCCAGAGATGGATCACGCCTTCGCGCGCGATGGCGGCCAGCATTACGACAAGGCCTGCGCCGACCTCGCCAATAGCCGCACCGACACGTTCTTCCGCCAGCATCTCGGGTAAGGGCCGTGAAAGCTGTCCGTATCCACAGGGCCGGCGGGCCGGAAGTCCTGGAGCTCGACGACATCGAGCTCCCGCCGCTTGCCGCCGATCAGGTGCGCATCAAGCACACCGCTATCGGTGTCAATTTCATCGACACCTATCATCGCTCCGGCCTCTACACGCTGCCGATGCCGGCCGGAATCGGCTCCGAAGCCGCCGGCGTCGTGGAGGCGGTAGGCTCGGACGTCCATTCGCATAAGGTCGGCGACCGCGTCGCCTATTGCATGGTGCGCGGCTCCTATGCGGAAAGCGCCAACATCTCCGCCTGGCAGGCGGTGAAATTGCCGCCCGGCATTTCCGACGAAACGGCCGCCGCCGCGATGCTGAAGGGGCTGACGGCGCGCTATCTGCTCAAAGCGACGTTCCCGGTGAAGCCGGGCATGAGCATCGTCTTTCATTCGGCGGCGGGCGGCGTCGGACTGATCGCCTCGCAATGGGCCAAGCATCTCGGCGTCAATGTGATCGGCACGGTCGGTTCGGACGACAAGATCGCGCTGGCCAAGGAAAATGGCTGCGCCCATGTCATCAATTACCGCAAAGAGGAATGGGTGAAGCGCGTGCGCGAACTCACCGGCGGGGCAGGCGTGCCGGTGGTCTATGATTCGGTCGGCAAAGACACCTTCATGGGCTCGTTCGATTGTCTCGCCGTTCGCGGGATGCTGGTCTATTTCGGCAATTCGTCCGGTGCGGTGCCACCGTTCGAACCTTTGATCCTTTCCGGCAAGGGCTCGCTCTACCTCACGCGGCCGACGCTGGCGAGCTATGCGCGCAATGCGGCGGAGTTGCAGGAGACGTCCGACGATCTGTTTGCCGCGATTGCCTCGGGCGCGGTGAAGATCGCCGTCAATCAGCGCTTCAAGCTGAGCGATGTGAGGAAGTGCCACGAGGCGCTGCATTCGCGCGAGACCACGGGCGCGACCGTGCTGCTGCCATGATTGCAACCCGAAAAGACGAGAGCCTTATTGCTCGAGCATGAACGCATCGCGCTTGCCATGATCGCCCTCATCACCGGGTTGATGGCGTTCATCGTGAGCATGGTGGCGGTGCCCGCGGGGTCGACGGTGCTCGCCGCCGACGCCTTGATCTTCGTGCAGCATTCGATCAGCGCCGGGCTCGCGCTACGCGTCTCGACCGGGCTGAAGCGCCAGCGCTGGATGGTCGCCGTTCAAGGCGCGGTGATGATGCTGTTGGGCGCGCTCGTCGTCGCCATCGCGGTCAGGCGCCTGTTCATGGGCAGCCTTCCCCATCCCGTCACCATGATCGTCATGGGCGGGATCGCGCTCATCGCCCATCTTAGCTGTTGCGCGATCATGCTCCATGCGCGCGGCCAATTGTCGAGCCTCGAAGCGTTGTGGCGCTTCGGGCGCAATGATGCGGTCGGGCATATTTCGGTGATCGCGGCGGCCGGCGCGGTGGCGGCGACGCGCTCGAACATCCCCGATCTCGTGATCGGGGCTGCAATGGCGGGATTGTTCGTGATCGCCGGCTGGCGGATCATGACCACCGGCGCCGCCGGCGCGAACCAAACGCGGTAGGCTTTCCGCGCCTCTTACGTATTCATGCTCTCGAAGAAATCGTCATTGGTCTTCGACTGGCGCATCTTGTCGAGCAGGAATTCGATGGCGTCGATCGTGCCCATCGGGGCGAGGATGCGCCGGAGCACATAGGTCTTGGCGAGGGTGCCCTTATCGACGAGGAGCTCGTCCTTGCGCGTGCCGGATTTGAGGATGTCGATGGCCGGATAGACGCGCTTGTCGGCGACTTTGCGGTCGAGGATGATTTCCGAATTGCCGGTGCCTTTGAATTCTTCGAAGATCACTTCGTCCATGCGGCTGCCGGTATCGATCAGCGCGGTCGCGATGATGGTGAGCGAGCCGCCTTCCTCGATATTGCGCGCCGCGCCGAAGAAGCGCTTCGGGCGCTGCAACGCATTGGCGTCGACGCCGCCGGTCAGCACCTTGCCGGAGGAGGGCACGACCGTGTTGTAGGCGCGGCCCAAACGGGTGATCGAATCCAACAGGATCACCACGTCGCGCTTGTGCTCGACGAGCCGCTTGGCCTTCTCGATCACCATTTCGGCGACCTGGACGTGGCGCGTGGCGGGCTCGTCGAAGGTCGAGGAGATCACCTCGCCCTTCACCGAACGCTGCATGTCGGTGACTTCCTCGGGCCGCTCGTCGATCAGAAGCACGATCAGGAAGCATTCCGGATGGTTGGCGGAAATCGCCTTGGCGATGTTCTGCAGGATCACCGTCTTGCCGGTGCGCGGCTGGGCCGTGATGAGGTTGCGCTGACCGAAGCCCAGGGGCGCCACGATGTCGATGACGCGTCCGGTCTTGTCCTTGATCGTCGGATCGTTGAGTTCGAGCGTGAAGCGCCTGGTCGGATAAAGCGGCGTCAGATTGTCGAAATGGACCTTGTGCTTGCCTGCTTCCGGGTCCTCGAAATTGATGGTGTTGACCTTCAGAAGCGCGAAATAGCGCTCACCGTCCTTGGGCGACCGGATCGGCCCTTCGACCGTATCCCCTGTCCTAAGGCCGAAGCGGCGGATCTGGGAAGGCGAAACATAGATGTCGTCCGGCCCGGCGAGATAGTTCGATTCGGGGCTGCGCAGGAAGCCGAAGCCGTCGATGAGGATTTCCAGGACCCCGTCGCCTGTGATCTCGACATTGCGCTCGGCCAGCTCCTTGAGGATCGCGAACATCATGTCCTGCTTGCGCATGGACGACGCGTTCTCGACTTCGACGCTCTCGGCGAATTCCAGGAGTTCGTTGGGCTTTTTGACCTTCAACTCCTGAAGTTTCATCGCTTGGAGGCCGGATTGGATGGTCATGGGACATACCTGACAGGGGGTGGGAGCGGGCTTACGGAGATAACGAATGATGCGGGAGTATGGGTCTACGACCGCGAGAGGTCCGACGCGGGCGTTGGAAGTGGAGGGTTCGTGGCCCGTGCCGCTTCGGCGGCAAACCCGCAAGGCGCGGACCATTGGGCGTCAATTTGAAGAACGGCGAACTTCTAACGGGAATCTAGGCGCTTGCAAATCCCTTTCAAGACAGCGGGAGGCGCGGCTCAGAACGGTTTCACCACCACGAGGATGACGATTCCGATCATCAGGACCGCCGGGACCTCGTTCCATATGCGGTAGAATTTCGCCGGGCGCCGGTTGACATCCTTCTCGAAGTCCTTGCGCCACTTGGAAAAAAGCCCGTGCGCGGCAGACAGAGCGACAACCAGGAGAAGCTTCGCGTGCAGCCAGCCTTGGGCGAAACCGCCGCTCGCCGGGGTGAGGACGAGGGTGATGCCGAGCAGCCAGGTGGCGATCATCGCCGGATTCACAATCGCGCGAAGAAGGCGGCGCTCCATCGTCTTGAAGCGCGCCGACTCGGCCGACCCGGGCGCGACCTCGCAATGATAGACGTAAAGCCGCGGCAGATAGAGCATCCCGGCCATCCAGGCGATCACCGCGATGATGTGGAACGCCTTGATCCAGAGATAGAACGGGTTCAGCGCCTCAAGCATCTTTCGCCCCCCTGCCTTGTTCGTCCTGGCCGCAGACGCGGTCGCGCGGGCAGATGCGTCCCGGCGCGCAGGAGACCGGCCCCTTGGAGCCGAGCGCCAGCCCGACAAGCGAGGCCAGCGCCTCAATGAAGGGCCGCTGCGTGCGCGCCGTCGGCACGCGGATATAATCGGGGACGCCGGTTTCCCGCGCTAGCTTTCCATAAGCGATGTCGAGCTCGTAGAGCGTTTCGGAATGTTCCGAGACGAAGGCAACCGGAATCACGATCAGCCCTTTGCCGTCGGCGCCGGCCCGGCGCACCTCCGCATCCGTATCGGGGCCGATCCATTCCAAGGGGCCCACCCGACTCTGATAGGAGATCGTGTAATCGATATCCTTCAGCGTCAGGCGCGCCAGAATGGCTTCGACGGTGCGCTCCACCTGCCATTGATAGGGATCGCCGCGCTCGATCATCCGCTTGGGCAGACCGTGGGCGGAAAAGAGGACGCGGTATTCGATGCCCGGTTTGGCGTGCGCCAGCGCATCGTTCAGCATCTCGGTCAGCGCCGCCACGAAGCCCGCCTCGAACGGATAGCAACAGACTTCGTGGGCCTGCGCCGTCAGACGCTGGCGTTTCGCCTCTCTGCGCCACTCCTCGAGCGAAGATCGTGTCGTGGTGGTCGAATATTGCGGATAGAGCGGCAGCAAGACGATTCTGTCGGGTTGAAAGCTGCGCACCGCCGCCACGGTTTCCCGTGTCATCGGGTGCCAATAGCGCATGGCGATGAAACATTTCGCGGTGTGGCCGGTGCGTACCAGCGCGGTTTCGAGCGCGCGGGCCTGTGCTTCGGTTTCGGGCAGGATGGGCGAGCGGCCGCCGATCTGATCGTAGAACCCGCGCGCCAGTGGGGTGCGGCGTGCGGCGATGAATTTCGCCAGCGGCCGACGTACGAAGGCGGGAAGGTTGATGATCGCGGGATCGGAAAACAGATTTTCGAGGAAGGGCCGTACGGCTTCGGGCCGGTCGGGCCCGCCGAGATTGAACAGAACGATGGCGAGCTTCACTGAACCCCTCGCACGCGCTCGATCATCTGCGCCATATGATCGAGCGGCGTTTCGGGCAGCACACCATGGCCGAGATTGAAAATGAACGGCACGCCTTCTGTGGCTTCCAGGATGCGGTCGACGGCGGAATCGAGCGCGTGTCCGCCCGCGATCAGCGCGATGGGATCGAGATTGCCCTGCACCGCGACGCGCGGCCCAAGCGTTTTAGCGGCCCAGCCCAGCGGTGTCGCCGTATCGATGCTGACGGCATCGACGCCGACCTCCTTGGCATAAAGCTCGTAACCGGCTTGGTTGGTCGCGCGCGGGAAGCCGATGATTTTCGCATCGGGCCGCACTTTGCGGATGGCGGCGACGATCCGCTTGTTGGGCGCCACCACCCAATCGGCGAAGGCTTTGTCGGTCAGACCGCCGGCCCAGGAATCGAAGATCTGCACCACATTGGCGCCGGCATCGATCTGCCGAAGCAGATGCCAGGCGACCGCATCACAGAGAGCATCCAGTAATCGTTTGAACGAATCCGGATCGCGATAGGCGAACAATTTAGCCGCGCGTTGATCGGGGGAGCCACGCCCTTCCAGCATATAGGCTGCCAGCGTCCACGGCGCGCCGGCAAATCCGATCAGCGCTTTCTCGCTCGCCAGACCTTTGCGCGTTTCTCGCATCGCTGTGTAGACCGGCGCGAGTTTCTCCGCCCACACGGTTTCATCGCGAACCAGACTTTCCAGTCCGGCGAATTTGTCGAGGACCGGTCCCTCACCCTCTTCAAAGCGCACATTCTGGCCAAGCGCGAATGGAATAACCAAAATATCCGAGAACAAAATCGCCGCATCGAAATCGAAGCGCCGAATAGGCTGCAACGTCACCTCGACCGCGAGCTCCGAGGTCATACACATTGTCCAGAACGAACCGGCCTTCGCCCGCATCGCCAGATATTCTGGCAGGTAGCGTCCAGCCTGCCGCATCACCCAGATCGGGGGCGAACGAAGCACATCACGTTGCAGAACTTTCTCTAATAAAGACAGGTTCTTTGCCGTTCCTTCAGTTCTCTGAATCTCTTAAGTCTTCTTGATGCTGATGGTGTTGGGGCCGAATATTGTGGATGATTGCCGGAGCTGCGGTCGTAATACGCTGTGCCGTATGGCTTGCGCAAGCGTTGCCTTTCCAAACCGGACTTGGGGATAAACTTTCAACCTATGCAACCCAATACACGGTTCCATGGGAACTTGTTGAAGCCTGTGAATGGTTGGTGGATGGAATCATGCCTCGCGAGTATCATTTGCACCTTATTTCCGACGCCACCGGCGAGACGCTCAATGTCGTCGCCAAAGCGGTTTGCGCGCAGTTCGAGGGGGCCTCGGCACGCGAGCATATCTATTCGCTGGTGCGCAATGAACGGCAACTTCGCCGTGCCGTCGATCATGTTGCGGCCGACCCCGGCATCGTCTTCTTCACGCTGGTGAACCCGGAGCTGCGCAAGGCGCTGGAGGCCGAGTGCAAGACGCTGGGGGTGCCCTGCGTCTCGATTCTCGACCGGGCGGTCCAATCGATGGGCAAGTTCCTCGGTGAGGAGGAAAGTCACCGGCCGGGCGGGCAGCACGACATGGATTCGCGCTATCTCGAACGCGTCGAGGCACTCAATTTCGCCATCCAGCACGATGACGGCCAGAGCACGCAGAACCTGGGCGAGGCGGACGTCATCCTGGTCGGTGTTAGCCGCAGCTCGAAGACGCCGACCTGTATTTATCTCGCCATCCGCGGCGTGCGGGCCGCCAATGTTCCGATCGTGCCGGGCGTGGAGCCGCCCGAGCAATTGTTCGCCGCCAAGAAGCCGCTGATCGTCGGGCTCTATCTGTCGCCCGAACGTCTCTTGCAGATAAGGCGCAACCGGCTCACCACGATGGGCGAGACCAAGGGCGCCGATTATGTGGACGAGGAAACAGTTCGCGCCGAGATCGCCGCCACCCGCAAAATGTTCGAGCGCCATGACTGGCCTTCGATCGATGTCTCGCGCCGCTCCATCGAAGAGACCGCCGCCGCCATCCTCAACCTGCTGACGGAGCGGGGAGCGGTGTCGTGAAGGATGCTCCGATCATTCTTGCGTCGGGCTCGTCCAGCCGTCGCCTCATGCTGGAAGCCGCCGGCGTGGCGTTCACTTCGGTGCCGTCGGGAATCGACGAAGACGCGCTGAAAGAAGCAATGGTGGTGGACGGAATGACACCGGGCGAAATCGCCGATGCGCTCGCCGAGGCCAAGGCGCTCGATGTCAGCGCGCGGCATCCGGGCGCCCTGGTGCTGGGGGCCGACCAGGTGCTGGTCTGCCGCGGCCGCATGTTCAGCAAATGCATGAGCGAGACAGAGGCCCGCGAAACGTTGAGCGCCTTGCGCGGCCGTCAACACGAGCTGATCAGCGCGGCGGTTATCGCGCGCGACGGTAAAGCGGTCTGGCGCCATAGCGAAAATGCGTTTCTGACGATGCGCGATTTCTCGGAACGCTTTCTGGACGAATATCTCGGCGTGGAACTTCCCGAAGCGCTCGGCTCCGTCGGAGTCTATCGCATCGAAGGACGCGGCGCGCAGCTTTTCAGCGACGTCGCGGGCGATCAGTTCTGCATCCGCGGGCTGCCCTTGCTTGCGGTGCTGACGGCGTTGCGCGACATGGGAGCACTGCCTCAATGAGCGCGAACATCAAGCTTGCGGGCGTCATCGGTTGGCCGGTGCATCAATCGCTGAGCCCGGCGATGCACAATCATTGGCTCAAGCAATATGGGATCAAAGGCGCCTATGTGCCGCTCGTGATTCAGCCTGCGGATTTCGCCACTTGTGTCGCAGCGCTGCCGCTGATGGGTTTCGCCGGCGCCAGTGTGACGGTGCCGCACAAGGAAGCGGCCTTCGCATTGGCTGAGATGCGCGATGAAGACGCGCAAATCACCGGTGCGGTGAACACGCTTGTTTTCGAGAACGGGCGCGTTGCGGGAATGAACACCGATGTGTGTGGCTTCGCGGCGAGCCTTAACCAGAGCCTCGGAAAAGACGCGGCGAGCGCCGGTCCTGTCGTGGTGCTGGGCGCCGGCGGCGCCGCGCGCGGCATCGTACTTGCGCTGACGCGAGCGGGCGCACCCGAAATCCGTCTCATCAACCGCACGCAAGCCCGCGCCGAAGCCTTGGCCGCGTCGTTCGGCGCCACGGCGCCCGTGAAAACGGCCCTCTGGGGCGACTGGGCACGGGCGTTTACCGGCGCGCGGCTGCTCGTCAACGCCACGAGCCTTGGTATGATCGGCAAGGACCGGCTGGAGATCTCGCTGGACGTGTTGCCCAGCGAGGCCGCAATCGTCGACATCGTCTACAACCCGTTGGAGACGGAGCTGTTGCGCGCCGCCAAAGCACGGGGCCATCGCACCATGGGCGGCCTTGGCATGTTGATGCATCAGGCAGCCCCCGCCTTTGCCGCCTGGTTCGGCGTGACGCCGGAGGTCACGCCGGCGCTGCGGGCTGAGCTGGAAGCCGCCCTCAATGCCTAGGCCCTTCAAAATCGGGCTGACCGGCTCCATCGGCATGGGCAAGACCGAAACGGGCAAGCTGTTCGGCCGGCTCGGCATTCCCGTCTATGACGCGGACGCCGCCGTTCACGCGCTCTACGAGAAGGGCGGCGCCGCGGTCGCTCCCATCGCCGACGCCTTTCCGGGCGCCATCGTCGATGGACAAGTGGACCGCGCCCGGCTCAGTACCATCGTTGCAACCGATCAGGACTCGTTCAAACGGTTGGAGGCCATCGTGCATCCTCTGGTCGCGAGGATGCGCGAGGAATTCCTCGACGCCGCCGAGCAACGCGGCGAGCCCATCGTCGTGCTCGATATTCCGCTCCTGTTCGAAACCAAGAGCCAATCCCAAATGGATGCCGTGGTAGTGGTGTCGGCGCCCGCCGCCGTACAACGCGCCCGCGTGCTGGCCCGCGAAGGCATGACCGAGGGAAAGCTCGACGCCATCCAGGCCCGTCAGGTGCACGATTCCGAAAAGCGTGCAAAAGCCGATTTTCTAATTGAGACCGACAAGGGCTTGAGCCACGCTTTCGAACAGGTGACGCGTGTCGTCGAACAAGTGAAGCGCCGGATAGGAAGCTGATGCGGGAAATCGTACTCGATACCGAAACCACGGGCCTGGACCCGGGCGACGGCCACCGCATCATCGAGATCGCTTGCCTCGAGCTCGACAATCATCTTCCGACCGGGAAATTCTTTCACGTTCTCGTGCAGCCCGAGCGGGACATTCCCGAGGAAGCCACGCGGGTCCACGGGCTGACGGCGGAGAAGCTCAAGGATGCGCCGCGCTTTGGCGACGTCGTTGAGGAATTTCTAGCCTTCGTCGCGGATTCGCCGCTCATCATCCACAATGCCGAGTTCGATTTGCGCTTCCTCAACGCGGAATTCGGCAGACTCAGCCTGCCCACATTCCTTCCGGCCCGCGGCATCGATACCATCGCGCTGGCCAAAAGGCGGTTTCCGGGTGCGCGCTACTCGCTCGACGAGCTCTGCCGGCGCTTCAACATCGATCTCACGGCGCGCACCAAGCATGGCGCCAGGATCGACGCCGAATTGCTGGCCCAGGTCTATCTGGAGCTGATCGGCGGCAGGCAGGCGCGGCTACAGCTTGCGCCCGGCGATCTGCGCGGCGCCGAAATCACCGTGCGGATCGCCAAACCGCGCCCAACGCCGCTGGCCGAACGGCTCAGCGCCGAAGAGCGCGAAGCCCATGCCCGCTTCGTCACCGGCGAGCTTGACGGTGATGTGATCTGGAGCTGATTTCCTAGCCGATGGAAGCCGGGGCTTGGCCGGCGGCGGCCGCTTCCGCCATCTTGTTACGATAGAGCGCCGAGAAATCGATCGGCTCGATCATCAAAGGCGGCAACCCGCCATCGCTGACGAGATCGGCAACGATGCGCCGGGCGAAGGGGAACAGCAGGCGCGGACATTCAATCAGAAGGATCGGCTGGATCGCCTCGTCGGGAACGCGATCCAGGATGAACAGCCCGCCATAGGCGATTTCCAGCAGGAACAGCGTGCGCTCTTCCTGAACCGCGGTGACCCGAAGTTTCAGAAGGACCTCGAAAGGCCCGCCTTCCTGGATGCGCTTGGCTTGCAGGTCGACGTTGAAGTCGATCTGCGGGCGCTGGATATTCAAGCCCATACCCGGATTTTCGAAGGACAGATCCTTCACATATTGCGCGACAATCTGGATGGCCGGGCTTGCCGGTTCCCCTTGGGGTGCCGCTTGTCCGCCGCCATTGGTGTCTTTGTTCTGTTCGGCCATTGTCGTTTCTTTTCCGCAAATTTAAGGGCTGATATGGGAACTTGCGTGAGCGAGGCCCGGCGCTACCACGGATCGCCAAAGCGTGACAAGCGCCGCCTCGGGTAGGAGTAGCAAAATGGCCCCGGTCTTCCATATTGGGCGTTCCATATCCGCAATTTGCACGAGGCGAAGCCGTGGCGGCGCTGGACCGCGTCGGCTTCAAGGATTAGGCTCTCGGGTCGAGCGGGGTATGGCCCATGGCCCTCTCCCGGCTACAAACGGGAAAGCGGTTCGGACGAAAGGCTCAGATGAATAGCTTCCAATTTTTCGACGTCATTCTCTTCGGTCTGCTGGCCGGATTCATCGCCTTCCGGCTCTATACTGTGCTCGGCCGGCGTACCGGTCATGAGCGCACGCGCAACGACGAATTGCGCATGCCCGATGGCGCGAGTCTCAATCCGAAGCCGCCGGCGAAGGACAATGTGGTGACACTGCCCGACCGTTCGCCTCCGGCGGGCGCGGGCGCCGCCGTGCAAGGACCGCTGGCGCGCGCGCTGATGGACATCAAGCTCGCCGACCGCAGCTTCGACACCGAACGTTTCCTTTCAGGCGCGCGGGCCGCTTACGAGATGGTGGTGACGGCCTTCGCGCGCGGCGAACGCGACACGCTGCGCCCGCTTCTTTCGGACGATGTGTTCCACACCTTCGAACGCGCGATAAAACAACGCGAGGCGAAGAAGGAACGCGTGGAATTCACCTTCCTCTCGTTGAAGTCCGCCCGCGTCGCTTCGGCCGAGGTCAAAGACCAGACGGCGGAAATCTCGGTGAGCTTCGAGAGCGAGGTCATGCATGCGGGTTACGATTCGTCTGGCGTGCTGATCGAGGGCGATGCCAAGACGCCGCATCAGGTTACCGAAGTCTGGACCTTTGCGCGCAATCTTCGCTCGAACGATCCGAATTGGATATTGGTCTCGACCGATAGCGGCAACTGAACGAAGGGCCTCTGGTGGCGCTTCGGACGCAACGCCCCTCCTGGATAGCGAATGGGTTGGCGGGCGTTTTACTCGCCGGCTGCATGACGATGGCGCCGCCATCGCCGATGCCCGCGGCCCCGCAGAGCCTGACGCTGACGCAAACGGGCTTTGCCGCGCTTGAGGGGTGGCGCAGCGCCGCTCTGTCAGCTGCGCTTGTCGCATTCCAACGCTCCTGCGCGGTTCTGGTGCAGCGGCAAGACGCAACGCCGATGGGTGGCGTGCAATATGCCGGCACCGTCGCGGACTGGCGCGGCGCCTGTGCGGCGGCGACATCGCCCGGCGAGGCGCGCAATTTTTTCGAGGCGAATTTCGTTCCCTATCGCATGAGCCAGGGCGACAGGCTCGGTCTTTTCACCGGCTATTACGAACCGGAATTGCGCGGCAGCCGCACGCGCCACGACGCCTATCAGACGCCGCTCTATGGTGCTCCCGCCGATCTCGTCAGCGTCGATCTGGGTCTCTTCCGCGACACGTTCAAAGGCCAACGCCTGGCGGGCCGCGTGGTGATGAACCGGCTGGTGCCCTATCCGGCGCGCTCCGAGATCGTGCGCGGCGGCCTGCCGGCGGCGACGGCGCTTTTCTATATCGACAATCCGGTCGATGCCTTCTTCCTGCAAATCCAAGGCTCGGGGCGCATCACGCTCGACAATGGCAGCGTGGTGCGCGCGGTCTTCGCCGGACAGAACGGCCAGCCTTACACCGCCATCGGCGCGGTGCTCGTGCAGCGCGGCGAAATGAAACGCGAAGAGGTCTCGGCGCAATCGATCCGCGCCTGGCTCGCGTCTCACCCCGCGGATGCGGAAGGCTTGATGAACGCGAATGCGTCCTATGTGTTTTTCGCCGAACGCGCCATCGGCGATCCCGCCCTCGGCGCGGCCGGCACGCAAGGCGCCCCCCTGACGCCCGAAGCAAGCCTTGCGGTCGATACCGGCATTCACGCGCTTGGCGTTCCGGCGTTTTTGGAAACGGTCGCGCCCGACGCGGACGCCGCAGGGTCGGAGCGCGCTTTCGACAGGCTTCTCATTATGCAGGACACCGGCGGGGCCATACGCGGCGCGCTTCGCGGCGACGTCTATTGGGGCTTCGGCGCGAGGCCCGGAGAAATCGCCGGACGGATGCGCAGCGAGGGCCGCATGAGCGTGCTGTTGCCCAAAGCTGTGGCCGCTCGCCTCGGCTCTACGGCCTCGTTCAATACGCCGCCATGATTCGGCGGCACACCCGTCAGGCGTCCGAAGAAGAAGAGACGCTATTCCGCACCGCGCTGAAAGATGCCAAGCCGCTGAAGAAGCGCCGTGTGCGCACGAGCGTGGCGCCGAAGCCGGTGAAAGTCGTGCGGCCCCCATCGCGGATTCCTGCGCCCGAATTCAACGAAGTCCCTGCGCCCAAAATCGGAGGCCATGACGATGCAAGGCTGCGGCGCGGGCGGGGCGAGCCCGAGGCACGGCTCGATTTGCATGGGATGACACAGGACGCGGCCTATCGTGCGTCGGTGCGCTTCTTGATGGGTGCGCGCGCGGAGGGCCAGCGGCTGGTGCTGGTCATCACCGGCAAGGGCGGGATCCTGCGCGGGCAGCTTCCGCTTTGGCTCGGGCAGGGCGATTTGAAACCGCTGGTCGGCGGCGTGGCGGAAGCCCACGCAAGGCATGGCGGCGCCGGCGCCTATTACGTGACGCTGCGGCGCAAGCGATGAAACAGCACAGCCTTCGCTTGACGGTGGTGACGCACGGACCGGGCTTCACCGATCTGACGGCGAAAATCCGCCGCTTTGTCGCCGATGCGAAAATCGGCACGGGTCTGCTGACCGTCTTCGTGCCGCATACGTCGGCCTCCCTGCTGATCCAGGAGAACGCCGATCCCGACGTGCTGCGCGATCTGAAAGACGCCTATGCGAAGCTGGCGCCGCACGGCACGCAATACCGCCATTCGACCGAAGGCCCCGACGACATGCCGGCGCATATCCGCTCGGCGCTGTCGCAAACCTCGATTGGAATTCCCGTCAGTGACGGCGCGCCCGCTTTAGGCGTCTGGCAGGCGATCTATCTCTTCGAGCACCGCGACGCGGGCCACACGCGCGACGTGCTGCTGCATTTGATAGGGGATTGATGATTTCGCAATGCTACGCCGGTGGAAATCGCCCCAGCCGTACAGTAACCCTCTCGATCTCAAACGGGCCACCATTCCGGCGAGAACCGAACAGCCCGATGTCGAAATATGTTTCGGGCAGGACATCATCGGAGACCCGAACATAATAGCATTCCGGGATCGTGTCAGTTACCGGCTCACAAACGGCGTCGCGCATGCCGATAATCCGATTAAAGCCAAACGTTGCGAGGAATTGACGGGGCGAATCGCAGACTGCATGACCTTCGCAAGCGATTGCAAACGGTAATGCCGTCGCCCCTTGGGCTTGTCGAGCGACATCGTTTAGAAAATTCAAAGCAGACCTGATGTCAGTGGGCCGATCGACGGAGAAAAACCGGCTCGCAGACATAAACCCCGAACAGATCGATGCCGTAGCGCGCATCCCGCCAGAAGCACCTTCAGGCAGATCCGTACGCCGCACGATCGAGTATATCGGGGCAGCCTCGACGGACGTTGTTTTGACGGGTGTGTCGCGCGTTGCCGGTCGCGCCAGCGAGGTAGCAACCGCGGGCTCATACGTTGCCGTCAGGCGCGAAGCCGCGCATATGCCCACGCCGATCGCTTGAGGTTTCGAACAGAAGGTGATGTTCTGCAAGTAACAATTGCCACATGGCTGCCGGAAGAATCCGATCTCCCGCTCCACAAACAATTCGTTCAACGGTCCGAGGACGCGCCGGATTGTCTCTTCCGGCGACATCTGCTCGACGGATGTTCGGGTTAGCGGATGCTCGGCGAGTGTCTGCGCCATCGCGGGGCTCGCGGACGCAGAGATAAGGCCCGCCAAAAGCAGAATGAAATATCGGCGCACGATCCCCTCCTGCGGCGATGAAATCCGACTATAGCAAGCTCAGCATCTGAAAATGGCCGAATTTCGGCAATTAGAAGCCGGACTGCGCCTCCAGCAATTTCAGCGACATCTCCGGACGCGCGCCGTAATGCGAGATCACTTCGGCCGCGGCGATGCCGCCCAGCTTGGCGCAGCCGCGCAAATCCATGCCTTTCGACATGCCGAAGAGGAAGCCGGCGGCGAATTGATCGCCCGCGCCCGTCGTGTCGATGACCCGCGCCACCGGTGCCGCGTCGAGCACATGCACCTCGCCATTGGGCGCTGCGATGACGCAGCCTTTCTCGGAACGCGTCAGCGAGGCGAGGCCTTTCCATGCACGCGCGCTGGCAAGCGCCGAATCGAAATCCGCCGCTTCGAACAGCGCCATCGCTTCGGCCTCATTGGCGAAGAGAATGTCGATGTCGTTCTGCATGAGGTCGAGGAATTCGCTGCGATAGCGGCCGACGCAGAAGGGATCGGAACAGGTGAAGGCGACTTTGCGCCCGGCGCCCTTCGCGGCCGCGATGGCCTTGCGGATCGAGGCTTTGGAATTCTCCTGGTCCCACAGATAGCCTTCGATATAGAGCACGTTGGACGCGGCGATGGCGTTGGCATCGACGTCGTCGGGGGTGAGCTCGCGGCAGGCCCCGAGATAGGTGTTCATGCTGCGCTGGCCGTCCGGCGTGACCGCGATGATGCAGCAGGCGGTCGGTAGCGAGTCCGCGGCGGGCGGCGTGTCGTAATCGACGCCGATGGCGCGCATGTCCCGCGCGAAGGATTGTCCCAGTCGGTCATTTTTAACCTTGCCGACAAATTTGCCCTTGCCGCCGAGCGATGCGATCCCCGCCATGGTATTGGCGGCGGACCCGCCGGAGCTTTCCGTGCCGCGCTTGACCAGAAGCAGAAGCTGCGAGGCGCGATACTCGTCGATCAGCGTCATCACCGATTTGGCGATGCGGTGTTCGAGCAGGAAAGCGTCGGTCGCCGGAAAGATGACGTCGACGATCGCATTACCAATTCCGGCAATATCATAGGATGCGTTCATTGTTGATCTCTGTGGTGTGGCGCAATGCTGATGTTTATAAGCGAAAGATAATAATGACCGCTTACGGATCGGCCCCGCCCTTGGCAAGGACAAAAGCGTTTTGTGGATGCGGGAGTATGCTGCTGCTTGCCGCCTGCGCCACCCCGCCGGCGATACCGGCACCCCCGCTTGCGCCGATGATGACGGCGTCTGCAACCGCAGCGGCGGCAGCGGCCGCACCGGCGCCTATTGCAACCGTTCCGCCGGCGGCAATCCCGGCATCCATGATGCCGCTTGCCCCGCTCGGCCCGCCCACGGATTCCGTCAGCCTGCGGGCGGTCTATGGCGCTCCCGATTTCGTCCGCCGGGAAACCGATTCCGAGCTCTGGCGCTATGACGGGATGGGCTGCGCCGCATTCTTCTTCCTTTATCGCGAGGGCGAGATCTGGCGCTTGCGCTATTCCGAAACCAACCCGCGCGGCCGCGCCATGCCCGCCGATACCGCCTGCCTGACGGGGCTCAGCGCGCGCCGCGCCCGGATGTCCTGAGCTTCTTCTTGAGGATGCTCGCCTCGACCTCGGGGCGTTTGCCCGGCGGCTTGGTCTTGTCCTTGAAGCGGCAAATGTCGGCGACCAGGCAGTCGGGGCAGCGGGGTTTGCGCGCGACGCAGATATAGCGCCCATGCAGGATCAGCCAATGATGGGCGTGTAGCTTGAATTTGTCGGGCACGATCTTTTCGAGCCCGTCCTCGACTTCGCGCGGGTTCTTGCCGGGAGCGAGGCCGGTGCGGTTGCCGACGCGGAAGATATGGGTATCGACCGCGATGGTGGGCTCCTTGAAGGCGACGTTGAGGACCACATTGGCGGTCTTGCGCCCGACGCCGGGAAGCCGCTCCAAAGCCTCGCGGTCGCGCGGAACCTCGCCGCCATGTTCCGCGATCAGCGTCTTGGAGAGCGCGATCACGTTCTTGGCCTTCATGCGGAACAGCCCGATGGTCTTGATCGCCTCGCGCAATTTGTCTTCGCCGAGCGCGACCATTTTCTCGGGCGTATCGACATGGGCGAAGAGCGGCTCGGTCGCCTTGTTGACGCCCTTGTCGGTCGCCTGCGCCGACAGCACCACCGCGACGAGGAGCGTGTAGGAATTCTTGTATTGCAGCTCGGTGCGCGGATCGGGGTCCTGCGCCGCCAGCCGCGAAAAAAACTCCTCGATCTCGCCGGGGCGGAAGCGGGCCATCAGGAAAGTCTAGCGAGCGGGGCGCGGTTTCGGTAGTTTTCACGCATGAAGGAACGGATTTATTTCGACGCCATCCTCGAACCCAACCGTCCGCTCGGGCCGTTGGGATTGACGCTGGTGATCGGCTTCGTGGCGCTGGTGAGCTTCGTCGCCGGCATCGTCTTCATCCTGCATGGTGCCTGGCCGGTGACGCCGTTCCTGGGGGCCGACGTTCTGCTCCTTGCGCTGGCGATGCGGGCGAGCGTGCGCGCTGCCAAGAGGCGCGAGCACCTCATCCTGGCCGCGAATACGTTCCTGATCGAACGGATCAATCCGCGCGGGATCGCGCGGCGCGAGGAGCTCAATCCCTATTGGCTGCGCGTCGACCATGACGACCCCGATCTTCTGGGCTGCGAGCTGGCGCTGGTCTCGCGCGGGCGGCGCTGGATCGTCGGCTCGTTCCTGGGCGCGGAGGAACGCGCCAGCCTGGCCGGCGCTTTGCGCAAGGCGCTCGGCGAAGCCAAAGCCGCAGCTTCTCCCTAGCAGCAAGAATCGGGTCGCGTCGTCCCGCAAGCGGGACTAAATTCCCTCCCATGTTGCAAAGAACGAACGACCAAACGGAAAGCGCAAATTACGCCCGCATCGCGCGCACCATTGCGTATCTCTCCGAAAACCACGAATCTCAGCCGGCGCTGGAAGACGCGGCGCGGGCCGCCGGCCTGTCGCCGTTTCATTTCCAGCGCGAGTTCTCGCGGCTCGCCGGTGTCAGCCCCAAGAGTTTCGTCGCCCATCTGACTCTGGAACACGCCAAGAAGGGTTTGCGCGAGGGGGCGAGCGTCATGGACGCGGCCTTCGCCGCCGGCCTGTCGGGCCCCTCGCGGCTCTACGATCTTGCGCTGAAGGTCGAAGCGATGACGCCAGGCACCTATGCCAAGGGTGGCGCGGGGCTGACCATCGCCTACGGCTTCCATCCCTCGCTGTTCGGACCCGCGCTGGTGATGGCGACATCACGGGGGCTTTGCGGACTCGCCTTCTCCGACGAAGGCGCGGAGGACGCGCAACTCGCCGATATGCGCGCCCGCTGGCCCAAGGCAAATTTCGTCGCGGACGAAGCGGGGACGGCGCCCTACGCCAAGGCGATCTTCTCCGGCAAAGGCGAGCTGCCGATCCAGCTTTTCGGCACGCCCTGGCAGATCAAGGTGTGGCAGGCGCTGATCGCCATTCCGGAAGGTAAGGTCACGACCTATCGCACCATTGCCGAACAGGTCTGCACCGCGCGCGCTGCCCGCGCCACCGGCGCCGCCATCGGGCGCAATCCGATCTCGCTGATCATTCCCTGCCACCGGGTGCTCGCCTCGTCGGGCGCGCTCACCGGCTATCATTGGGGCGTGAACCGCAAGCGCGCGATGCTGGCCCTCGAATCGGCCCGCGCAGGAATCTAGTTCCCGACGTTCGGATTGATCGCCCGCGCCTTGGCGATGTCGGCATCGCCGCCGGCGATGTCGCCGGTCTCGCGTTTCGCCACGCCGCGATTGTAAAGCGAGGACGCGTCATTGGGATCGGCGCCGACCGCGCGGTCGAGATCGGGAATGGCGGCGCGGTAGTCTTTCATCTTCACATAAGCGAGGCCGCGATTGGCGTAGAGCGCCGTCATCTGGGGGGCCATGCGCAAGCCGGCGCCGAAATCCGCGATGGCGCGGCCATACTCGCCCTTCAATGCCAGCGCCGTGCCGCGATTGGCATAGGCGCCCGCATTGCGTTCATCGAGGCTAAGCGCCGTGCTGTAATCGGCGATGGCCGCATCGACATTGCCCTGGCCCTGATGGGCGTTGCCGCGCGCGACCAGGATCGCCGCGTCCTTCGGATTGGCGCTGAGCGCCTTGTCGAACGCACCGATGGCGCCGGCATGGTCGCCTTTTCCCTCAAGCGCGAAGGCGCGGTGTTGAAGCACCAGCACATTGCCCGGATCGAGCGCGGCGGCCTTGTCGAAATCGGCCAGCGCCTTGTCGAACTCGTCGCGGCTGGCATAGGCGACGCCGCGATTGTCGTAAGCGGCGGCGAAGGTCGGCGCCAGCGCGATGGCCTGATTGTAATTTTGAATCGCGCGGTCGAATTGGCCGAGTAGCCGATAGGCCTCGCCGCGATTGGAAAAGGCGGTGACGAATTTCGGATTGACGGCGAGCGCCTGATCGTAATCGCGGATGGCGGCTTCCGGTTGGCCTTGCACGAGATGAAGATTGCCGCGCTGGCCGAAGGCTTCGAAATCCTTTGGGTTCGCTTGGGTCGCGGCGGTGTAGTCCTCGAGCGCCTGACCATATTCGCCGCGGCCCGTATAATAGTCGCCGCGATAGGCGAAGGCGCGCGAATTCTTGGGATCGAGCTTGATCGCCTGATCGAGATCACCGAGCGCGCGCATCGTATCGCCGCGATGCAGATAGGCGCGGGCGCGATTGCTGAAGGCGGCGCTCTTGACGTTCGGCGCGACGTTCAAGGTCGTGATCATGGTGCAGCCGATGATGGCTTGCGCGTCGTTGGTGCTGTTGCACTGGGCGGCTTGCGTCGCGGTCTGCGCCGCCGCCGGCGCGGTCAATGCCGCCAGCGCAAGCACAAAGGAAAATTTGCGCATCATGGTGACCTCCCGGAAGATCAGCGTGAAAGCCCGAGCACCTCGCTCATCGCATAGAGGCCCGGCTTCTTGCCCTGGCCCCAGCGGGCGGCCGCCAACGCGCCGCGCGCGAAGATCGAACGGTCCTCGGCGCGATGGCTGATCTCGATGCGTTCGAAGGGACCCGCCAGCGTCACCGTGTGATCGCCGACGACGGTGCCGCCGCGCAAAGAGGCAAAACCGATGACGCCGTCGCTGCGCGCGCCGGTCTGGCCTTCGCGGGCGGGCACGCGGTGCTCGCCGAGCGCGATGCCGCGCCCCTCGGCGGCAGCCTCGCCCAACAGAAGCGCGGTACCGGACGGCGCATCCACCTTCATGCGATGATGCATCTCGACGATCTCGATGTCGTAATTGGGCAGTACCTTGGCGGCTTCGCGCACCAGCGCCGCCATCAGATTGACGCCGAGACTCATATTGCCCGATTTGACGATGACGGCATGCCGCGCCGCGGCGGAGAGGCGCTTCAAATCGCCGTCCGAGAATCCCGTGGTGCCGATGACGTGGACGATGCGGGCCTGGGCGGCGAGTTCGGCGACCGCGACGCTCGAGGCTGGCGCGGTGAAATCGAGCACCGCGTCGGATTTCGCCAGCGCCGCCAGCGGATCATCGCTAAGCGCGACATCGCAAGCGGGGAGGCCCGCAAGCACTCCCGCATCGGCGCCCAGATCGGGATGACCGGTGCGCTCCAGCGCGAAGGCGAGCCGCATGTCGGCGGTCTCGGCGAGCGCGCGGATCAGCGCACGGCCCATGCGCCCCGAAGCTCCGGCAATGGTCACGCGAACGGTCATGCGGGCATTCTAGGGACTCAAACGGTCGTGTCGAGGCCGCCGCCATTGGAAGCGGGGCGTCTGCCGCCGTCACTCTTGGCGATTGTGACCATCGCGGGCCGCAGCAGCCGGTCGCCGATGATGTAGCCGGACTGGACCACGTTCACGACGGTTCCGGGGGTGACGCCCTCGCCGGGGACTTCGGCGATCGCCTGATGCAGATGCGGATCGAATTTGGCGCCCAGCGCCTCGATCTCCTTCACGCCGTGGCGGCCTAGCGTCGCTTTCAGCTCCCGCGCGGTGGCATCGATGCCGTCGAGCACGGCCTTCAGCGCATCGTCGGCGCGCGCGCGCGCGTCGGGGGAAAGCGCGGTGAGCGCGCGGGCAAGATTGTCCGCGACATTGAGAAGATCGCGGGCGAAGCGGGTGACGCTGTAGGCCTTGGCCTCGTCGCGCTCGCGCTCAAGGCGCTTGCGCACATTCTCGACCTCGGCGAGCGCCCGCAAAGCGCGGTCCTTCAGCGTCTCGTTTTCGGTCCGCAAGCCTGCGATCTCGCGGGCCGCATCACTTTCGTCCGCTGGTCCCGCCATCTCTTCGGGCAAGGGCATGTCGTCGTTTTCGGCTGCCATGTCATTCCTTCAAACGCTTAAGGTCTCAAAAAGTCAGGCCAGCAAGCGGCCGATGACCCGGGCGGTATAATCCACCATCGGCACGATGCGGGCATAATTCAACCGGGTCGGCCCGATGATTCCGATGACGCCGACCACCTTGCCCTTGGCGTCGGCATAGGGCGCCGCCACGACGGATGAGCCCGACAGCGAGAACAGCTTGTTCTCCGAACCGATGAAGACGCGCACGCCTTCACCCGCACGGGCCACTTCAAGCAGCGCGATCAGATCGTTCTTGCGTTCGATATCGTCGAACAAAGTGCGCACGCGTTGCAGATCGCTGGCCGCTTCCACGTCGTCGAGCAGATTGGAGGCGCCGCGCACGATGAGAATTCTATCCGCGGCCGCCGCGTTGCCTTCGCGCGGGCGCGCCGAGAGGGTGGCGATTCCTTCGGCGACGATCTGCGCCGTCAGCGTGTCGAGCTCGGCGCGCTGCTCTTCGATTTCCTTCAGAATCTCGCCGCGCGCCGCATCGAGCGTGCGCCCGGCCAGCTTGGCGGAAAGATAATTGGCGGCTTCCGTCAGCGCCGAAGGCGGCAGACCCAAAGGCGTATCGATCAGCCGGTTCTCGACGCTGCCGTCGACGCCGACCAGAACCGCCAGCGCCTTGCCCGGGCTGACATTGACAAATTCGACATGGCGCAGGGCAACCTCCTGCTTTTCCGCGACCAGCAGACCGGCGCAACGCGACAGGCCCGAAAGGCTCGAAGCCGCCTGGGCCAGCACGTCCTCGAACGGCCGTCCCGAGGCGCTGAGCCGCTCCTCGATGGTGGAGCGCTCATCGCTGGTGAGATCGCCGATCTGCAACATGCCATCGACGAAGAGGCGCAAGCCGCGCTCGGTCGGCACGCGCCCGGCGCTGGTATGGGGCGCGTAGATCAGCCCCATTTTCTCCAAATCCGCCATGATGTTGCGGATCGAGGCCGGGGAAAGCGTTAGCGGCAGGCGCTGCGAAAGGGTACGCGAGCCGACCGGCTCGCCGGCGCCCAGATAGGCCTCAACCAGATGGCGAAACACCTCGCGCGGCCGCGACGACAGGTCGGCGACTGCGAAATCGGCGCTCACGGGTTTCACGCTGCGCGTGTCCATGCTGGGTCAAACCCTTGCAACGTCAAAGCTTTCTACGCGGCGGAAGGCGTCGCTGGCGGCCATATTTGCATGCCGTACGCCTGGCCGGTAGGTAACCGTCGCGACCCCCAACTTCAAGAGACCCCATGGCTCCTGCTTTACGCCCGTCTGCCCGCCGCAACGATGAAATGCGCAAGGTCTCTCTCGAGCCCGGCGTGCTGAAGCACGCGGAAGGCTCCTGCCTGGTGAAGTTCGGCGATACCCATGTGCTGTGCACGGCGAGCCTGGAGAACCAGGCGCCGCCCTTCTTGCGCGGCTCCGGCAAGGGCTGGGTCACGGCGGAATATGGGATGCTGCCGCGCGCCACCAACGAGCGCACGCGGCGCGAGGCGGCGGCGGGCAAACAGAGCGGGCGCACCCAGGAAATCCAGCGCCTGATCGGGCGTTCTTTGCGCGCGGTGACCGCGCTCGAACTTTTGGGCGAACGCCAGATCATCATCGATTGCGATGTCATCCAGGCCGATGGCGGCACGCGCACGGCTTCGATCACGGGGGGCTTCGTCGCGCTCTACCAGTGCATCAATTTCATGGCCGGCACCGGCCTGATCGCGCGCCATGCCATCAAGGATCATGTCGCTGCGGTTTCTTGCGGCATCCATGAGGGAACGCCGGTGCTCGATCTCGATTACGCGGAAGATTCGACCGCCGGCACGGACGCGAATTTTGTGCTGACGGGCGGCGGCGGTCTCGTCGAAATCCAAGGCACCGCGGAAGGCGCGCCGTTCTCGGATGCGGAATTCGCCGAGCTGTTGCGCCTGGCGCGCAAGGGCGCGACCGACCTGGTGCAATTGCAGAAGCAGGCGCTCAAGCTGTGATCCGGCTGGCGCGCGGAGACAGACTTGTCGTCGCCAGCCACAATCGCGGCAAGGTCCGGGAAATTCATGAATTGCTTGCGCCCTATGATTTGCAGGCGATCGGCGCTGCCGAACTGGGTTTGCCCGAGCCCGAAGAAACCGAAACGACCTTCGCCGGGAACGCCGTATTGAAAGCGGATGCCGCGTCCAAGGCTTCGGGATTGCCGGCGCTGTCGGACGATTCGGGCCTCTGCGTCGCGGGGCTCGATGGCGCGCCCGGAATCTATTCGGCGCGCTGGGCGGGACCGGAAAAGGATTTCCGTCACGCCATGCGGCGCGTCGAAGAAGAGCTGAACGGCAATCCCGACAAGCGGGCCTATTTCGTTTGCGTGCTGGCGCTTGCCAAGCCCGGCGCCGCGACGGAAATTTTCGAGGGCCGCGTCTACGGCTCGCTCACCTTCCCGCCGCGCGGCACGTTCGGTTTCGGCTATGATCCGATCTTCATACCGGAGCACGGCCGCTTCACCTTCGGCGAAATGGACCCCAAAGCCAAGCACGCCATCTCGCATCGGGCCCGCGCCTTCGAGAAATTCGTCGCCAGCGCAATCCTTCCGTCTACGGAACAATGAGCGCGTTCGGCATCTATGTTCATTGGCCGATCTGCGCGGCCAAGTGCCCCTATTGCGATTTCAATTCCCATGTCCGCGAGAGCTTCAACGAGACGCGCTGGAGCGCGTCCATCGCCAAGGAACTTGCGGCGGTCGCCGCGTTGCAAGGCGACGCACGCCCCGAGGTCGCCAGCGTCTTCTTCGGCGGCGGCACGCCCTCGCTGATGAGCGGGCGGAGCGTTGCCTCCGTGCTCGACTCTATCGCAGGGCTATGGGGCATCGCGCCCGATGCCGAGATCACACTCGAGGCCAATCCCAACAGCGTCGAGCAGGAGCGCTTCAAGGATTACCGCGCCGCCGGGATCAATCGCGTCTCCGTCGGGGTGCAGGCGCTCAACGATGCCGCGCTGAAGGCGCTGGGTCGGCTGCATGGGGCGGAGGAAGCGAAAGAAGCGGTTCGCTTGGCGCAGCGGATTTTCGGCCGGGTCAATTTCGATCTGATCTATGCGCGCCCCGATCAAACCGAGAAGGAGTGGATAGCGGAACTGAAACAGGGGCTTGCCTTCGGTACCGAACACCTATCGGTTTACCAATTGACCATCGAGCCCGGCACCGCCTTCGCCACCCTGGCGCGCCAAGGCAGACTCACGACCCCCGGCGAAGACGAGGCCGCGTCGTTCTATGAAATGACGCAAGAAATCTTGGATGAAGCCGGCCTGCCCGCCTACGAGATTTCCAATCATGCGCGGGCGGGCGCCGAGAGCCGTCACAATCTTCTCTATTGGCGCTATGGCGATTATGCCGGCGTTGGTCCGGGCGCCCATGGGCGGCTGACCATCGGCGGCGAGCGTTTCGCCAGCGTCGCCCAACGCCTGCCGGAAACGTGGCTTAGCCATGTCGAGGCGAAAGGCAGCAGCCTTAGCTTAAGCCCGGTTCCGCCCGAAGACGCGGCGCGCGAACATCTTCTGATGAACCTCCGCCTTGCCGAAGGTATCGACCTCGAAGCTTACGCCGCACGCTGGGGGGCCGTGCTCTCGCCCTCGCGCATCGCCGAGCTGGAAGAAGCGGGATTGGTCACAGCCACGCGTAATCGTCTTGCGGCCACCAAACGAGGACGACTCGTGCTGAACGCGATCATCGCGAGATTGGCGGAAGAATGAATCGGGCGCCGTCCAAGACCGCGCTTTTCGAAGCCGCGAAGAGCTGGGACGCGCAGACGGCCAAAGCGATGCTTGGCCAAGCGCCCGCCCTCGCCGCCGCCACCGATCCGAAGAAGCGCACCGCGCTGCACATGGCCTGCGCGGTCAACCCGGTGGGCAAGGATTTGCGCGAGCCCAACGGCATCAAGACGGTGCGCGCGCTGCTCGATGCCGGAGCGGACCTCCACGCCGAAGTGCCGATGGACGAGGACGAAGGCGATTTCCGCGCCACGCCCGTCTGGTATGCGGTGGCCCGCGGCGAGAATTTTCCCCTTGTGCGCATGTTGCTGCGCGAAGGCGCCGACGCCAGCTGGTCGCTCTGGGCGGCGGTGTGGCGCGACGACGCGCCGATGTGTCGCGAGCTCCTGAAAGCGAAACCGCGCCTCAATCTCCAAGGGCATGGCGAAACCCCGATCTTCTATGCGGCGCGTCTGCAACGCTTGAAGACCTTGGCGCTTTTAATCGAGGCGGGTGCCGATCCTTCGATCAAGGGCCCCACGGGCCGCGATGCGGTCGACATCGCGATAGCCCGGCGTCTGCCCAAGGAAATGATCGCGCGTCTCGAAGAAGCGCGCCGTTAGAAACCCGCCGCCGGGAACGCAGTCGGCGCCGGATCCACGACGCGGAAACCGCCGGGGCTCACTTCCAGAATCGCAAGGCCCCGTTCCGCCGAACCATTGTCGCGGAAGCGGAAGATGCCATCGACACCGGAGAAGCCGCTGGGATCGGTGAGGGCTGCTTCCGTGAAGCGCTCATAGGGCCGACCTTTGGCGAGCAGCGCGACCAGCGCCATCGCATCATAGGCCAAAGTCGCGATGCGCGGCGGCTGCGTGTTGTAGATCGCGCGGTAATGCACCGAGAACACCGCGAAGGCTTCCGGCGAAGGGCCCGCGAACCAGCCGCTCTCCAACAAAGGCTCGCGCGCGACGGCGGCATCCGCCCATAATCCGGTGCCGAGGAATTTCGTCGTCTGGCTGTTGGCGCCGCCGATGACGAGCGCGGGCGCGATCGCTTGCAGCATCACGCCGCCATCGCCGATCAGGATGGCGTCGGCGCGTGCCGCCGCGGCTTGGCGCGCCGGCCCCGCGACCAGTTCGGGCGCCGCATCGAAGCTTTGCAAGGTGGCGATGCTCGCCCCCGATTCCATCACCGAATTGCGGAATGCTTCGGCCACCACCTCGCCATAGGGCGAGCGGGGAACCAACGCGGAAAATTGCCGGTGCCCTTTCGACGCCGCATAGTTGACGATGCGGCGCACTTCGGTGTCGGGCTGGAAGCTCAAGAGATAGATGCCGCGCCCGCCCACCGCGCGGTCGCTGGAGAAGGCAACGACCGGCACTTTCTTCTCGCGCGCGATCGGCGTGATCGCCGCGACCGATTGGGCGAAGAGCGGACCCAGGATGATTTCCGCGCCATCGTCGATGGCCTTCGCCACGGCAAGCGCCGCTTGTTCCGGCGAACCGCCATCGTCGCGCGGCATCAAAAGGATGTTGGGGATCTTGGCATCGAAGATGGCAAGCTCGGCGGCCTTTTGAAGCGAATCGGCGAGCGCGCGCGTCTCGGCCGAAGGGCTGGAGAAGGGAAGGATCAGCGCGACGCGCGCCGGCACCACTCCGGCCGGCGTGTTGCGTAGGCGGTAATAGTTCGGTAGCTCCGCCCGGGGCGGCGGTGGCGGGGGCACGAAGATCGGCGGCGGTGGCGGTGGCGGCGGCGACTCCACGGGCGGCGGAGGCGGTGGGGGCAGCGGCATCCGCATCGGCGTCTGGCAGGCGGAGATTGCCGCGCCTATCGCAAGCACCAGGCCAATCGCGCACAATCGGCGTGCCGATTCGAGCCTGGATCTTTGGGGAGCAGCGCAGCGTGGCGCGCCAGCGAAAGACATCAGCACATCACCCATCCAAGGCTGCTCCTTCGGCGCCGCCTTCAAAGCCGCGCGCACGCGGGGAAGACGCGGTGCGCGAAGCACTTTCCGACCCTAGGACGGGCGGCGGCAGCGGTAAATCCTTTCCTTCGTTAGAGAACGGGCTTGCGCCGGGCCTCTACATAACCGCGACACCGATCGGCAACGCCGCCGACATCACGCTTAGGGCGCTGAACGTGCTTCGCCAATGCGACGCGATTGTGGCGGAAGACACCCGCGTGACCGCGAAACTGCTGGCGATCTACGGCATCAGCCGCCCCCTGCTGGTCTATAATGATCACAACGGGCCGCAGGTCCGGCCCAAATTGCTGGCAAGATTGCGCGAGGGCGCAAAGCTTGCGCTGGTCAGCGATGCGGGAACCCCTCTCGTCTCCGATCCCGGCCACCGTCTGGTGCGCGCCGCCCGCGACGAAGGCATCGCGGTTTTCCCCATCCCCGGCGCTTCGGCGCCGCTTTCCGCTCTCGTCGCCGCGGGCCTGCCGTCGGACGCTTTCCTCTTCGCGGGCTTCCTGCCCACCAAGCTGGGCGAGCTTCGCGCCCGGTTGACGGAGTTGCGCACCGTTCCGGCAACGCTTGTGTTCTTCGAATCGCCCCGGCGGCTCGCCGAAACATTGTGCCAAATGGCGTCAATTTTCGGGCCCCGCAAGGCGGCGGTCGCGCGCGAGCTAACCAAGCTGCATGAGGAAATCCGCGAGGGGGAGCTGGCTGCGCTGGCGGCCTCTTATGCCGCCTCCGATCCACCCAAGGGCGAAGTCACCCTCGTCATCGCCCCTCCGGCGAAGGACGAAGCGGACATCGATGCAGCGCAAATCGATGCGCTGCTCGGCCAGGCGCTCCCCTTCATGCCGGTCAAGGCGGCGTCCGCCCTGATCGCCGACGCGACGGGCGCCCCCCGGCGAAGCGTTTATGAGCGGGCGCTCCAATTGAAGGGCAAAGGCGCCCCCGATGACCCGGAAAGCTAAGGGCGACGGCAAAGCCAAACGCCGGGCGGAAAGCCAGGGACGGCGGGCCGAACGGCTCGCCTCCATCTGGCTCATTTGCAAATTCTACCGTCTGCTCGGGCGCCGGGTGAAAACCCACGCCGGCGAGATCGACCTCGTCGCCATGAGCCCGTCCGGCGTTCTTTGCTTCATCGAGGCGAAGGCCCGCGGGGACGAATTGGCGGCCGGCGAGTCGCTCGGAATGCGCCAGCGGGGCCGGGTCGCCCGGGCGGCGGAGCTTTACTTGGGTGCGCGACCGGGTTTACGCCACAAAGGCGTCCGATTCGACGCCATACTGGTTATCCCGGGAAGCTGGCCGCGCCATGTGCACGATGCCTGGCGGCCCGGATCATGAGCGCCGGAATTATGAGCGCCAAAATTGGGGGGCAGGGGTCTTGGGGGTTTGTGACCGCGTAACGTAACGGGAGAGTCTGCGATGAAATTCTGTGCCCCGCGTAAGAGTCCTTCGCGTATCGCTTTCGTCACTCTGCTTGCCGTCTCGCCCGGGCTGTCGGGCTGCGTGCTTCTGGCCGCGGGCGGCGTGGTCGCCGGCGTTTCCGCCGTGCGTCAGGAACGCACCATCGGCAATGCGGTCGACGACACCCGCATCAAGTCGACGCTCGACACGCGGCTCGCGCAAGCCAATTTCGGAACGTCGCTGGCCATCTCCACCACCGTCATCGAAGGGCGCGTGCTGATGGCGGGCCATGTCGACTCGCCCGATAAGCGTCTCGACGCCACGCGCGTCGCCTGGAGCGTCGAAGGCGTGCGCAAAGTCGATAACGCCGTCGAAGTCACGGAAGGGTTCGGCTGGCTCGACCGTCCCTCCGATCTCATCACGCGCACGCGGCTGGCAGCGATCCTGCTCGGTGATAAGGAGATCAAAGACGTCAACTACACCACCGACGTCGTGCATGGCGTGATCTATCTGATGGGCGTGGCCCAGAGCCAGGCGGAAATCGACCGCGTGGTCGCCCATGCGCAAGGGCTCGGCGCGGTGCGGGTGGAAAATTACGTCGTGTTGAAGGATGATCCGATCCGCTACGGTTTCGGGACCCAGATCTCGCAGTGATGACACCATCGGAGCGCGCGGAAAGCACAGAAGGCGATGTTGCGCCCGAGGCGTATCTTGCGAAGCTGGGCGAAGCGGGCGAAGGCCCGCACGACATCGCAACCGCCGCCCTGATGCTCTCCGCCCTCGATCATCCGAATAGGAAGCTGGGGCCCTATCGCGCGCATCTCTCCGAGCTTGGCCATGGCGCGCGCGTCGAGGCCGAATTCTCGCCCGACGCCGAACGCGCGGCCGAAGCGGTCGCTTCCGTCATCGCCGGACGTTACGGCTATGATGGCGACCGCATGCAATATGAAGCGCCCGGTAATGCCGATTTCCTTCAGGTCATCGAAAAGCGGCGCGGATTGCCGGTCGCGCTCGGCATTCTTTACATCCATGCGGCGCGCGCGGCGGGCCATGAATCCTCCGGCCTCTTCGCGCCCGGCCATTTCATGCTGCGCATCGCCGTCAAGGGGAGCGAGGCGTTCGTCGATCCGTTCAATGGCGGCGCCGCGCTCGACCGCGAAAGACTGACCAGCCCACGCATGGGCGCGGCCGTCTTTGCCGAGCCGCCGGCGCCGGGCGCGCCCAGCCCCTTCGAAGCGGTCAGCGATATCGACTTGCTGTTGCGTCTCTTGAACAACATCAAGGGACGAGCGCTGAAGGGGCGCGACATCGCCCGCAGCCTCGAAATCGCCCGGCGCATGACGTTGATCGCGCCTCGCCGCGCCGGTGCCTGGATCGATCTTGGCCGCCTGCAAGAGGCGACCGGCGTGCTGTCGGCGGCACGCAGCGCCTTCGAGCGCGCTTTATCCCTCGCACCGGCGGGCAATGCGCTTCACAATGAAGCGGCGATCGCGCTGCAAGCCCTCAAACGCCGTCTCAACTAGAAAGCCTGCGCATGAGCCTTGCCGTCGCGATCCAGATGGACCCTATCGAGCGCATCGATATTGCGGGCGATTCCACCTTTGCGCTCGCCCGCGAGGGACAAGCGCGCGGCCACAAGCTCCTCTATTACGGGCCGCGCGATCTCACCATGCGTGATGAGACGATCATTGCCCGCGTGCGCACCCTCAAAGTGCGCGACGTGAAGGGCGATCATTTCACGCTCGGCGAGGCGTCGGTCTATGAGCTCGCAAATTCTGATGTCGTGCTGATGCGCCAGGACCCACCCTTCGACATGGCCTATATCACCGCGACGCATCTGCTCGAGCGCATCCATCCCAAAACGCTCGTCGTCAACGATCCCTTCCATGTCCGCAACGCGCCGGAGAAATTGTTTGTCACCCAGTTCAAGGGCTTGATGCCGCCGACGCTGATCACCACCGACCGCGAAGAAATCCGCGCCTTCCGCAAGGAGCATTCCGACATCGTGCTCAAGCCGCTCTACGGCAATGGCGGCGCCGGCGTCTTCCGCTTGACCCAAGCAGACGAGAATCTGAACGCGCTGCTCGAAATGTTCACGCAATTCTATCGCGAGCCGGTGGTCGTGCAGCGCTACGTCCCCGAAGTGCGCAAGGGCGACAAGCGCATCATCCTCGTCGATGGAGAGCCATGCGGTGCCATCAACCGCGTGCCGGCGGTGGGCGAAGCGCGTTCCAATCTGCATGTCGGGGGGCGCGCGGAAGCGGTCGATCTGTCGGCCCGCGACCGCGCCATTTGCGCGGCCATAGGCCCGGAGCTGAAAGCGCGCGGGCTGATCTTCACCGGCATCGATGTGATTGGCGATTATTTGACCGAGATCAACGTCACTTCGCCGACCGGGATCCAGGAGCTGAAGCGTTTCGGGGGAGCGGACGCCGCCGCCCTCATCTGGGACGCCATCGAGCGGCGCGTGGGCAAAACCTAAACCGAGTCGGCCCTTCGCGCGTTATTGCCAGGGTGACGATTGCAGGATCGGGTCATAGCAGCGAAGAAAAACGCAGGCAAACGGGCGCATGCAAGCGCTGGGGCTCCGCTGAACCACAATGGCAATGGGAGCCACGGGTTCGATCGTTTCGCCCGCGCGACAGCGCTTGCCTCCGGCCGCCCGCTCACCTTCTTTCTGGCTGTCGGGGTCGCGCTTGTCTGGGTGGTGACGGGGCCGATCTTCGGCTTTTCCGACACCTGGCAGCTCGTCATCAATACCGGCACCACCATCGTCACCTTCCTGATGGTGTTCCTTATCCAGCAGAGTCAGAACCGCGACACCATGGCGGTGCAGATCAAGCTCGCCGAGCGGATCATCGCGGTCAAAGGCGCGCACAACTCCTTGGCCATCGCCGAGGATCTGTCCGAACAGGAACTGAGCGCGCTCCATCAGGAGTTTTGCCGCAAGGCGGAAGAGACGCTCGAACATCTCGAAGCGCGGCGCGCGCGGGCGAAGGCGCGCAAAGCGGCCAAGCACGACACGCCTCCCTGACTTGCCTTGAGGCGGGGCCATAAGCCAAGCTCGCTCGGGTTTGCGAGCGGCGAGTCGTGTGAAATTCTTTTCTCAAATCGGGCAGGATAGATTCCTTTGGGAAAATTTCTTCCGCGGGAAACGCGGCGGCGTCTTCGTCGATATCGGCGCCTATGACGGCGAGAAATTCTCCAACACCTTGTTCTTCGAACGCTCAATGGGCTGGACGGGTCTCTGCGTCGAGCCGCTCCCTTCCGCCTTCGCCAAACTCAAGCAAACACGCAAAGCCGTTTGCGAACAGGTTTGCGTCGCCGATTTCGAAGGTGAAGCCGATTTCATCGAAGCGGACGACAGAGCGGGTCCCGACGAAAAAATGCTGTCCGGCCTTTCGGGCAATTTCGATCCGCGCCATCTCGGGCGCCTCGCGCGCACCGCGCAAACCAGCCGCCGCGTGCCGGTGACGAAGCTTTCGGCGCTGCTCGCCAAGCACGCGCTCACGAAAATCGATTATTGCTCGATCGACGTCGAAGGCGCCGAGCTTGCCGTGCTTTCCGATTTCGATCCGGAACGGTTTCGCATTTCCCTCTTCACCATCGAGAACAATTACGACGACGAACGCATTCCCAGGCTGATGGCGGATAAGGGCTATGATTTCGTCGGCAAGCTCGAGCACGATTACGTTTTCAAGCGCAAGGACGTGCAGCGTCTGGCGCATACCTCCGTCATTTGCGCCGTTTGGCACAAAGACCCTATGCGCGCTGAGCTGTTGCGTGGCCACGCCGAGAATCTCGCGCGTCAGACCGTGCCGGTCGAACAGATCTATGTGTTCGACGGCGGCGACGCGCCGCCCGATAGCCTTAAGGGCCGAACCATTTCGGTCGCGGAAAATCTTTCGATCTATCAGGCGTGGAACGTCGCGCTGTCGCTGGTGGCGACGCCCCTCATCATGAATCTCAATCTCGACGACCGGCTCGCGCCCGACGCTGTCGAAACGATGGAAAACGAAATCCGCAAACAGCAGGCGGCCGCCATCGGGGGCGATTGGAAGATCTGCCACAGCCAGGCCGAAACCGACGCCGTCGAACCCTGCTATCCGGCCGACCGGCTTCCGCTGGAAACCAATTGGCCGCCGCGCAAAGGCGAAACGACACGGCTCGGCTCGAGCAGAGAGGGTTCTGGGACCTATGGTCCGGTGACGATGTGGCGGGCCGATGTGCACGCAAAAGCGCCCCGGATTCCCTGGCGTCTCAATGATGGCTCGCTCATTCAGGCGGCGGGCGACCTTGCCTGGTGGCTGATGCTTTCGCAGTCGCTCCGTTACCGAATCGTCCGGCTACCCTTGATCATCGGCAATTATCACAGCCATCCCACGGAGCAGGCGGAATTTCGTTACGCGCATGAGGGTCCGCTGTTCAGCGACCCTGGCGTTTCGTTCATTTAGCAGGGAAGATTAGGCGCCAATCGGCCGGGGGCCGCCGCTGACACTCGCCCATGTCTATACGGTCGCGTTCGAAGGTGTCGCTCCATTATGCAGCAAGCACACCAACGAAATTCTGGGACCGGAACCGCGGCTCGCGGCGAGCAACACCATCTCGGTTCCCGATTTGCGCGACGTGAAAGGTCAGGAGACCGCCAAGCGCGCGCTCGAAATCGCCGCCGCCGGCGGTCACAACATACTGATGATCGGCCCGCCGGGCGCGGGCAAATCGATGCTGGCGAGCCGCCTGCCCGGGCTCTTGCCGCCATGAGATCGGCACATAGCCGATGCCGTTGCCGCCGCGTCCGACCGGCACCCAATCATAGCCTTTGACCTTGGCGAGCACGTCGACACGGTCGCCGCGCTTCAGATCGCCGGTCACCCTTCCACCATAATAAAAATGATCGCTGAACACGCTGGTCGGGTTGGCGACGACGTAATTGTTGCTGACGGTTTCGAAGCCGTTCGCCGCCCTGACCACGCCATTGTTGAATTTGAGACTGTCGGCCGACACATCCGCCGCCGAAGCCATTGCGGTCAGCGCCGCAACCATGACCACCGCGCTGCCGAAGCGAACACAATGCATGACACGACTTATAGCCACATCTCCTTGGAAGCTACGGTTAGACGAGCGAAAATTGCCGCGCGTAAGGCGCGCGGGCGATTCACAGCTTTTTGAGACTGAGGATTTTCACTCGCTCGTGAAGAATTGGGGGGGCTTTTCAGCCGGCGGAAGGCATCGGAACAAGGCCAAGCCGCGTCATCAGCGCCCGGTCATGGTCGGCCGCCGGGTTGGGCGTCGTCAGGAGGCGTTCCCCGTAGAAGATCGAATTGGCCCCGGCGAGGAAGCACAGCGCCTGGGTCTCGTCGCTCATTTCCTCGCGCCCGGCGGAAAGGCGCACGACGGATTTCGGCATCGCGATACGGGCGACCGCGATGGTGCGCACGAAATCGAGCGCATCGAGCGGGGCGGTGGCCGCAAGAGGCGTGCCTTCGACCCGTACCAGCATGTTGATGGGGACGGATTCAGGATGCGCGGGCAGGCTCGCCAGAGTCGCGATAAGCCCGGTGCGGCCCTTGGCGCTCTCGCCCATGCCGACAATGCCGCCGCAGCAGACATTCATGCCGGCCTTGCGCACATGGTCCAGCGTATCGAGGCGTTCCTGGTAGGTCCGCGTGCTGATGATGTCGCCATAATGCTCGGGCGAGGTGTCGAGATTGTGGTTGTAATAGTCGAGCCCCGAATCCTTCAGCCGCCGCGCCTGATTTTCCGTCAGCATGCCGAGCGTGGCGCAGGTTTCGAGCCCGATTTCCTTCACCCCCTCCACCATGGCGCAGACCGAATCGAGGTCGCGGTCCTTGGGCTCGCGCCAGGCCGCGCCCATACAGAAGCGCGAGGCGCCACGTTCCTTGGCGGCGCGGGCTTCGTCGAGGACGGCGTTCAGCGCCATCAGCTTTTCGGCCTTGACCCCGGTGTCGTAGCGCGCCGCCTGCGGGCAATAGGCGCAATCTTCCGGACAGCCGCCAGTCTTGATAGACAGCAGCGCCGAGATCTGCACTTCGCCGGCATTGAAATATTTGCGGTGCAGGGATTGGGCGCGGAACATCAGATCGTTGAAGGGAAGCGCGAACAGCGCCTCTACCTCGCCTCGCGTCCAATCGTGCCTTATGTCGGCCGTGGAAACCCCAGCGGCAGACCCCATATTCCTCACATCCTGCATGACAAACTCATGTTTTCTCGCGTTTTCACCCTAGCGGGTTCATTGTGGGGCCGGAAGCGTAAGGACAGAAACCCGCATTTCGGTTACGTTTCCTTGGTAAACACTGTGCAAAGGTTGCATCGAAGGCCGGATGCGAGTTCCGGTTGCTAAGAGAGGTGCAGGTATGAGCGGTTTGAGCTGGCGCGCACGGCACCTCACAAAGCCAATTTTTGCTTGGTATCGCAAGGTCTTACCGCCCATCTCACCGACCGAGCGCGACGCCATCGCGGCCGGCACCGTGTGGTGGGACGCCGATCTCTTCTCGGGCAAGCCCGATTGGTCGAAGCTGCGAGGCTTCCCCAAGCCCATGTTGTCGGCCGAAGAACAGATGTTCCTCGACGGCCCCGTCGAAAAGCTCTGCTCCATGCTCAACGATTGGGAGATCCGCCGCGCCGGCGATCTGCCCGAGCATGTCTGGTCGTTCATCCGCGACAGCGGCTTCATGGGCATGATTATCCCCAAGGAACGCGGCGGTCTCGGCTTCTCGGCCCTGATGCACAGCGCGGTGGTGATGAAGATCGCCAGCCGCAGCCCGACGGCGGCGGTCACCGTGATGGTGCCCAATTCGCTCGGCCCCGCAGAATTGTTGATGCGCTACGGCACCGACGGGCAGCGCGATCATTATTTGCCGCGCCTCGCCATCGGTAAGGAGATTCCCTGTTTCGCGCTGACGCATCCGGAAGCAGGCTCGGACGCCGCCTCTATCCCCGACCGCGGCGTCGTCTGTTATGGCGAACATCAGGGCGTGCGCACGCTCGGCCTGCGCGTCACCTGGAACAAGCGCTACATCACGCTCGCCCCGGTGGCGACGATCCTCGGCCTCGCGTTCCGTCTCTACGATCCCGATCATCTGATCGGCGGGAAGGAAGACATCGGCATCACCTTGGCGCTCGTGCCCACCAACACGCCGGGCGTGCTGATCGGGCGGCGTCATTTCCCCGCCGGGCAAGCGTTTCAGAACGGCCCGACGCAAGGCAAAGACGTCTTCATTCCGATGGAATATGTGATCGGCGGCCGCGAGCGCGTCGGGCAGGGCTGGCGCATGTTGATGGATTGCCTCGCCGCGGGCCGTGCGATTTCGCTGCCGGCGCTCGGCACCGGCTGCGCCATGTTCTGCGCGCGGTTCGCCGGCGCCTATGCGCGCGTCCGCCGTCAATTCGGCATGGCCATCGGGCGCTTCGAAGGCGTCGAGGAGCCGCTGGCGCGCATCGCCGGTTACGCCTATGGGCTCGACGCGGCGCGGCGGCTGACCGCGGCGACGCTGGATGAAGGCCAGCAGCCCTCCGTGCTTTCCGCGATCCTGAAATATCACGCCACCGAACGCATGCGCACCGCGCTCAACGACGCGCTCGACATTCATGGCGGGCGCGCCATCTGCGATGGGCCGCGCAATTATCTCTTCGGCGTCTATCAGAGCGTGCCGGTCGCCATCACAGTCGAAGGCGCCAACATCCTGACGCGCTCGCTGATGATCTTCGGACAGGGCGCGATCCGCTGCCATCCGCATCTGTTGAAGGAGATGGAAGCGGCCAATCTTTCCGATCCGAACGAGGCGTTGAAAGCCTTCGACAAGGCGTTGTTCGCACACGTTAGAAGTGCCGCCTCCAATATCTTCCGCGGCTTCTGGCACAATCTGACGGGCGGCGTTTTCGCGCGCGTGCC
>SHWE01000015.1 GCA_009693985.1 Alphaproteobacteria bacterium | reverse complement strand
CATCCCGGCGCGATGGGGCAGATGGCTACCCTTCATCAGATTGCAGCCGGCGCAGGCGGCGACGACATTGTCCCATGTCGTGCGTCCGCCGCGAGAGCGCGGCAGCACGTGATCGAAAGTGAGATCGTCCTTGGCGCCGCAATATTGGCACTGGAAACGGTCGCGCAGGAAAACATTGAACCGCGTGAAGGCAGGATTGCGCGTCGGGCGCACATAGGATTTCAGCGACACGACAGACGGCAGCCGCATCTCGAAGCTGACCGAGCGCACCGTGCGCTCATATTCGGCGACGATGTTCACGCGGTCGAGGAACACCGCCTTGATGGTGTCCTGCCATGACCATAGCGATAGAGGAAAATAGCTCAGCGGCCGGTAATCCGCGTTGAGCACAAGGGCCGGGCAATTGTCGGGAATGCGCTCGGCTAGCACGGTGGTGTTCCTGTACTGAAGGCGTCTGTCTCCCGTCGCGTCGAGGCCCAAGTCGCAAGGACTGTAACCAAGGGAACAATCCCCGCCAATCCCTCAGCGTCCCCAGGAATAAGCGATTCGGAGTGACGGCGACGTGACGCCCGCGCCTATCGGCGGGGTGCGCACAGGTTTATAGTCCGGGCCAGCCCCGGGGGATTAAGCGATGCACGCGACGCTCGGGGCCTTGGCGGCCGTTTTTCTAGCAAGCTCATTTGCCGTCGCCCATGCGCAAGGGACAGAGAGCGCTCTCGTACAATCCGCCGCCAATCAAAGCCCCGATGGGTGGACCAAAGATGCGGGGGGCGGCTTCGCGCATGTATCGAGTGAGACCAAATGCCCGCTCGAATCGGACGGCTTCAAGACATTGCTTTTTTCCGGAGCCGCCGAGCCGAACATCGTTGGCATTTGTCACTACGCCGATGCGATGGACACCGGCGATGCCGGCATAAGGCTGCGCCGCTATTTGGCGGGCGTCGGCGAGTCGCCCGAAGCCATCGCCAATGACCGCATGCTGATGGAGCCGGGTTCGAACGGCCCGCCGCTCTTCACCGTGCGCATCGCGCCTCTGACGGTGAACGGAAAATCCGGCGCCCGTCTGACCATCACCAAGGTGCGCGGCGGGCTCTTGGTCGATTGCTATGCCGAGGATGTGGATTTCAACAACGCCACCGCGAAAGTCGCCGCGCTGTGCAGCCCGAAGTGAGCGCTGCCTATTCCAGCGCGAGGGTGACTTTGATCCCGTCCGTCTGATCCGTGCAGAGGATCTGACAGGAGAGCCGCGAATTGGGCTCGACCGCCAGCGCCATGTCGAGCATGTCGGTTTCTTCCGGCGAGGGCGCCCTCAGTTTCTCGTACCAGCCATCCTCGACATAGACATGGCAGGTGGCGCAGGCGCAGGCGCCGCCGCATTCGGCCGTGATGGGAAGGCCCGCATCGCGCAAGGCTTCCATCACCGTCCAGCCGTCATTGCCTTCGATGATGTGCTCCCGGCCTTTGCGGTCGCGCGCGATGATCTTCATGGGACCGGTTATGCCACGCCCAGTTTCTTCTGCAAGGACGAGGACGAGGTCGTGTACTGGAAGCGCAATTTCTCGGTCGGCTTGCAGATACGGAAGGCGGCTTGCGCCATCAGCGCCGCTTCGTGGAAGCCCGAGAGTATCAGCTTCAATTTACCCGGATAGGTGTTGATGTCGCCGATGGCGAAGATGCCGGGCGTCGAGCTTTCGAATTTCGCCGTGTCCACCGGGATCAGGTTCTCGTGCAAATTGAGACCGAAATCGCCGATCGGTCCGAGCTTGATGGTCAGGCCGAAGAAGGGAAGGAAGGCGTTGGTCTCGTGCCGCCACTCTTTCTTGTCGGCGCCCGAAAGCGTAACCGCTTCGAGCGCGCCGTCATTGCCGTGCAGCGCTTTGACGCTGGCGACGTGGAAGACGACTTTGCCTTCCTTCACCAGCTCATGCATGCGGTTGACGCTTTGCTGCGCGGCGCGGAAGCCGTCGCGGTGATGCACGAGGGTGAGCTTTTCGGCGACGGGCGCGAGATTGAGTGTCCAGTCGAGCGCTGAATCGCCGCCGCCCGCGATCAGGATGTTCTTGCCGCGGAATTCTTCGATCTTGCGCACGGCATAGAAGACGGATTTGCTCTCATAGCCTTCGATGCCGGGAATGGGGGGCCGCTTGGGCACGAAGCTGCCGCCGCCGGCCGCGATCACCACCACCGGCGCGATCAGCTCGGTGCCGGCATCGGTGGAAAGCTTCCAGCGTCCGTCGGATAGCTTGGTCAGGCCCGCCGCCATTTCGCTGAAATGGAATTGCGCGTGGAACGGCTTGATCTGCTCCAGCAGCCGGTCGGTCAGTTCCTGGCCGGTGACGATCGGGATCCCCGGAATGTCGTAGATCGGCTTTTCCGGATAGAGTTCGGTGCATTGCCCGCCGGGACGGTCGAGAATGTCGACCAGATGGCATTTCAGATCGAGCAAACCGAGCTCGAAGACGGCGAACAGGCCGATCGGTCCAGCGCCGATGATGATGACGTCGGTCTCAGTGGCCTTGCCCGCTTCGGGCGTCATATCGTTCATTTCACAACAGTTTCGTGTGTGACTGGATAAACTTACGTTTCTTATATGTAAAACGTGTCCTCTCCGCAATGCGCTTTGCGGGCGAAGTCGGCAATGCGGCAGGGGGTCTCAGGGGGTGGTTTGGTCCCGTCCCTAAGCCCCGGCCAGGAATTCCTGGATGAAGCCGTGAACGGCGGCGGATTTGGCCTTCAGGCGCTGGACGGCCTCGAGCGCGGACGGGTCGCCCTGGAGCGGCTCGGCCGCCGCGGCCGCATCGGCCAGCGGAAAGGCGCCGATCCCGCTCGCCGCGTCCTTCAAAGGGTGGGTGATCTCGCGCCATCTCTTGGCATCGGCGCCTTCGGCCGCCAACGCTTCGAGCGCGTCCACCATCTCCAGACATTGGTCGTCGAAGAGGCGCAGGATTTCCTCATTGAGCCCCCGGTCTCCACCGGTGTAGCGACCCAGATGATCGAGATCGACCGCCCGTTCGTTGCCCATGTCCGAATCCTCTAGATTCCAGCCAGCGATTATGCCGCTTTTGGCTCAAGGCCCCGTTAACAGGGCCGCTTACTATTCAACCGCCCGGCGGCCCTTTTCGGTGATCTTGCAGACCAGCCAATCGGGCTTGAGGGGATTGCCGAACCAGGGTTCCGCCCAGCCATGGGCAATGCAGGCCCGGACCAAAGCCGGATGGATGTGCTGGCCCACTTCGTCGAACAGCGGCAGCTTGCCGCCCGGCTGCTTGAGCCCACGGACGAGGTAGCGCTTTTGTGCCGGATTGGGCCGCCCCGAAGGCGTGCGCGACTCGCCCGAGACATCCTCGTCGCTCTCTATACGGAGCGGCTCGCCGCCATCACCGCCTGCCATCCCACCGGCCCCAGCCTTCTGTCTTGCCTAAAGACATAGATCGGCTGTTCAATGCCGTCTACCAAGGGGAGCCGATGGGCATCGTTAAGCGATGCGATGCGCCCGGGTAGCGGGCATCGCCCGCGGTTTAATTTTCCGGATCGGTGTATGCGATCCGTTCGATGCGTAGGGTTAATAGATGGCGAGTTTACGGACCCAGCTGACAGCCGACACGGAAGTGCGCCCCGCGAATGTCGTGGGGCCGCAAACAGCTGACCCCACGCGCGACGCGCCCATCGCACCGGCGGCCGGCGAAGAAATCAAAAGCGGGTTTGGCATTCTTCTTTTCGCCTCGATCATGGGGGCGTTCTGGGTAGGCGCCGCGAGCGCCTATCTGTGGGGCTATTCCGGTTTGGAAGCGCTCCAGCGGATGGATCCGCAGCTTCTCGCCTTCGCCGGAACGGTCACCTTCATGCCGCCGTTCCTGTTCATCGCCTGCGGCTTTGCGTTGGCCCGCGCGCAAGCGATGGGGCAGGTCGCCAAACGGCTTGCCTTCGTATCAGAGCAATTGACCGCGGCCGACGAAACCGCGGTGCAGAAGGCCCATCGTCTGGGACGCGCGGTGCGCCGCGAGCTCGATGCGCTGTCGAGCGGCTTGGATGGCGCGTTCAGCCGTCTGCGCGCGCTCGAAACCGCGCTCGAAGATCGCGTGGCGCAGCTTGAAGAAGCGACGGCGCGCGCCGGCGTCAGAGCGGAAAGCATCGCCAAACGTCTCGGCGCCGAACGCGAAGGCATCGAAGAACTCGCAGCGCGCATCGACGACGCCGCCACGCGCGCCGCCGAAGTCCTTGCCGGCAAGTCCGCGCAATTGCGCACGATGATCGAGAGCGCCGGCGGCGAATTAAAAGCCGCCGGCCATACGCTCGAAGTGCAGGCCGCGCAATTCCGCGAAGCCGCCGAGATCGCCGCCAACGCGCCGCAGGCCGCCGCCGTCGAGCTCGACCGCCAGGCCAAGCAGATCGAATCGGCCGCCGATTCCGCCGTCGCCCGCGCCGAATTCGTGCTGGCGCGTCAGGAAAAACAGCGCGTGGCGATGAACGATCTTCTCCAGCGTTTGAAGGAAGAGGCGGTTTCGTTCGATACCGTGCTCGATCGCCAGCGCCAGACGATCGAGTCGACCGCCTCGACGCTTTCGCAGCACGCGGCCCGTCTCGACGAGCTTGCCGAACAAGGCTTCCGCCGCATCGACAATGCGATGAACGAGGCGCAGGCGCGCGGCACGAAGATCACCACCGCCTATGGCGGCGAAGCTGAGCGCTTGAAGGAAATGGCGCAGGGCGCCGAAACGGCCATCGCCACGCTGATCGAATGCTTGCGCGACACCGCATCGAGCGCCGTCGAACACGCGCTCGAAACGCAGCGCAAGGGCGCCGCTAATCTCGCCACAGCGTTGGCCGGCGAGACGCAGCGCATGGACGAGCTTGCCGATCACGGCTTGCGCCGCATCGATGCGGCCATGTCCAATGCCGCCGCGCGCAGCGTGCAGATCGCGTCCTCCTTCGGCAAGGATGCCGAACGCGTGAAGGACACCGCCGATCAAGCAGCGGTCGCCATCTCGAAGCTTGTCGAGTCGCTGCGCGAGGGTTCGGCGAATGCACAGGCCCTCATTTTGCAGAGCACGAACGACGCAAAAACCCGCGCCACCGGATTTGTCGGCGACGCCATGGGCGCCTGCGATCATCTCTTACGCGCCTCGGCCGCGGTCGCCGAGGAGGCGGAGAAAGCGCGCGTCGCTCTCGTCAAGGCGATCAAGGACACCGAGCGCCACATCGTCGCCATTCCCGGCATCGCCGAACAGGAAGCCGCGCGCGTGCGCGAGGCACTGCGCAGCGAAACCGAACAGATGCTCGATACCTCCGCGCGCACGCTGGCGACCTTGCAGTCGCGGGCAACCAAGCGCGGCGCCCATCCGGAGCAGCCGGCGGCGGGCGAACTCGCAGGGCCTGAGAATATGGGCGAGGGACTTCGCGGCCTCGCGCGCCGGATCACCGCGCCCAAGCGCAGCAGGTCCGAAGAACATCAGACGCCGACCCCGCGCGGCAATTACGAACTTTCCGCCGTGCTCGCGGCGGCCGAATCGCGCGATACCAAAAGCGGGCTCAAGGGCGGCGCCGCCGCGGCGCTCTCCGCGCTTCAACTCGCGCTGGCCGATCTTGCGGGCGATCTCGACGAGCTGGCGGGCGAAACCGGCGATCCTGCGCTGTGGCGGCGTTATCTCGACGGCGACCGCAGCGTCTTCGTGCGGCGCCTCGCATCCTCCATCGGTCCGGACTCGATCAACCGCATCACCGCGCTCTATCGCGACAATGCGCGCTTCCATGAATCGGCCGATGCCTATCTCGGCGAGTTCGAGACGCTGCTGGCGCGGGCGCGCGAAGGCGACCGCGACGGGTTCCTCGCTTCCACGCTGCTCACTGCGGACACGGGGAAAATCTATCTCGCAATCGCTTACGCGTTGGGGCGGTTAGATTGAGCGTCTGAGGCGGGCGGCGAAGAAGCCGTCCATGCCGCCTTTGTCCGGCCAAAAAGACGGCAGCGCCTTGAGGTCGCCCGCTTCGGTGAGAAGCTGCGAATCGAAGACCTCTTCTTCTTTCACTTTCTCCCGTGCGAAATCCGTCCTCTTGTGCAGGAACGCGGCGATCCGTTCCTCGCCTTCCTCGGGTTCGAGCGAGCAGACCGCATAGACCAGAAGCCCGCCCGGCACCGTCATCTCCGCCGCCGCTTCGAGCAATTCGCCTTGCAGGCTTTCGCAAATCTGAAGATCGGCGGCTTCTTTCAGCCAGGGAAGATCGGGATGGCGGCGGATGGTGCCGGTCGCCGTGCAGGGCGCATCCAACAGCACGAAGGGCGCCGGCGTCGCGGGCCGCCAGTCGCGCGCATCGGCGACGACGAGTTTCGCATCGAGGTGGACGCGCTTGAGATTTTCTTCGATCAGCGCGAGACGCTCGCGCGACAGATCGATGGCGGTGACATCGGCGCCCGCTGCCGCAAGCTGCAATGTCTTGCCGCCGGGCGCCGCGCAGAGATCGAGGACGGCTTTGCCCGTAACGTCGCCCAGGAGACGCGCCGGCAGGGAGGCCGCAAAATCCTGCACCCACCAGCGTCCATCGCCGAAGCCCGGGAGTTCTTCGATGCGTCCGGCATGTTCCAACCGCATCCGCCCCGGCGCAAGGCGATTGCCGGACAAATCCGTACACGGATCATCCGGCGACTTCAGCGTAAGGTCGAGAGGCGGAATCCGCGTATGCGCCGCCGCTATGGCGCGCGCGTCGGCCTCGCCGTAATGCGCCTGCCAGCGTTGCCATAGCCAATCGGGCACGTTGAGGCCCGCATCCTGGCTCGCGACGATGCCAGCGCCTTCGCGCGCGACGCGCCGCAGCACCGCATTGATGAGGCTTTTGAAATGCACAGCTTTCGAATCGCTTTCCGCCAAGCGATTGGCGGCATCGACGGTGGCATGGGGCGCGACATCGAGGAACAGAAGCTCGGCTGCTCCCGCGATCAGGATTTCGAGCGTCGGGCCGGCCTTATGCGGCGGCGGCGATTTGGGGACGAAATGACGGATCAGCGCTTCCAGCTGGCCGAACCGGCGCAGCGCCGTTGTCGCGATGGCGCGGGCAAAGCCGGCATCGCGCGGGGCCAACGCACTCGCGTTCAAGATATCGGCCGCTACCGCGTCCAAGGGACGCTTCTTGCGCAAGGTTTCGGACAGCATGGCGAGCGCCGCCTTGCGGGCGGGCAAACCCGGGGCGGCACTCTGTTGCGCGGGGGGGCGGCTCATGCCTCACCCTTCGACCAGACGAAGGGGAGGGTCAAGCCGCGATCAATCCCAAGGCCCGCGTTGCGGCTCCTGGCCCATCTCGCGCGCCATCGCTTCCAACCGCGCGATCCGCTGCTCGGTCGAGGGATGCGTGGTGAACAGGCTCCGCAGTCCGCCGCCATGCAGCGGATTGATGATGAACATGTGCGCGGTCGCCGGGTTCGCTTCGGCCTCGTGATTGGGGATGCGATCCGCCGATCTGGAAATCTGCGCCAGCGCGGAGGCAAGCCACAACGGACGCCCCGAAATCTCGGCGCCCATGCGGTCGGCTTCGAATTCGCGCGTCCGGCTGATCGCCATCTGCACCAGCATGGCCGCCAGCGGCGCCAGGATCATGATGAGAACCATGCCGACCGCGCCGAGCGGATTGTTGCGCCGGTCGCCGCCCATGAAGAAAGCCAGATTCGCCAGCATCGAGATCGCGCCGGCAATCGTCGCGGTGATCGTCATGATCAGCGTGTCGCGATTCTTCACATGGCTGAGCTCATGGGCGAGCACGCCGGCGAGCTCCTCGCGGCTGAGCCGTTCGAGGATGCCGGTCGTCACGCAGATGGCGGCGTGTTCGGGATTGCGCCCGGTCGCGAATGCATTCGGCTGCGGATTTTCCGCGATATAGACTTTGGGCATCGGCAGGCCGGCATTGGCGGCCAGCGTCCGCACCAGATGCACCACATCGTCGTTCTCGTCCAATTCGCGCGCGCCATACATGCGCAGCACCATCTTGTCCGAGTTCCAATAGGCGAAAAGATTGGTGCCGGCGGCGAAGAGGAACGCGAACACCATGCCCGACTGTCCGCCGATGAGATAACCCACCGCCAGGAAGAGGCCGGTCATGGCCGCCATCAAAAGTCCGGTACGAAAGACGCTCATCAACCATTTCCATTTCCGGCGGGCTTGGGGGAAAAGCCGCCAAGGGATATGTAGGTGTGCCAGCTTGCTGCGAAAAGGCAGGAACGCGTGAGCAAAGAAGAGAATGCGACAAGCGCCGGCGCGCGCAACTTGCCGCCCGAAGCGATGCGGGCCCTGCAAGAGGCGGAGGAACGCCGCCGCGCCAGGGACGCCGAACAGGCCAACAAGGCTTCCAAACCACCCGAAATCGGCGGTCCCAAGGGCCCCGAACCGACACGTTATGGCGATTGGGAAAAGAACGGGATTGCGTCCGACTTCTAATCGCTGGACGATGTTCCTGTTTCGTGCTATTTTACTAAAAGTTGTAAACTAAAGATTACTCGCGCCACGCAGGAACACAAAGTCTGGAGCTTTCCGGGCGTCGCTGGGATTCTGCTTCTGGCCGCCGCCGCGACCGAGCCCTCCGAAAGCCCCTCGGCACCGCGCCGTCTGGCCTCGGAAGCCCTCGACGGACCGGTCGCGGCCGTCGTCGAGCGGGTCCTCGACGGCAATACGGTCGAAGTCCGCGCCCGCATCTGGCTCGGCCAGAGCCTCATTGTCCGGGTCAGAATCGACGGCGTCGATACGCCGGAGCTTAAGGCAGCCTGCGTCAGCGAACGCCTGCTCGCCGAACGTGTGCGCGATTATCTCACGCGACGGCTGGAAGGCGCGGAGGTGAAACTCAGCCGCGTGGTGTACGACAAATTCGGCGGACGCGTGCGCGCCGACATCGCGGACAAGGACGGCGACATCGCGCGCGCTCTGCTCATGGCCGGATTCGCGCGCGCCTATCGCGGCGAGCGCCGTCAATCCTGGTGCGAGTAAATCGACTCAGCGCGGTGTGATAGCCTGCGTTGTGTCGCCGGGGCGTCCCACATTCGGCGGCAAGCCCGTCGCGGACGGGCCGAGGATCTTCACGACCGTGCTCTCCGTGCCTGCTTTGTCGAATTTGAGCGTGATCAGAAAGCTGTCGCCTTCCTTGAGCGGAGCTTTCAGGCCGGTGAGCATGAAATGCCGTGAATTCGGGCTGAAATCGACGGCACCGCCGGCCGGAATGTCGACCGCGGGCATCGGCGCTTCCTTGTCGGCGGTGCTCTGTCCGTTGGTCTCGCGCAGCTCGATGTCCGCGGCGGCGGCGACTTCGACTTCGACGAGCTTGTCGGCATCCTTGGCGCTGATGATGTTCAGATAGATCGGCGCCGTCGTCGCGCTGCCGGCGGTGGCCCGCGTCCACGCATCCAGAACATCGATATTGGCTTTCGCCGCGAGCGCGGCGGCGCGTTCGCGCCGTTCCTCTTCGGTCGGTGCGGCGGGCGCGGCCGAAGCGGGTAGCACGCCCGGCGCCGGTGAAGGCGGCGCTGCTTGCGCCACTTCCTGCTCTTGCGTCGGCGCCAGGCCTTCGGCCGGCATCGACCCGTAGATCAGCAAGACGCCGACCGCGACCGCGCCAAATGCCAGCACGATCCATCCGGCGCCATGCACGGTTTCATAGATGCGTTTGATCTCGTTCATCGCCAATCTCCCGGCGCCCAGCCGAGCGCCCCATCCGAACTATAGCGTTCGACGGGACAATCGGTTGCACCTATATTCGTGACCGTAAGGCGCGAGGCTGCGCCTGGCTCAAGCTTCTAGTGAAGCACGGATTTCTGTGTAGGAGAACTGCCAGCCCATGAGCGGCACCGTCCTCGTCGCCTTCGCCCTCGCGGCGGTCGCCCTGATTCTGCTGGCGGGACTTTATACCCTGGTGACCGGGGGGGAAGCCTCGCGCAATCTGTCGAACAAATTGATGCGATTGCGGGTGCTGGCCCAATTTATCGCCGTTCTCATCATCCTGGCCGTGATGTATTTCGGCGCCCGCTGAGGCGTTTAGGCAAACCCCTTGAGAACCCGGCCATTCTGATGTTGATACAACGCCACTCGGCCATTCAGGATCCATCATGAGCACCGTGCCTAAAACCCTGTACGAAAAAATCTGGGACAGCCACCTCGTCCACGAGGCGCCCGGCGAATCGAGCGTGCTATATGTCGACCGCCACCTCGTTCACGAAGTCACGAGCGCGCAGGCTTTCAACGGCCTTAGGGATGCCAAGCGGAAGGTCCGCCGCCCCGAGCTGACGCTTGCCGTCGCCGATCACAATGTGCCGACCACCGACCGCACGAAGGGAATCGCCGATCCCGAATCGGCCGCCTCCATCCAGGCGCTGGAAAACAGCGCCCGCGAATTCGGCATCGAATATTTCGGCATGAACGATATCCGCCAGGGCATCGTGCACATCATCGGCCCCGAACAGGGCTGGACCTTGCCGGGCCTGACCATCGTGTGCGGCGATTCGCACACCGCGACGCATGGCGCTTTCGGCTCGCTCGCGTTCGGCATCGGCACCTCGGAAGTCGAGCATGTGCTGGCGACGCAGACGCTACTGACGACGCGCTCGAAGAACATGCGCGTCAGCGTTGACGGCACGCTGCCCATCGGCATCACCGCGAAAGACGTGGTGCTGGCGATCATCAATAAGATCGGCACCGCGGGCGGCACCGGCTACGTCATCGAATATGCCGGCGACGCGATCCGCGCGCTGTCGATGGAAGGGCGCATGACCGTCTGCAACATGTCGATCGAGGGCGGCGCGCGCGCCGGCTTGATCGCGGCGGATGATACGACGTTCGATTACATCCGTGGCCGTCCGCGCGCCCCCAAAGCCGGCCAATGGGAAGCCGCTGTTAAAGTTTGGCGCCATCTGCATTCCGACACGAACGCGAAATTCGATTCCGAAGTAAAGCTGGCGGCGAGTTCCGTCGCGCCGATGGTGACCTGGGGCACCAGCCCGGAGCAGTCGCTCCCCATCACCGGAAGCATTCCCGATCCGGCCGCCGAGACCGACGCGGGCAAACGCGAAGGCATGGAGCGCGCGCTCGCCTATATGAATTTGAAGCCGGGCACGCCGTTGCGCGAAGTGCGGATCGACCGCGCCTTCGTCGGCTCCTGCACCAATGGCCGCATCGAGGATTTGCGCGAAGCCGCCAAGATCATCGAAGCGGCCTTACGCAAAGGCCGCAAAGTCGCCTCCCATGTCGGCGCCATGATCGTGCCGGGCTCAGGGTTGGTGAAGGAACAGGCCGAACAGGAAGGTCTCGATGAGATATTCCTGAAAGCCGGCTTCGAATGGCGCGATGCGGGATGCTCGATGTGTCTGGCCATGAACGCCGACCGTCTCGAACCCGGCGAACGTTGTGCGTCCACGTCGAATCGCAATTTCGAAGGCCGTCAGGGCCGCGGCGGGCGCACCCATCTGATGAGCCCCGCAATGGCGGTGGCGGCGGCTATCGCCGGCCATCTCGTCGATGTGCGGGATTTTCAGTAACGATTAAAAAAAGCTCATCGGGTCGACATCGACCGAGAGGCGGACGCCGGACGGGATCTTCACGTCCGCGAGCCACGTCCGAACATAATTCTGGATGTCGATACTCTTCTCCGCCTGCACCAGCAGCCGCTCGCGCGTGCGCCCGCGCAGCATCTGATAGAAGGCGGGCGCGGGGCCCCACACGGTGACGCCGCCGGCACGCGGTGCAGCAGCTGCCAACTCGCGGCCCGTCTCGCGCACGCGCAACGGATCGGTGCCGGCAAGAATGAGCGCGGCCAAACGTCCATAGGGCGGCGCCAGGCTGCGTTCACGGGAGGCCGCTTCCGCCTCCAGAAACGCATCGCGGCTGTTGGCGGCCAGCGCGAGCATCACCGGGTCTTCGGGATTGCGCGTCTGGATCAGCACGAGGCCCGGTTTCTCGCCACGGCCCGAACGCCCCGCCACCTGATGCAGCAATTGGAAGCTGCGTTCGGCGCTGCGCGGATCGCCGGCGCCGCCGCCCAAATCCGCATCCACGATGCCCGCCAAGGTGAGTTGCGGAAAGTGATGCCCTTTCGCGACGATCTGCGTGCCGATGACGACGTCGATATCGCCGGTCGAAAGCGCGCGGATCACCGCCTGCGTCTGTGCCGGGCCGACAAACGTATCGGATGAGGCGACCGCGACGCGCGCATTCGGAAAGGCGGCACGGAATTCTTCTTCGACGCGTTCGACGCCCGGCCCGCAGGCGATCAGGGAATTTTCCGTGCCGCATTGCGAGCAGGAAGCGGGGATCGCCGTCTCGAAGGCGCAATGATGGCAGACCAGTCGCTTGCGATAGCGGTGCTCGACCATCCAGGCCGAGCAATTGCGGCAGGTCTCCTTGCGGCCGCAAGCCGTGCACAAAGTCAGCGGCGCGTAGCCGCGGCGATTCAAAAAGAGAAGCGCCTGCTCGCCCGCCGCCAGCGTCTCGGTCAGCGCCGCGCGCAAAGGAGCCGAGAGAAACTGGCCCGGCACGCTCTCTTCGGCCCGCATGTCGATCAGCCGCACCTCCGGCATTTCGGCGGCGCCATGCCGGAATGCGAGCTTCAGCCAATCGTAACGCCCGCCCTTCGCATTGACGAAGGTTTCGAGCGACGGCGTCGCTGAGGCGAGCACAATCGGACAATGTTCCAGGCGCGCGCGCACCACGGCCATGTCGCGGGCGTGATAGATGACGCCTTCTTCCTGTTTGTAAGCCTGCTCATGCTCCTCATCGACAACGATCAGGCCAAGCTTGGCAAAGGGCAGGAACAGCGCCGAACGCGCGCCGACAATGACGCGCGCGTTCCCGCTCATCGCCGCGCGATAGACGCGCTTGCGCTCGCGCATCGAAAGATCGGAGTGCCATTCCAGCGGGCGGCAGCCGAACCGCACCGCGAAGCGGTCGAGGAATTGCACGGTTAGCGCGATCTCGGGCAGCAGGATCAAGGCCTGCGCCCCTTGCGTCAGCGCTTCGGCGACCGCTTCGAAATAGGCTTCGGTCTTTCCCGATCCCGTCACGCCGTCGAGCAGCGCCACCTGGAATTCGCGCTTCTTGACAGCGTCGCGCATATGTTCGGACGCCCGCAACTGATCGGGGCTGAGCCGCACCGCATCGAAGGCGGGATCGGGTGCGGGGGCGCGTTCGAATTCGGGCAGCAGCACCTCGCGAAGCGCGCCCGTCTCGGCAAGGCCTTTGACGACGCCCGCTCCGACGCTGGCGCTTTCGGCGATGTCGGCAGCGGTGCGCGCGAGGCCGTCAGCCAGAAGCGCCAGCACGCGCGCGCGGGCTGCCGTCGCTTTCGGCGGCGTCGCGCTGCTGAGCGCATAGGCGCGGCGGGGCATCTCGGGATCGAACGCACCTTTCACCCGCAGCGCCTGCGCCAGCACGGCGCCCGGTGGATTGAGCGTGTAGCGCGCCACCCAATCGATGAAATCGCACAACGCCGCCGGCAAACAATGGCCAAGCGGCTCGGCAACGCGCAGCTTTGCGCTCTCGACGGCCCCTTCGCCCTTGTCCCAGACGACGCCGATCAGCTCGCGCCCGCCCAACGGCGCCCGCACCAGCGTGCCCCGTTTTGCCGCCGTGCCGGGGGAAAGCGCGTAATCATAGGGGCCGGGCAGCGGCAGCGGCAGCAAAACCGCCACGCGCGACTCCGGCGCTTGCATATCTGGCACTTGCCTATTTGTGGCCGAAGCCGCGTCTGGCACGAGAATTTCCGTTCATCATCGATCCGGCATGGGCTAGTTTCGTCTCCCGACGCGTGCGGTCAAGCAGGACATATTCCATGAAGTTGTTTCTCGATAGCGCCGATCCGAAAGAGATTGCTTCCATGGCCGCGACCGGCCTGGTCGATGGCGTGACGACCAATCCCTCGCTCGCGGCGAAGGCCGGCATGCCGATGTTCGAGTTCCTGCGCGCGATCTGCGATGTGGTGCCGGGCTCGGTCAGCGCCGAAGTCACCGCGACGGAAGCGGACCAGATGATCGCGGAAGGCAACAAGCTCGCGAAAATCGCGCCCAATATCACGGTCAAGGTGCCGTTGACCTGGGACGGGCTCAAGGCCTGCAAGGCGCTGGCGGGCGACGGGCACAAGGTCAATGTCACGCTGTGTTTCTCGCCGGTGCAGGCGCTGCTTGCCGCGAAGGCGGGCGCCACCTTCATCTCGCCCTTCATCGGGCGGCTCGATGATGCCGGACAAGACGGCATGGCGCTGATTCGCGAGATCCGCCAGACCTACGACAATTACGGCTTCAAGACCGAAATCCTCGCCGCCTCGATCCGCCATGTGACGCATGTGCGCGACGCGGCGCTCGCGGGCGCCGATGTCACCACCATGCCGGTCGGGATATTCAAACAACTTGCCTACCATCCGCTGACCGACAAGGGCTTGGCGGCCTTTCTCGAAGACTGGAAGAAGACGGGACAAAAGATCCTGTAACGATGGCGCGCGGCGCTCCCGAATTGACCCGTGGATGGCTCGCCAGCCTCGCACATGAGCGCCGGCTCAGTCCCCATACGCTGCGCGCCTATGGCGACGACACGGCGCGGTTCCTCAGCTTCCTCGCCGAATATCGCGAGCAGCGGCCGACCATCGCGATGTTGCGGAAATTGAAGCCCGCCGAATTGCGCGCCTTCTTGACCCAACGCCGCGGCGAAGGTCTGGGCGCGCGCGGCGTGCAACGGGCGCTGGCGGCGGTGCGCTCCTTCTTCCGCTATCTCGAACGCGAGAATCTTGCCTCCGGCGCGGTGGCGCGTTCGGTCCGTTCGCCCAAGCTTCCCCGCACGCTGCCGCGGCCTTTGAGCGAAGTGGATGCCGCCCGCGCCATCCAAGATGCCGGCCAAGCGGATGAGCCCTGGCTCGCCGCGCGCAATGTGGCGCTGATCACGCTGCTCTACGGCACGGGCTTGCGCATCTCCGAAGCGTTGAGTCTGAAAAGCGGCGACGTGCCGCTGCCGGGATCGTTGACGATTCTCGGCAAAGGAAAGAAGGAACGCAGCGTGCCGGTGCTCGCGGCGGTGCGCGACGCCGTCGATGCCTATGCCAGGCTTTGCCCGTTCGATACCGGACGGAAAGGGGCGCTGTTCGTCTCGCGGCGGGGTCTGCCGATGAGTCCGCGCGAAGCGCAAAGCTTGATGCAGTCCTTGCGCGGGCGGCTGGGCCTTGCCGCGACCGCAACCCCGCACGCGCTGCGCCATTCCTTCGCGACGCATCTGTTGGCCAATGGCGGCGATCTTCGCGCGGTGCAGGAATTGCTCGGCCATGCCTCGCTGTCGACGACGCAGAAATACACCGAAGTCGAAGGCGCCCGCGTGCTCGCGGTCTATGATGCGGCGCATCCGCGCGCCACGGTGAAATAGGTGGAACCACGCCTGCTTGCGAAAGACGAGCCCAATCTCGGCATCGGCTATTTCTTCGCCGCCGCGGGGGCGATCCTTTTTTCCATCAAGGCGATCATCGTCAAGCTCGCTTACGAGATCGATGTCGATCCGGAAACATTGCTGGCGCTGCGGCTTGGCTTGTCGCTGCCGTTCTATCTCGCCGTTGGGTTCTACAGCATCAGCGGAAGGCGGCAGAAGCTGGCCGCGCTGCCATCGCTTTCGCTCACGCTGCGTGCCGCCGCCATCGGCGTGCTCGGCATGTGGGTCGCGAGCTATGCCGATTTCCTCGGCCTGCAATATATCGGGGCGCAATTCGAGCGGCTGATCCTCGCCACCTATCCGTTCTTCGTCGTGCTGTTCGGCGCGCTGTTCTTCCGCCAGGAGGTCAGGCGGCGCGGGGTGATCGCTCTAGCGATTTCCTATGTCGGCCTCGCGCTGATCTTCGGCGAGAATCTCTCGCTCGAAGGGCGCGACATCGTGCTCGGCGCCGGGCTCGTTTTCATCGCGGCGATCGCTTTCGCGCTCTATCAATTGTTCGCCAAGGATGCGATGGCCGAGATGGGTCCGCGGCTTTTCACCTGCATCGCAATGGTGGGCGCGACGCTTGCCGGGTTCGCGCAGTTTTTCATCGGCCATGATTTAGGCGATCTCGTCGTCAGCCGGATGGCCTTCATCTACGGGCTCATCATCGCGGTGGGCGCGACGGTGCTGCCGACCTTCTTCCTGAACGCGGCGCTGCACCGCATCCCGGCCCAGGACAACGCCACCATCGCGATCATGGGCCCGGTCGCAACCATCGTGCTCGCCGCCATCATCCTCGGTGAGCGCATGAGCGCGATTAGCATCGCCGGCACGGTGCTGGTGATCGCCGGAATCGCCTGGTTCAGCCTGTCAGACCGGCGCGGGTGAGGCCTGCGTTTCGGTCAACCGCCCGCCGTTCCATTTTCTGGCGAGAATAAGCGAGAGACTCAAGGCGACGACCGCCATCATGCTCATCATCAGATAAACGGCCGAGCCCCAGCCCGCGTAGAGATAGCTCGCCGGGATGAGCGCGAGGCTGGAACCCAAGCCCGTGCCGAACACCGAATAGAGACTTTGCGCCGTCGCCGACAATCGCGGCGGCGTCGCGCCCAGGATGAAATACATCGCGCCGAGATGCGGGATGGCAAAGGTCAGCCCGTGCAGCAATTGGGTGAGCACGAGGATGGGCAGCGCCGGATCGAACGCCATCACCACCCAGCGCAAACCGGCGGCGATGGCGCCTAGCGTCATCAGCGAGACCGCATCGACCCGCCGCACGATTGTCGCGGAAAATAAGAACAGCGCGATTTCCGCGAGGACGCCAAGCGGCCAGATCAAGCCGATGGTGGTGGCGGAAAAACCTTGGGCGCGCCAGGCAAGGCCAGCATAGACATAATAGACGATATGCGAGCCCTGAATGAGGCTGCACGTCACGAGGAACAGCAGGAAAATCGGTTTGCCGATCAGCTCGCGCGCTTCGGCAAACGTCGTTTGCAGGCGAAGCGCGAAGAAGCCCGTGGCATGCGCCGGCGTCGCGCGCGGCAAGGTATAGATGGCTGCGAGTTGCAGCGCGGCGCAGACCACGAACCAGGGCGCGACGATGCCGAAACCGAATTGCGCGATGGCGAATCCCGAAAGCACATTGCCGGCGACGAAAGCGACGGAAAGCCAGACGCGCAAGCGGCCATAAGGAATCTTGGCGCCTTCGGCCGCGCGCAGGATCACGCTCTCCATGATCGGAGAGGACGAAATCCACAGCACCAGGGCCACCACGCCCGTAAGGAAGATCGCGTTGGGTTCCCGCACCAGCGCGAAACCCACGAACCCCGCAAGCGCGGCCGCGCTGAGCGTCAGCATCACGATGCGATGGTCGTCGCGCGCGTCCGCGACGAGGCCCGCTATGGGCGACACCACCATGCGCAGCGCCGTCGCCAGCGCCAGCAACATTCCGATGCCGGCGGTGGTGAGACCTCGCGCTTCCAGCGAAGCACCGAAAAACGGCAGATAGGCGCCGCCGAGAAGACCATAGGCCGACTGGGTCGCGATGAGGGGAAGCGAGTGGGAAAGCGCGCGCAAGCTTAAGGAGTAAACCTTAAACCCCGTTGCGGTCGAGCTTGCTGCGCAGCCGCGTGGCCATGCGCGACACCGGGAAATAGATCAGCACGTCGGTGGTGCCGAATTGCTTGTCGATCACCGCGCCGTCGCCGATATAGGCGCCCGCGCGCACATAGCCCTTGATCAGCGGCGGCAGCGAGCGCAGCGCCTCCTTGGGGTCGATGGCGTCTTTTTCCATGCGGTTCATTTCAACATAGAGCTCGGGGCGCGCGACCAGCCGCTGGCCTTCGGGGGCGCGATGGAAATGATGCAGATAGGACATCGGCAGAGCCAGCGCGTCCGCATCGGTGCCGGGCAGCGAGCCGCAGCCGAACATCACATCGATGGCGTAGCGGTCGAGATAGAGCACGATCCCGCGCCACAGAAGCTGCATGGTGCTGGCCCGGCCGCGATAGGATTTCAGCACGCAGGAACGCCCAAGCTCGAGGAAGCGCGTGCCGAGCGGGTTGGCGCTGAGCATCGGCGCCAGATCATATTCCGACGAGGTGTAATAGCCGCCATGCAGCGCCGCCACTTCGCCGCGCAACAGGCGGTAGCAGCCGACGACCGCCGCTTCGCCGTTTTCGTCGCGGACATTGCGGTCGACCACCAGCAGATGGTCGCAGAACTCGTCATATTTATCGAAGTCACGCCGCTGGCCGCGCATCTGCGGTGTCGGGCTCGCCGACATCTCCTCGTAGAAGACGCGATAGCGCAGATGCTGGGCGGCGGCGATCTCGTATTCGGTTTGCGCGATGTGGACTTCAAGCGAGCCTGAACTGGTCAGCACCGGCCAAGTGCCCCGGCGGTTCGGCAGCGTATTGGTTTCGTGCAACGCGGTGAGCGCGGGCGCTTCGCCTTTCGCGGATCCGCCGCCGCGCCGTCCGAATTGCGGGCGGCCGCGCGGGAAGCCCCAACGGCGGCCCACATTGCGGAACCGGAATCTCACGCGACGCACCGGACCCATATGTCTCCCCCTGGGACGTCCGTTTATTGCCAACCCGGCCATAGCCTACGGTCTTGGCGGAGTCGCAAGCAAGACCGCAGAAAAGCCGATAGATGCTGATGCGAAAACCGTCACCCTATCAGAGGCCCGGGCGCTCCGCCCAGTAACAAAGTCCTGTTAGGACCGTGCCTCGGAGGGGTTCACGGAAGCGTCGCGCATGGACTGCCTATGGCGCGCGGCGGCGATGATCGTGAGCACAACCGCGAAGATTCCGATCAGTGCCGAATAGAGGAAGAAGGCCGTGTAGCCTGCGCCCAGCGAGGCCGCGCTGACGCCCGATTTCTGTATCGCCGCGGCAAAGCTTTCCGGCGGCAGGCCACTGAACAATGCGCTGAATCCCGAGAACACACCGCCAGCGTCCGCCGATTGGGCGGCGCCTTCGACGAGGCGGCCCGATTGCGAAGCGATCAGGCGGCCGGGCAGCGCATAGAGCGAAGAGAAGAGAGCGTACTGGGTCGCGGTGAATCCTTGCGCCGTCAGGCTCGACATATAGGCGATCAGGCAGGTGCCCGAAAAACCCGAGCCCACATTGTCGATGCCGATGGCGACGAACAGCGCCGGCAAATCGTGCCCCTGCATCGCCAGCCAGACGAAGACGAGATTGCTGAGCGGCCCGGCGAAGGCGCCGATCAGAAGCGCCGGCATCAGGCCGAGCCCCGCGATGGCGAGGCCCCCCGCGAAGACGCCGAGCATCGAGGCGACCACGCCGAAGATCTTGCGCACCTCGGCGACCTCGGTGAGCGTGAAGCCGAGATCGAGATAGAACGGGTTCATGATGTTGAGGACGAAATCCGACAACCGGTAGGTGCAGATCAGCGCGAGGATCAATGAAGCCGTGCCGCGATAGCGGGTGAAGAAATCTTTCAGCGGATCGCCGAGTGCGGCGCCGAGATAGAGCCCGGGCCGCGTGCGGATACCGGGAAGTGGCATCGTTGCGACGATAATGACGGAAAATCCGGCCAGCACGCCGAGCAGCTGATACCAGACGCCATTGCTTCCTCGCCACGCGGCGATCAGCGCGGCGCCGTCCAAGCCGAGGCCGCCCGATATATTCCCAAGCAGGCTCGCATTGGCGGAGAGGCCCGAGCCCAAAAGCAGCGCGCCGAAGGCAAGGATGGCGAGACGCAAGACCCATTCGGCGGTTTCGAGCGCAGGGTTTGCGCGTAAGCCCTCGTCGGGAATAGGGCGGATCACGTGCTGAGTCTCGCGCGGGGCGAAAAGAACGGCCCCCATGCCGACGCCCATCAGCGCCGCCATCACCGCATAGGAGAAATTCCAACTATAGGTTTCGGCGAGCAGCAGCGGCGCCGCGCCAGCCGTGATCATCGCGATGCGATAGCCCCATTGATAGGCGGCGGCCATTGCGCCCTGCTTGTTCACGTCCGCCGCTTCGATGCGCCAGGCGTCGATGACGACATCCTGCGTGGCGGAGGAAAATCCGACAAAGACGGCGAACATCGCCATCCGCGCGATACTCACGGTTGGATCGCTGCCCGCGACCAGCAGCAGGCCGATGGTGATCAGCACCTGGCACACCAGCATCCAGGAGCGCCGGTGGCCGAGCCATGCGGTCAGGCCCGGCACATGTGCGCGGTCGATCAGCGGCGCCCAAAGGAATTTGAAGGAATAGACCAAGGTCGCGAGGCTGAAGAAGCCGATCACCTCCAGAGACAATCCGGAATCGCGCAGCCAGGCCGACAGCGTATCGAAGATCAGAAGGAAGGGCAGGCCGGCCGAGAAACCGAGCGCCAGCATGACCGCGATGCGGCGCTCGCCATACACCGCCAGCGCCGAGACGAGGCTCCGTTTTGGAAGGTCTTCGCTGCGAACCGCCATGCGAGGCTCTTACAGCAAGCAGCGGCGAGGCGACAGAGTCTAAGCCGCGGCGTGGGTGCGCGGGATGATGGTCGCCAGCACGGCGTCGAGCTCGGCGGGGTCGAGCGGCTTGGTCAAGAAGCCGTCCATGCCGGCGTCCAGGCAGGCTTTGCGCCGGGCTTCCACCGCATCCGCCGTCAGCGCGAAGATCGGAACGCGCTTGGCGCCCGAGGCGCTTTCCGCGCGCCTGATGCGCTGGGTCGCTTCGATGCCGTCGAGCCCGGCCGCGGCGCCGAGCGTCGCAGCGAGAAGGGCAAACAGAATGGTGGCAACGCGCGCGATCATGGGTTTCCCGTCCGGTGCCCAAGAATGGCGCGGCGCGCGTTGCGAAAGGCTTAACCCTTGGCCCGTCCGAGGGCTGGATCGAACCAGGAACGCACCGTCACAGAACCATCACGCGACCGTCATTTCCGTGTCACGCGTGGCTGAGAAGACGGCACAGGCATGGGAATCACGAAAAAACGGCGAGGTGGCACGATGATCGGCAGGTCTGCTCTCATGGCCGGTACGGTGCTGTCGGGGTTAATGACGGCGCTTCCGGCCGCCGCGCAAACGACGCTGGAAGATCGGGTCAGGGCGCTGGAGCAGGCGCTCGGCGTGACGCCCCAACCGGCTTTGACGCTGGAACAGCGCGTTCAAGCCATCGAGGCTCGGCTTGCGCGAGGCGCTCCGGCGGTAGCGACCGCACCGGCCGCCGCCGCCCCGGTCGTCGCGCAAACACCTATCGCTCCCGCGCCGCAGCCAGCGCCGCAACCCGCGCCCGGGCCGCAAATCGTTCAAGCCGCCGCCGAGCCGATGCGCACCGCGGTGCCGCCGCCGCAAGCGCCCGCCGCTCCGACCTGGAGCTATGATTTCAACCGCGCGACGATCCGAAGCGCCGACAACAATTTCCAACTGGCGTTCCGCGGCCGCTTCCAGTTCGACAGCGGCGTGTTCTTCCAGGACGACGCTCTTGCCCCCGCAGTGAGTGTCGGGCGCGACCTGCACAATGGCGCGAATTTCCGCCGGGCGCAGATCGGTTTCGAGGGCCGCGTCTATCGCGATTTCAATTATGAGTTCGTCTACGATTTCGGCAGTTCAGGCACCGAACGCAGCGGACAGATCTATCTCCTGCGCCTTGCCTATACCGGGATTCCGAATCTCACGATCAATGGCGGCGCCATTCAGCCGAAATTCACGCTGAACGATTCCACCTCCTCGGCCGACATCACGTTTCTGGAACGCGCCTCCATCGTCAACACCATCCTCGATCCCTTCGGCGGCAGCGATTCGCGCCGTGGCGTAGAGCTGATCTTCCAGAAGGCGGGGCTGTTCCGGGGCGGCGACAATCTTCTGATCTCGACGGCCTTCACGGGCGAGAGAATCGCCGCCATCAAGACCGACGACGAAGGCTCGCAGCTCTTGGGCCGCGCCGCCTACCGGTTCTATTCGGACGCGACATCGAACTATCAGATCGGCGTCGACGTCGCGCGCATCATGAACAAACCGAATGGCGTGCTGGCATTCGGAGACCGTCCCGAGACGCGCGTCGACGGCACGCAGCTTGTCGGCTTCGGAACGGCCGGCCTGCCGACTCCCGTAGTCGCGAAGACCGCTTGGCTATATGGCTTTGAAGCCGCGATGAACCGGGGTCCGTTCTATATCGCCGGCGAATATTACAAATACGGGCTCGAACGGACAAATTCGGCGCTAAAGGATCCGACCTTCGGAGGCTGGTATGTCGAGGCGTCCTATTTCCTCACCGGCCATACGCGCCCCTACAACGCCGCCGCGGCCGCGTTCACCTCGCCGGCTATCCCTGCGCCGTTCGATCTCAATGCCGGCACTTGGGGCGCCTGGGAGGCGAAGGCGCGCTACAGCGTCAACGATCTCAACGCGCTGGAAACCGACGCCAATCTCGCCAATCGCGTGCTCGGCGGCGAACAGCACATCATTTCGCTCGGCGCCAATTGGTACCTGAACAGGAACGTCCGCTGGATGTTCGACTATCTGATCGTCGACGTGGATCGCAAGGACGCCGGCGGCGCCCAAGCGGGGCAGGACTTCACCGCCTTCATGAACCGGCTTCAGTTCAGTTTCTAGCGCGCGTATTTGCCGACGATGCTGGCGCCGCCAAGCGAATGACCCTTCAGCGCGGCCATAAGTTCGTCGCGCGTCATGTCCGCTTTCAGAGCGGACGGTTCGAGATCGGTCGCCACCACGGTGAAGATGTAATGATGCGGCGAATCGCCGACCGGCGGGCAGGGGCCGATATAATTCGCGTTGTTGCGCGTGCCTTTGCCGCCGACGAATTTGCCGGCGCGCGTCATGTCGCCTTCGGCAAGACCGGCGGCGCTGCCGGGAATCCCGTAGCCGATCCAATGCACCACGCCCTGGCCGAGCAGCCCATCGGGATCGAGCAGCATGAGGGCAAAGCTCTTGGTGTTGGCGGGAGGGTTCGCCCACGCGATCGGAGGCGAGATGTTTTCGCCGCCGCACATCCGCATCGGATCGTCGGCCGCGTTCTTGCGCACCAGCATTCCGCCATCGGCGAAAGCGCTCGACGTCACCGTGAAGCCGGCGGCCGTCGCGGAACCCGCGGCCAAAACCAGGCTCGCGGCGATGCCGCCAGCGGCAAAAAATTTCCAAACATTTCCCTTATTCATGAGCGTGTTCCCTTCCGCGCGTCGTGACGCGCAATCTAGCACCATGGCTTAAGCTCACCAAACCGTGTTAATTTGCCTTTGGATTTGCCGCCCCCGGCCGTCCATCCGAAGCTGACCTCACAAGGAGATTACTACGATGCGTGCAATGATTTTCGCTGCCACGGCGGCGCTCGTCGCGATCGGCGGTTTCGCTATCGCTCAGACGATGCCGGCATCCGTTCATGCGATGAACGGCATGCTGACCGACGCCAAGGGCATGACCCTGTACACCTGGGACAACGACAAGGAAGCCAACAAGTCCGCTTGCAACGGCATGTGCCTGATGAACTGGCCGGCGCTGACCGCAGCCGCCGCCGACAAGGACATGGGCGATTGGAAAGTCATCACCCGCGACGACGGCGCCAAGCAGTGGTCCTATAAGGGCAAGCCGCTCTATTATTTCCGCATGGACGCCAAGTCCGGCGACACCACGGGCGACGGCCGCGGCATGGTTTGGCACATCGCCAAGCCGTAAGCGCTCCGCGTGAATTTACCGTTTGGGAGTCACGAGGCTAAGCCCTTGCGACTCCCGTATCTTTTGAGCTTATCCCCAGCCGAGACCGCCTCATTGTCACAAAAACTTCGCTCAATTGTGACATCCCTTACAAGCAATTCGGGCATTTGCTCACCGGCTAAGCCGGTAGGCCCATTCGGCACGTCCGATTCTGGGTTTAACCGTTCTTGAGAGGATAAAAATGAGGCTCTCTTTGCGTTTGTTCGCCGGTCTTGCCGGTCTTGCAGCACTCGCAGTGGCGACGTCGGCTTCGGCCGCGAGTATTTCTGGCGCCGGCGCGACCTTTCCCTTCCCGGTCTATTCGAAATGGGCGTCCGCCTATAAAGGCGCCACCGGGAACAGCGTGAACTACCAGTCCATCGGTTCGGGCGGCGGCATCAAGCAGATACAATCGAAGACGGTGAGCTTCGGCGCCACCGACATGCCGCTTCCCCTCGTCGATCTGAACCGTGACGGCTTGCTGCAATTCCCAACCGTGATCGGCGGCGACGTTCCCATCGTCAATTTGCGCGGCATCGCTCCCGGCCAGCTCGTGCTCGATGGCCCGACTCTCGCGAACATCTTCCTCGGCAAGATCACCAATTGGAGCGATCCGGCGATCAAGAAATTGAATCCGACGCTCGCGCTTCCCAATCAGGCGCTCATCACGGTCCATCGTTCTGACGGCTCGGGCACGACCTTCATCTTCGTCAACTATCTTTCAAAGGTCAGCAAGGAATGGGCCGATAAGGTCGGCTTCGCCACCGCGGTGGAATGGCCCAACGGCATCGGCGCCAAAGGCAATGAAGGCGTCGCCGGGAATGTGACGCAGACCAACGGCTCCATCGGCTATGTCGAATATGCCTTCGTCACGCAGAACAAGCTGAACTACGCGAAGATGGTCAACAAGGAAGGCAAGGTCGTCAGTCCGAACGCCGCCTCCTTTGCCGCCGCCGCGGCGGGCGCCAATTGGGACGGCGCCAACGGTTTTGGAACCTTGCTGACCGACCAGCCGGGCGCCAATGCCTGGCCGATCGCGGGCGCGACCTTCATCCTTGTCCACAAGCAGCCCTCCAATCCGGCGGCCACGAAGGAAGCGCTGAAATTCTTCCAATGGGCCTATCAGAACGGCGATCCGGCGGCGGCGAGCCTCGACTATGTGCCGTTCCCCGCCGAGGTGAAGCAGAAATTCATGGTGAGCTGGAATCAGGTTCAGGGCTGGAACGGCGGGAAATAATCTCCCCGTTTCGCGGGCGTTGATTTGACGGCGTAAATTTTAGTGGCCGGGCTTCGCAAAACCAGGCGGATTGACGATTATGGGAGCGGGACGGCCGCGTTCGGAAAACGGCTTCCCGCTCTCTCGATGTTTCCCGCGGCCTTCCAACCATAGTTTTTCCGAGTATTTCATGGTCGACGCCGCCTTGAGCCCGCACGCCACTCTCGCGCTGAACTCGGCGCGGTTGCGCCGCGCCCTTCGCGCCGACCAGATCTTCCAGCGCCTGACGTTCTGTTGCGCGCTGCTGGTGCTGGTGATCTTCGCCGGCATCATCTGGGCGCTTGTCGATGGCGCGCTGCCCGCGATCCGCGCCTTCGGTTTTGCCTTTCTGTGGACGGAAGTGTGGAATCCGGTGACGGAGCGTTTCGGCGGGCTGGCGCCGATCGCGGGCACCTTGATCACGTCCTTCCTCGCCATGCTGGTGGCGATTCCGGTCGGCATCGGCATCGCGATCTTTCTGACCGAGATTTGTCCGCGCCCGTTGCGCCGGCCCATCGGCATCGCCATCGAATTGCTCGCCGGCATTCCCAGCATCATCTACGGCATCTGGGGCCTGTTCGTGCTGGCGCCCATGCTGCAGCAGAGCGTGATGCCTCCGGTGATCGACGCGTTCGCGGGTATTCCGGTTCTTTCGAGCCTGTTCGCCGGCCCGCCTTACGGCATCGGGATTTTCACTGCCGCGCTGATCCTTTCCATCATGACCATTCCCTTCATCTCGGCGATCACGCGCGACGTCTTCGAGACGGTGCCGCCGGTGCTCAAGGAAGCCGCTTATGGCCTCGGCGCCACGACCTGGGAAGTGCTGTGGAACGTCGTGCTGCCTTACACGCGCGGCGGCGTCGTCGGCGGAATCATGCTGGCGCTGGGGCGGGCGCTCGGCGAGACCATGGCGGTCACCTTCGTGATCGGCAATGCGCACCGGATTTCGGCCTCGCTGTTCGCGCCGGGCACCACCATCTCGGCGGCCATCGCCAACGAGTTCACCGAAGCGATCGGCGAGCTTTACCTCCCGGCGCTGGTCGAGCTCGGCCTCGTTCTTTTCTTCGTGACGTTCTGCGTGCTGGCGCTGGCGCAATACATGCTCTACCGGCTGGAGCAGCGCGCGGGAGGCCGCTCATGAATCAGGGACGCTATCTGCGGCGGCGCATCCGCAATCTGGTATTTCTCTCGCTCTCGGTGCTGGCGACCGGCTTCGGGCTTGCTTGGCTCGTCGCCGTGCTTGGCACGCTGCTGTACGAAGGATTTTCCGGTCTCAATTTCCAGCTCTTCGCCGAGATGACGCCGCCGCCGGGCGAAGATGGCGGGCTTCTCAACGCCATTGTCGGCAGCTTGATGATGAATCTGATCGCGGTCGCCGTCGGCACCCCGATCGGCATTCTCGCCGGTACCTATCTGGCCGAATATGGCCGCTATTCGCGCGTCGCCTTCGTGATCCGCTTCGTCAACGACATCCTGCTCTCGGCGCCCTCCATCGTGCTCGGGCTTTTCATCTATGTGGCCGTGGTCCTGCCGATGGGGCATTTCTCGGCGTGGGCGGGCGCGGCCGTGCTCGGCACCATCGTCATTCCCGTCGTAGTGCGCACGACCGAGAACATGCTGCTGCTCATTCCCAACACCTTGCGCGAGGCGGGCGTCGCCCTCGGCGCGCCGCGCTGGCACGTCATCCGCCACATCACCTGGCGGGCGGCGCAGGCCGGCATCGTGACGGGCGCGCTTCTCGCCATCGCGCGCATTTCCGGCGAGACCGCGCCGCTTCTCTTCACCGCGCTCAACAACCAGTTCTGGAGCCTCGATCCCAACGCGCCGATCGCGAGTCTCCCGGTGGTGATCTTCCAATTCGCGATCAGCCCCTATGAGGATTGGCAGCGGCTGGCTTGGTCGGGCGCGCTTCTCATCACGCTGGCGGTGCTGGCGCTCTCCATCACCGCGCGCCTGCTTGAATCGCCGCAGGAGCGCAAATGACGATGGCCGAGAATGGCGCCGTCAAGGTCGCGATCAACGATCTCTCCTTCTTCTACGGGGAGATGCAGGCGCTCAAGAAAATCACGCTCTCGCTCCGCCGCAACAAGGTGACGGCGTTCATCGGCCCGTCGGGCTGCGGCAAGTCGACTCTCTTGCGCGTGCTCAACCGCATCTACGAGATCTATCCCAATCAGCGCGCGACAGGCGAAGTGCTGATGGACGGCGAGAATATTCTTTCGCCGCGCCAGGATTTGAACCTCCTGCGCGCCAAGGTCGGCATGGTGTTCCAGAAGCCGACGCCGTTCCCGATGTCGATCTTCGACAATATCGCCTTCGGTCTTCAGCTCTACGACAGGCTGCCGCGCAGCGAACTCGAGGGCCGCGTCGAAACCGCGTTGAAGCGCGCCGCTCTGTGGGACGAGGTCAAGGACAAGCTCCACCAGAGCGGCAATTCGCTCTCCGGCGGACAGCAGCAGCGGCTTTGCATCGCCCGCTCGGTGGCGACCAAGCCGGAACTGATCCTGTTGGATGAGCCATGTTCGGCGCTCGATCCGATCTCGACGGCGAAGATCGAAGAGCTGATCGCCGAACTCTCGCAGGATTACACCATCACCATCGTCACCCATAACATGCAGCAGGCGAGCCGCGTCTCCGACTTCACCGCCTTCATGTTCCTGGGCGAGCTGATCGAATTCGGCGAGACCGAGAAGATCTTCACCACGCCCACCAAGAAGCGCACCGAAGACTACATCACCGGGCGCTTCGGCTAGCGGCTTAAGATACTGAATTCGCTATAAATTTCTGTAGACGGCGGCGTGTCGCGCGGGCCGACCGCAAGTGCTGCCCCAATTGACTAGAACGGCCGTTTGGCAAACACTCCCGCGAGAAGGCTTTTATTCGCGATTCCATAAGCCATTCGGAGGGAACCCATGAACAAATTGAAGGTCTCGCTGTTGCTCAGCGCCGCCATGATGCTTGCCGCTTCGCCGTCTGCGTTCGCAGCCGATGCGCTCGGCGGGCAGGTGACTTCCGCCAAGGAAGGCAACATGGAAGGCGTGCTCGTGACCGCCAAGAAGGACGGCTCGAACATGTCCTTGACGGTGGTGAGCGACGAGAAAGGCCATTACGCGTTCCCCGCCGACCGGCTCACCCCCGGCAATTACCGCGTCAGCGTTCGCGCCATCGGCTTCGTGCTGGAAGGCCCGCGCCAGGTCAATGTGACGGCGGGCGGCGCGACGGCGAATCTGAAGCTGAACACGACCAACAACATCGCCGCGCAGCTGACCAATTCCGAATGGCTCGCGAGCATGCCCGGCACCGAGCAGGAGAAGCGCGATCTCGTTTCTTGCGCCACCTGTCATACGCTGTCGCGCCCGCTGACGTCGGCCTACACGGCGGCGGAATTCAAGAACGACGTCTTCCCGCGCATGGCCGATTTCTCCAGCCAAGCCTTCCCGGTCCTGGTGCAGAAGCGCATCGTGCAGCGCAATCAAGCCCGCACATTCGGCCGCGTCGACCAGCTCGCCGAATATCTCGCCAAGGTCAATCTCTCGACCGGCGGCGACTTCAAATACAAGCTCGAGGCGTTCGCGCGTCCCAAGGGCAAGGACACCAAGGTCATCATCACGTCCTACGATCTGCCGCGCAAATCCATGCAGCCGCATGACGCCGTGAAGGGCGACGACGGCTATGTGTGGATTTCCAATTTCGGCGAGAACACGCTCTCAAGGCTCGACCCCAAGACTGGAATCGTCAAGGAATACACCTATAAGCAGACGCGGCCGGGCGACTATTCCGACGGCAATCTCGATCTCGAATTCGACCGCCAAGGCAATATCTGGCTCGGCATGATGAACCAGACGGGCGCGGCGAAATTCGACCGCAAGACCGAGAAGTTCACCTTCTTCCCGATCCCGAAAGAAATGCTGGACGATGAGACGCAGACCGCGATGGTCTCGCCGATCAACTCCCATGTCGATGGCAAGGCCTGGATCAACTCGGCCGAGAAGCCACAGATCTCGCGCTTCGACATCGCGACGGGCAAATATGAGGGATGGATCAGGCCGTTCAAGGATCGTCCGGCGGGTGAGCCCCATTCGGCTTACGGCGTCTATACCGACAAGCAGAACAACGCCTTCCTGCTCGACTTCCCGAGCCAATACATCTGGAAGGTCGACGCCAAGACCGGCGCGGTGACGTCCTACAAGACGCCGTCGGAATATTCGCGCCCGCGCCGTGGGCGCATGGACGATCAGGATCGGCTGTGGTTCGCCGAATGGCGCGCCGACAAGATCGCCATGTTCGACACCAAATCGGGCGAGTTCATGGAGTGGCCGGTGCCCGGCAAATATGTGGCGCCCTACGACGCCCAGATCGACAAGCAGAACCAGGTCTGGACCAACAACATGATGGACGACCGCGTGACGCGGATCGACCCGCAGACCGGCAAGGCGGTGCAGTACCTCATGCCGATCGAGACCAATGCGCGCCGCATCGCGGTCGACAATTACGGCCAGAAACCGAGCCTTTGGATCGGCTCGAACCATCTGGCGGTCATCATGCATGTCGAGCCGCTGGAATAGAGCTCGCATCTTTTGAAAAATGCCAAAGCCCCCGCGCCGAAAGGTTCGGGGGCTTTGTTTTGGTGCTGCCCCGCCCCTCGCCTGTCATGGCCCGACTTGATCGGGCCATCCATCCGGCGCGTGTCCTCCCGCCGCTTGAGCTTTTCAATCACCTGGATGGCCCGCTGTTGCGGGCCATGACACTGGGATAAAGTCTAGACATCGAAATTCGGAGGGTGCGATGAAGACGAAATCCTTGATGACGGCGTCATGTCTCCTGGGAGCAAGCGTGCTCGCCGCCGCGGCAGCGCTCGCTCCGGCGTCCGCGCAGAATCCGCCGCCGCCCGATCATCCGGCGGTGACGGTGGGAGGCCAGACCTACACGCCGCGCAATATCCTTTCGCGCAACATGGGCACGCTGGAGGATCAGCAGACGGCGTTCGCGCCGCACAAGATCATCGGCAATATCTATTACGTGGGCACGCGGACGCTCTCCTCCTTCCTCATCGTCACGCCGCAAGGCAACATCCTCATCGACAGCACGTTTGAGCGGAACGTGCCGGTCATCGCGAAATCGGTCGCCGATCTCGGCTTCCGCTTCGCCGATACCAAGATACTGCTCGGCAATCACGCGCATGGCGATCACCAGGAAGGCGATGCCCTGGTCAAGCAAATGACGGGCGCGCAGGTCGTGGCGATGCAAGAGGATTTGCCGGCGCTGCAAGCGATGAAGCCGGGCGGCAAGGAGCACCCGGTCGATCGCGTGATCCGCGACGGCGACACGGTGACGCTCGGCGGTATGACGCTCACCGCGCATCTGACGGCTGGCCATACGCGCGGCTGCACCACCTGGACGATGCCGATCCAAGAGGGGGGGCGAAACTACAATGTCGTCTTCTTCTGTAGTCTGCGTTCGCCGGGCACGATTGCGCCCGCGGTCGCCGACGAGATGAACCGCACCTTCCGCACCGTGCGGACAATTCCCTGCGACGTGCCGCTCGGCGATCATCCGGCGCAATACAGGATGCAGGCGAAACACGCGCGTCTTGCGGCCGGCGGCGCCAATCCGTTCGTCGATCCCGCCAATTGTTTCCTGGAAGCGGACATCCAGGAAGCGATGTTCCGCGCCGTCCTCGTCGAGCAGCAGCAGGCGGCGCCGCGCTGAAAACAAAAGACCCTCATGGGAGCCATGAGGGTCTTTTCAAATCTTATGAGAAGGGGCGAGGCTTACGAGATCGGCCGGCCCGCTTCGGGCGCGAACACGCAATTGATCTCGATCGGCATATTGGGCGTGCGCATCACCCTGCGGTCGCGCGTGACGAGCTTGTAGCCGGTCTTGGCGCAGTTCACCTGCACCAGCTTCGCATTCACGCTCTTGGAGAAGCCGGGGATACGGTAGCGGCCATTATTGTCCGTCGTCACGACGAAGCTGGAGCCCGATGCGGTGGTGGCTTGGATCGCGACGCCCGCGATGCCCTTGCCGCGATGGTCCTTGGCGAAGCCGAAGAACGGCACGCCTTCATCCGCATTGGCGGCGCCCCAGGTGGCGGCCAATTCCTCGAAGAAGTCGCCGCCATTGGCAAACGCGGGAACGGACGCGCCAAGGCTTAAGCCCAATGTCAAAGCGGTGATGGGAATGAATTTCGCCGTCATCTACGCCTCCAAAGCACGACCGGCGAGGGCCGATCGCGCCTTGCAAGCTTAATACGAACGAGTCGCCTATTCAAACCAGCGCGGGTTCCACATCGGGTAGAACCACACCAGCTCCCAGTTTAGCAGGAAGACAAAAGCGGCGATTGGCACGGTCCAGAACAGCGTCGACCACATTTTCTCGGTCGCCCGCGCCGGTAACAATAGCGCGATTACCGCCGCGATGAGGCCGACAATGGTCGCCGAGGCGATCCAGCCATACCACCACATCGGCGGGCCGAGCGTCTCGTTGCCCGGCACGAGGCCCCATTGCCAATGCGCCGGCTCGGCCGCGGGGAAGTAGGTGAACAGCGGCCAGCTGAAGCTCGAATCGGCGCCGGTGAAGCAATAGGCCGGCGCGTAATAGATGGCGAAACCGACTGCGAAGGCAGGAAACGCCCGGGTTGCGATCTTGTCCATCACAGGAGTCCTCTAGCGTTGTTGACGAGATGGCCGGCAATGAAGCTGAACCAGACCGTGGCGAACAGAATGATCGTGAACACGACGCGCGCGGTGCGGTAATTGGGCTGCATCTTCCAGAAGTACCAATAGGCCGGCAGCATGGCCAAGACGATGGCCAGGAAGTTCTCTTTCATCTCGAACAACCCGATGATGTAGAGGATACGCAGATCCTCCAATGGCGGACGCGCCACGACGCGATAGGTCGGGTAGATGATCGAGCCCAACGCGAAGGTGATCACATAAAGGATGATGATCGCCGTCGTATAGATTTGCGGCCGCAGCGTGCGCGTCTGGGCGACGAAATCCGTTTGGCCCGGCTTCCTCGGCCACAACACACCGAAGGTTTGATGCGTGATCGCGCCGAGCAGCAACACCGCCAGCAGGCTATGCAGAATCAGCAAGATGATAATGAACATCGGTTGCCTCCCCCCGATTGTTTCTTACGAGACGTCCCGGACGGCCTCGTCCCTCACCCTGGGTCTTCGCGATTTTTCTTCAATCCACCGACGCAAGCAGACGAGGCCATTGCCCCATGCAGGCGTCAGATTCTGCTGGAATGAAGGATCGCGCAGGCCCCCGTGCCACGACGTTTACGTAGCGTAATGATGCACGCCATCGCCGCGATGGCAATGCGCTTCAACGTTACGATAAGGAAGGGTCCGCGCCGGCGGTGCCGGCGCGGGGGGGGATGCGAATTAGCTGGTGGTCGCGATCGGCGCGAGCTTGCAGCTCACTTCGACGGGAGCCTTCGGCAGCGTGCGCAGGACGCGGCGGTCTTGGCCCACGGCGCGATAGCCGGCTTTGGCGCAGTCGATCACCACGTTCTTCGGGTTCACGTCCTTGCCGAGGCCAGGAATTTTGTAGTGGCCGAGATTGTCGGAGATGATCGTGACGCTTTGGCCGTCGGCGCCGTTCGTCACAGTGGCCGTGACGATGGCGCGCGCGATGGGCTTGCCGCGTGCGTCGCGGACCCAGCCGAAATAGGGCACGCCGGTGTCGGTGTTGGCACCCCAGCTCTCGGAGAGCTCGTTGAAGAAGTCGCCGCCATTGGCGAGGGCCGGAAGGGCCGCGAAGGTGCTGACCGCGAGTGCAATCCCGGCCACGCTAAGAATCATCTTGCTCATTCCGCTTCTCCTCGTCTGGCGCGCTATCCCCGCGCGAGTGGGCTGATAAAATATATAGAAGCAACGCCCCAAATCAATGATGAATGATCGAAAGTGATGTCCATCACCGTCTCTTGTAAGGCCAAGCTCGCGGCCTAGAACGCGAGGATTTCCTGCGCCGCGCGCTCGCCCGACATCAGCGCCCCTTCCATCCAGCCCGAATAGTTGGAGGTGTGCTCGCCGGCGAAATGGACCCGGTTTTCGGGGCGGACGATAGCGGCGCTCCAGCCGGTCATCTGGCCGGGCCGGAAGATGGTAAAGGCACCTTTAGCATAGGTTTCATCTACCCAGCGTTGAATGTATACTTTCTGCAACTCCCGTTCTAGTTGTGGATAGGCGGCCTTGGTCAGGCCGACGCCAAAGGTAATCCGCTCCTGCTCGGACATGGCGATCATGCGCCGGTCGATTCCCGCATTGCCGGTGGTCATGGCGATGATTCCCCGGGTCCCGCTCTGGCCGAAGCTGGTGTCCCAGATATCGGCCGGCCCGTTGGAGCGGCCGCCTCCGCTGAGCCTCTCTCCTTGCCAGAAGCGCGTGCGGGTCTGGAACAGATAGCGGGTGCCCTCATGGTAGAGCATGCCCGATATGGCCATTCGCTTCTGCGGCGAGAAGGGCGGATCGACCGCCACCTGCCGCAAGGTGGAGAAGGGTATGGCCACGACCGCGCGGCTGGCAGCGAAGGTCTCCTCGCGCCCTTCGCTGCGATAGGTCGCCCGCACGCCGGTCGCGCTCGGCATCAGCCGGACGAGCTCGCAATTGTAGCGGATCTCGTTTTTAAGCCCTGAAGCGATGGCGAGGGGCAGCCGGTCCATGCCGTCTTCGATCTTCAAATAGCTCCGCTGGGTCCGGTGCAGCATGATCTGCTGCAGCAGGAACAGGGCCGAGAAACTGCTGGAATCGCCGCCCAGCATCATCAAATCGATGGCACCTTTCGAGGCTCCGCGCGCGGCCAGCCATTGCGGCCAGGTGACGGCGTCATATTCCTTCCAGCGCGGATCGCCAGCGTCGAAATCGGGCGATCCGAGATCGTCGGGAAGGCCCGAAATATATTTTAACAGCAACCCCGCCAGGGTCAGCCCTCTTTCGTCGGCATTGAGATTGGGCGCGAGACGCGCGCGTTCGGCCTCGTTGTCGGCGCGGGCGCGCACCCCGTTCAGCACCAGGACGGGGGGAAGATTGTCGGGCTGGAAGGGGACGAGATTGAGGCCGAATTCGTTCAGCCAGGAGAGCATGTAGACATGGGTGTCGCTGATGCGATTGGGCCCGAGTTCGGGATAGAGCCCATCGTCGAAATAGCCGCGCAGCGTGCGCACGCGCCCACCCGGCACGCCCCGCGCTTCGATCACGATTACGCGCTTTCCGGCTTCCTTCAGGCGGTGGGCGGCGGCGAGGCCCGCAAGCCCCGCGCCCACCACCAGCACGGTTTCGCGCGGCAAATTCGGGGCGGTCGCGGCCCTGATCGGCGTCGCGGCAATGGCGCCGGCGGCGGCAAGCCCTTTGAGAAAGCGCCGGCGGCCGAAATAGATAAGGCGCGAGGACGGCTTCCTAGGGGAATCTTGATCCATAATAGCCCATCTTTATCATCGATAAGGGCTTAACCTCCAGTTCGGGCGGATATGCGCAAGATCAAGAGCCTGGCAATTCTCATCGTCGCTTCGCTGCTGTCCGCCACGGTCGCGGCGCAAGCGGGCGCGCGGCTCGATGCCATCAAAGCGCGCGGGGTTCTCACCTGCGGCGTCGGCATCGAGGCCGCGGGATTCTCCAAGCGCGATGCGCAAGGACGCTGGCAGGGATTCGATGTCGATCTCTGCCGCGCGATAGCCGCCGCGATCCTCGGCGATCCCAACAAGATCGCTATCAAGGGAATCGACACGCTGCCGAATTTCCTGCGCGACGATTCGATCGACGTCGTGTTTCGCGGCCTGACCTGGACCTATGGCCGCGAGGCGCCGGGCCAATTGCGCTACGGGCCGATCTATTTCTATGACGGTCAGACCTTCCTGGTGCCCAAGCGGCTCAACGTGAAAACGGCCGCCGATCTTTCCGGCAAGACGATCTGCGTCTCGCGCGACGTCGAATTCGTGCCCACGCTGCAATATTATTTTCGCACCCGGAATCTTCAGCTCAAAGCGATGGTCACCGATTTTCGGCCCGCGGCCGAAGACGCGTTCTTTGCAGGGCGCTGCGATGCGATGGCGGCGGATGCATCCGAACTCGCCGAAGCGGTGATCGCCAAAGCGCCGAACCCGGACGATTACACGATCCTTCCCGAGCAGCTGACCAAGGAACCGCTGGCGCCGCTGATGCGCAAAGGCGACGAGCAATTCCTCGACGCGGTGCGCTGGACGATCTTCGCCCTCATCAATGGCGAGGAGCTCGGCATCACGCGCGCCAATCTCGAATCGCTGCGGGGAAGCGAGCATCCGGACATAAGGCGCTTTCTGATGGCGCCGCCCGCAGGGCCGGCGAACCTCTCCGCGAACTGGACCTCCGCCGTTATCAGAGCGGGTGGAAATTACGGCGAGATCTACGACCGCCATCTCGGCGCGAACAGCCGCGCCAAGCTTTTCCGCGGGCAAAATCGGATCTGGAGCCAGGGCGGTTTGATGTATGCGCCGCCGCTGCGCTGAGGCCGATCCCATAAACATTACCGCGATTTCACACTGCAACCTTGTAGTTGACTTTTTGGGGTGGTAAAGCGCTCATAATTGCGGGGCTTTCCTCGGCCAAAGAGGACAACTCAAACTAACATTGAGGGACGGAACCGTGTCCAAGACGCCAAACATTAAACGCCGTCAGTTTCTTGCTGGAGCAGTCGCCGCCGGTCCGGTGCTCGGACTCGCAGCCGCGACCAAAGCCGCGGCGCAGACGCAAGCGCGTCCTTCCGTGCCCGCGACGCCGCAAACGGTCGGCGACACGCAGCCGCCCGCAGCACAGCCACTGGTGACGAGCGGCAAAGTCGGCGGCGACTTCATGGTCGACTGCCTGCGCTCGCTGGACATCGAATTCATCGCCTCCTGCCCGGGCTCCACGTTCCGCGGCATCCAGGAATCGATCATCAATTACGGCATGAACTCGAAGCCCGAGTTCCTCACCTGTCTGCATGAAGAAGCCTCGGTCGCGATGTGTCACGGCTACGCGAAGATCGCGGGCAAGCCGATGGCCTCTCTCGTGCACGGCGTCGTCGGCACGCAGCATGCCTCGATGGCGATCTACAACGCCTATTGCGACAAGGCCCCGATGCTCATCATGGCCGGCAATGTCGGTCACGGCACGGAGCGCCGTCCGGGCGTGGAATGGGCGCACAGCGCGCATGATCAGGCCACCATCGTCCGCGGCTATGTGAAGTGGGACGACCAGGCGCAGAACCTTCAGGACTTCGCCGAAGGCATGGTGCGCGCTTACGACATTGCGGTGACGGCGCCGATGGGCCCGGTCTTCATCGAAGTCGAAGCCGACCAGCAGGAAGAAGAAATCGAACACCACGAATTGGTCATCCCCAAGCTGCGCAAGCGTTCGCAGCCGGTCGGCGATCCGGGCGGCATCGCGGAAGCGGCGGCCTTGCTCGTCAACGCCGAGAACCCCGTCATCGTCGCGGGCCGCTATCAGCGCACCGCCGAAGGCCCCAAGCTCCTCGCGCAATTGGCTGAAGTGCTGCAAGCCGCCGTCATCGACGAGCGCTCGCGCATGAACATGCCCAACCGCCATCCGCTCAATCACACGGAACGCGGCGGCGCGGCGTTGCGCGCGGCCGACGTCGTGCTCGCGCTCGAGCCGATGGACCTTTATGGCACGCTCAACAATGTCAGCGACATCATCGGCCGTCCGGCGAGCTCCAAGATCCGCCCGGGCACGAAGGTGATCGTGATCGGCACGCTCGACACGCAGCTCAATTCCAATCTCACCAATTACGGCCGCTATGTCGGGACCGACCTCGGCATCACCGGCGATCCGGAAGCGACGACGCCGCTCCTGATCCAAGCGATCGAGAAGCACGTCACGGCGGCGCGGCGCAGCGCGATGGCGACGCGCGGCCAGAAGCTGAAGGAACAGAGCGCCGGCTTCATGAAGGCGATCCAAGCCCAGGCGGCGGTCGCCTGGAATTCGAACCCGATCAGCACCGCGCGCACCTGCGCCGAAGTGTGGGAGCAGATCAAGAACGAGCAATACACCATGTCGTCGGAGGCGAACTTCCTCTCCGAATGGCCGTATCGCCTGTGGAACATGGACCAGCCCTACAATTCGATGGGCCGTTCGGTCGGCGGCGGCGTCGGCTACACGGCGACGGCATCGCTCGGCGCCGCGCTCGCCAACAAGCAGCATGGCCGCCTGACGGTGTCGCTCAACGGCGACGGCGATCTGATGATGTCGCCCGGCATTCTGTGGACCGCGGCGCATCACAAGATCCCGATCCTCTATGTCATCCACAACAACCGCGCCTATCACCAGGAAACCATGCATGTGCAGCGCATGGCCCAGCGCAACCAGCGCGGCATCGATCGCGCCCATATCGGCACCGTGATCAACGATCCGAACATCGATTTCGCCATGCTCGCCAAATCGATGGGCGTCTATGCCGAAGGCCCGGTCAGCAATCCGAACGATCTCGGACCCGCGATCGCCCGCGCGCTCGCGGTGGTGAAACGCGGCGAACCGGCGCTTATCGACGTCGTGTCGCAGCCGCGCTGATTTTACGAAAGACTTGGGAGGCACAGTGTTTCATCGCGTTCTGACATTGGGGGCCGGCATCGCAGCCGGCCTCCTCGTTGCAAACCTTGCGTTCGCGCAAGCACCGCCGCGCGGCAACGCCGCCACGGGCAAGACGCTGTACGAAGGCGTGGGCTGCTTCCAATGCCACGGCTTTGCCGGTCAGGGCGGCGGCGCGGGCCCCAAGCTCGTCGATCCGGTGACGCCCTATGAGGCGTTCGTCGTGCAGCTTCGCACGCCGCGCCAGGTGATGCCGCCCTATACGGCGCGCGTGCTCACCGATCAGCAGGCGGCCGACATCTACGCGCATCTTTTGACAATTCCGAAATCGCCGGACGCCGCATCGATCCCGATGCTTAGGAATTGATCCGCGAAAGCAAAATAAAGGCCGCGCGGGCGAAACCTCGCGCGGCCTTTTTCTTTTGCGAAGAATGAAAAGCGGCGGCACGCAATGGGCCGCGCTTGCGGCCGTCAATCTCGCGGCAATCGTGTTCGGAAGCACCGCGCTGTTCGGCAAGCTCGCCGTTTCGCCGGTCTGGATCGTCGCCGGGCGCGGCGCGTTCGCAGGCCTCACGCTTTTGGCGTTCGCCTTTATTCGCCGCGCAGATTTCCGCCTGAGCCATGCCGAAGCGATGAAGACTGTTGGAACAGGCGCGCTTCTCGCGCTTCACTGGGTGACGTTCTTCATATCGGTCCAGCAGGCCGGCGTCGCGGTGGCCACCCTGACCTTCGCCACATTTCCGCTCATCACCGTTCTCATCGACTCCGTCAGACGCGGGCGGCAGCCGGCGCTGATCGAGCTTGGTTCGGGCGCCTCCATTGTGCTCGCGGTGTTTCTGCTCGTCGGCAGCGGCCTTCCCGATGATTCCAAAGCCCGGGAAGGGGCGCTGATCGGCCTCGTATCGGCGGCGTGCTTCGCGGAGTTTTCGCTGGCCAGCCAGCGTCTGGGCGGACGCGTCAATGCCATCACGCTTTCGCTCTATCAGAATGGCGCGGTGGCGCTGTTGCTGCTGCCCGTCCTGCCATTCGTAGCCCCCGCACCGCGCGGCGCCGATTGGGCGCTTCTCGCGGGGCTCGGCGTGGTGGCGACGGCGCTCATGCACCAGCTCTATTTTTTCGGATTGAAACGGCTGCCGGCTGCCGTGTGCGCGGGCTTCGTCGCGTTGGAGCCGGTCTATGCCATTCTCTTCGCCGCTTTGCTGTTCTCCGAACCCATAGGTCCGACCGTCATCGTCAGCGGCGCGTTGATCGTCGGCGCGTCGTTCCTGCTGCTGTCGCGATCTAGGTCAGCGTTTCCTTGAACAGCGCCAGCGTGCGGCTCCAGGCGAGCTTCGCCGATTCGGCGTGATGACGCGCGCCGGTGTCGTCGAAGAAAGCATGATTGGCGCCGTCATAGACATGCAGCTCGTATTTGGTGCCGGCCTTCTTCAACGCGTCCTCGTAAGCGGGCAGCACTTGGCCCAAGCCGGTGTCGAGCTTGACGTCGGCATAATTGAGCAGCATGCGGGCTTTGATCTTCGGCACATCGACGGACGCCGGCGGGCGGCCGTAGAACGGCACGCCGATCGTCAGCGTCGGGTCGCTGGCGGCGAGCTGATTGACGACGCCGCCGCCCCAGCAGAAGCCGATTGCCGCGACCTTGCCGTTCGATTCGGGCCGTGCGCGCAAATAGCGCACGCCCGCGATGGCGTTGCCGTTGGTCTCTTCGGGTTTCAGCGATTGGGTGATCTTGGCGACTTCCGGGTTGCGCGGGACCGGCGTGCCGCCGGCGGGCGAGAGAAAATCGACCGACATCGCGACATAGCCTTCGACCGCGAAGCGCCGCGCCAGATCTTCGATGTGCGGGCTGATGCCGCCGATGGCGTGGACGATCTCGACCGCGCCATGCTTCGCATCGTCCTTGGGCCGCGCCAAATAGGCTTTCACCGGTCCGGTGACGCCCGTGAAGCTGATGCGCTCGGTGACGATGCGCGGATCGTCTTCCACGATGATCGCGGCGTGCGCATCGTCGGGCATGATCGCGGTCAAAACCGTGACCGCGGCCGCCGTGCTGCCGAGAATCTTCGTCGCGGCATCGATGAACATCCGGCGGTCATGATGGGTATGGGCATATTCGTAATAGAGATCGATGATTTTTTGATCGATTTGGTGCCCACTCATGGCGTGTACCTCGCTGCTCGTAGGGCGAATATATCAGCTAAGCTTTGGTGGCGGCATAGTTGCGCCTCCCCATATTAGAGCGGAAGGCGCTCCCGAATCGGCCGAACGGCTTGCCGCTATCCCCGGCAAAGCTCGCGGGAATCCTGGTGGACGGCCCGATCTATCCCGCATTGCGGAAGTGGGGGAGGGTCGAAAACTGAAATTCAACCTATTCTAAACTGGCTCGGCGCCGCCGCCTTCGCCGCTACAACAAAAGGTGCGGCGGGCGCGGCTTGGAATTGCGCGCCCCGAGTGGCAAATTCGCCTTGTCGATTGGGAGGACGTGAAATGGCCAAGCAACCTAAGATCAAGCGCCGTCAGTTCCTGGCGGGCGCCGTCGCCGCGGGACCCATCGCAGGCTTGGCCGCCGCGACCAAAGCCGCCGCTCAGCCGGCGCCGCAAACCTCGACCGTGCCGCCTGTCCCCGCCAATGAGCATGTGCTGCCCTCGGCCCAGGTGCTGACGCAGGGACGTTCGGGCTCCGACTTCATGGTCGACGTCGTCAAGACGCTCGACATCGATTATGTCGCCTGCCTTCCCGCCGCGACCTTCCGCGGCTTTCAGGAATCGCTCCTCAATTACGGTGACAACAAGAAGCCCGAATTCCTGATGACGCTGCATGAGGAATGCGCCGTCGCGATGGCGCATGGCTATTACAAGGTGGCGAAGAAGCCGATGGCCGCGATGGTCGGCGGCGTCATCGGCCTGCAACACGCGGCGATGGCGGTCTACAACGCCTATGCCGACCGCGTGCCGATGCTGATCATCTCCGGCAACATCCAGAATGCCTCGGCGCGGCGTCCGATCGTCGAATGGAATCATTCCGCGCTCGACCAGAACGCGCTGGTGCGCGACTTCACCAAATGGGACGCGCAGCCGACCTCGCTGCAAGCGACGGCGGATGCCTTCGTGCAGGCCATCGACATCGCCACCGTCGCGCCGATGGGCCCCGCACTGGTGACGATCGACGCCGATCTGCAGGAAGAAGAATTGCCCAAAGCCGAGGAAGCGCATTTGCGCATTCCCAAGCTCCGCCGCCAGGCGCAGCCGCAGGGCGAAGAGGCCGCGGTGCGCGAAGTGGCGAAGCTGCTGGTCGCCGCCGAGAATCCGGTCATCTACGCCAACCGTTATGGCCGTACGGCGAAGGCCCCGGCGCTTCTCATCGAGCTTGCCGAGCTTGTGCAATGCGCGGTGGTCGACGGCAGATACCGCATGAATTTCCCCAACCGGCACAAATTCAATCATTCCAACCGGCGCGAGCAGGCCTTCGCGCAGGCCGATCTCATTCTCGCGCTCGAGCCGGGGGATCTGTTCGGCATCACGGACGATGTGCGCGATCTGATCGGCCGTCCGCAGGTGCGGCAGAACCGTCAGGCCAATCTCAAGCTCGTTCACATCGGCACCGAGAGCCTGCAAGTGAAGTCGAATTACGGCGAGCTGCAACGCTACGCCTACGCCGATCTCTCCATCGCAGGCGACGCCGAAGCGACGATGCCATCGCTGGTCGCCGCGGTGAAACGCGAACTGACGCCGGCCCGTAACGCAGCGCTTGCGGATCGCGGCAAGAAGCTCGCCGACATGGCGCCGCGCCTGCTCGAAGCGGCGCGCGCCGAAGCCGCCTATGGCTGGGACGCGAGCCCGATCTCGGTCGCGCGCACCTGCGCCGAATTGTGGAACGTGCTGAAGACAGAGGATTGGACCTTCCCGAACGAGACGACGTTCCTGTCCGATTGGCCGCATCGTCTGTGGGACTTCAACAAGCCGCATAATTGGCTGGGCATTTCGGGCGCGCAGGGCGTCGGTTACAACGCGCCGGCGGCTTTGGGCGCCGCGCTCGCCAACAAGGGCACCGGGCGCGTCACCGCCGCCATCGTCGGCGACGGCGAGATGATGATGACCAACACGGCGCTATGGACCGCCGCGCATCACAACATTCCGATCCTCTATATCGTGCACAACAACCGCGCCTATCACATGGAGGTCATGCACACGTTGCGCATCGCCGCGCGCCGTTCGCGCGACACGCAGAAGATCCATGTCGGCACCGACATCTCTAATCCGAACATCGATTTCTCGACGCTGGCGAAATCCATGGGCGTGTACGGGCAAGGGCCGATCGAGAATCCGAACGATCTCGGACCCGCGATCCGGCGCGCGATGGATGCGGTCAAGCGCGGCGAGCCCGCGCTGATCGATGTCGTATCGCAGCCGAGATAAAAGGGGACGCGCCCGTGAACGTGCAAATAAAAATCTTGGTTCTCGGAATCGCTGCCGCCTTCGCGTTTCCCGCGGTGGCCGCCGAAGGCAATGCGCAAGCCGGCAAGCAATTATACGAAGTGAAGGGCTGCTATTCCTGTCACGGCTATGTCGGGCAGGGCGGGCGCGAAGGTCCGCGTCTGACGCCGGTGCTGCCGGTCGAAGCCTTCGTGGCGCAATTGCGCAGCCCGCGCACCATTATGCCGCCCTATATGGAATCGATGGTCTCGGATCGCGAGGCCGCCGACATGGTCGCGTTCCTCGGCAGCCTGCCCAAGCCGCCCGATCATAAGACGATCGAGCTTTTGAAGTAGGCGCCGCGCACGGGCGCGTGAGCGCCTGACGTTGCCCGGCCGGCTTGGAATCGCGCGACCCGGGTGGCAAACTCCCGTGCGCGTCTAAGCTGTAAGGCTTGGCGTTCATGGGAG
>SHWE01000014.1 GCA_009693985.1 Alphaproteobacteria bacterium | reverse complement strand
CTTCTCCTTGCGGATGCCTTCGAGGAATTGCGGATAGCTGGCTTTCAGCTTGGAGAGCAGCGATTCCTGGAACGCGCCGACCCGGTTGGTCGGGAACGGATCAAGATAGCCGCGCGTGCCGGCGTAGATCACCGCCACCTGTTCTTCCACCGCGAAGGGCTTGTATTGCGGCTGCTTCAGAAGCTCGGTGAGACGCTCGCCGCGCGCCAACATGCGCTGCGTCGCGGCGTCGAGGTCCGAGCCGAACTTCGCGAAGGCCGCCATTTCCCGGTACTGCGCGAGCTCGCCCTTGATCGGGCCGGCGACCTGCTTCATCGCCTTGATCTGCGCCGACGAACCGACGCGGCTGACCGAGATGCCGACATTCACGGCGGGGCGGATGCCCTGATAGAAGAGATCGGTCTCAAGGAAGATCTGGCCGTCGGTGATCGAAATCACATTGGTCGGAATATAGGCCGAGACGTCGTTGGCCTGCGTCTCGATGATCGGCAGAGCCGTCAGCGAGCCCGCGCCATTGTCTTCGTTCAGCTTCGCGGCGCGCTCCAGCAGGCGCGAATGGAGATAGAACACGTCGCCCGGATAGGCTTCGCGGCCGGGCGGGCGGCGCAACAGCAGCGACATCTGGCGGTAGGCGACCGCCTGCTTGGACAGATCGTCATAGATGATGAGCGCGTGCATGCCGTTGTCGCGGAACCATTCGCCCATCGTGCAGCCGGCGAACGGTGCCAGGAACTGCAAGGGCGCCGGCTCCGAGGCGGTGGCGGCGACGACGGTGGTGTATTCCATCGCGCCGGCGTCTTCGAGCGTCTTGACGATCTGCGCGACGGTGGAGCGCTTCTGTCCGATGGCGACATAGATGCAATAGAGCTTGGCCTTCTCGTCGGTGCCCGAATTGACGCTGCGCTGATTGATGATGGCGTCGATGGCGACGGCGGTCTTGCCGGTCTGGCGGTCGCCGATGATCAGCTCGCGCTGGCCGCGGCCGATGGGGATCAGCGTGTCGATGGCCTTGAGGCCGGTTTGCACCGGCTCATGCACGGATTTGCGTGGAATGATGCCGGGCGCCTTCACATCGACGCGGCGGCGTTCGGCGGCGCCTTTGATCTCGCCCTTGCCGTCGATCGGATTGCCGAGCGGATCGACGACGCGGCCGAGCAGGGCCTTGCCGACCGGCACGTCCACTATGGCGCCGGTGCGCTTGACGGTGTCGCCTTCCTTGATGGTGCTGTCATTGCCGAAGATCACGGCGCCGACATTGTCGGTTTCAAGATTCAGCGCCATGCCTTTGATGCCGCCGGGAAACTCCACCATCTCGCCGGCCTGCACATTGTCGAGACCGTAGATGCGCGCGATGCCGTCGCCGACGGAGAGCACCTGACCGACTTCGGTGACTTCGGCCTCGGCGTCGAAATTCTTGATCTCGCGCTTCAGGATCGCCGAAATCTCGGACGGTTGGATGTCCATTGGTCAGTTTCCCTTCATAGCGGCGCGCAAGCTGTCGAGCTTGGTGCGCAAGGATGAATCGATCATGCGCGAGCCGATCTTCAGGCGCAGCCCGCCGAGAAGAGTCGGATCGACATGGAGCTCAAGCTTGGGCTCGCGGCCGAGCTTGGCTTTCAACGTACGTTTCAGTTCGGCCGTCTCTTCAGCGGAGAGCGGGCGCGCGGAAATGATTTCGGCGCCAACTTCGCCGCGATGCTTGGCGAGCAGGTCCTCGAAGGCGCGAATGATGCCGGTGAGGGCGAAGAGGCGGCGCTTCTGCGCCAGCAGCAGCACGAGGCGGCGCGTCAGATCGCCGGCCCCTGCCTTTTTCAGCACGGCTTCCATGCCCTTGGCCTGCTGGTCGCGGGCGAATACCGGCGAGCGGACGAGCCGTGCCAGGTCGGCGCTTTCGGCCAACATCTTCTTCAGCGCGGCCAGATCAGCGGCCAGCGCGTCCAAGCCCTGCTCCTCGTCCGCCAATTCGAAAATAGCGGTCGCGTAGCGCAAACCCAGACCTGCGACGTGAGAGTCTCCGGAGGCCAATTTGTATCCCGTCTTCAGGGTCGCGGCCGCTGACTCGCGCGCCGATAGTGCATTGATATATTTACATAATTTTACGCCGGACCACAGCCCAGGACCGGCGGGCGGGACTTAGCATGGGTGTTACACGGGTGCAATAATCGAGAGGCGAGCCAAGGTGTCTCAGGTGTGGAGCCCCGATCAGCTTCCCGCGAGCCCCGTAATCCGGTTTCGCGGCTTGACAAAGGGCCTTGCGGGTTCTTGCTTGCGGGCCAGCAAGAAAACGATGAAGGGGAAGACCATGGCGGATATCAAGATTTACGGCAGCCCGATGTCGCGCGCCTCGCGCGTGATGTGGTGCGCCAAGGAATGCGGCGTGCCCTTCGAGCATGTCGATACGCCCTGGGACAAGCTCAAGGAGCCGTCCTTCCTCGCCATCAATCCGAACGGCAAGGTGCCGGGCTTCGCCGACGGCGAGCTGAAGCTGTTCGAATCGCTGGCCATCAATCTCTACCTCGCCAAGAAATACAGCGTCGGCAATCTCTATCCGGCCAGTGTCGAAGACGAGGGACGCGTCTTCCAATGGACAATGTGGGCGGCGACCGAGGTGGAGCCGCTGGCGCTGCCGTCGCTGCTGGTCCAACTCGGCTACAGCAAGGACGCGGACGGCGCCAAGGCGGCGGCGGACAAGCTGCCACCGGTGCTCAAGATCCTCGATGACGCGCTCAAGGGCCGCGACTGGCTGCTGGGCAAGAAATTCTCCGTCGCCGATCTCAATGTCGGCTCCGTCGTCAGTCTGACCAAATACGGCAAGATCGACATTTCCTACGCGGCCAACGTCTCGGCCTGGTTGGAGCGCTGCCTGGCGCGGCCCGCCCGCAATCCCGGCGCGCGCGAATAGCAGCGGAGCGATTTTGCAATGATTGAAAAACAAGTCGACATCAAAACCGCCGACGGCGTTTGCGACTGCGATCTCATCATTCCCGATGGGAACGGCAAATGGCCCGGCGTCATCCTGTACACCGACATCGGTGGAAGAAGGCCCGTCTTTACCGAAATGGCGAAACGGCTGGCGGGCGATGGTTTCGTCGTGCTGGTGCCCAACCCGTTCTACCGGGTGGGTCCAGCGCCCGTATATGAGAACTTCAAATTCGGCGAGGAGAAGACGACGGCGCGCATGGGCGAGCTGCGCCCCTCGGTCACTCCGGCGGGCATCGAAAAAGACGCGCATGCCTTCGTCGAGTTCCTGCTGGCGCAGAAAGAGGTGAACGGCAGAATAGGCACCGCCGGCTATTGCATGGGCGGCGGCATGGCGATGCGCACGGCGGCGGCCGAGCCCGGCAAAGTCGGCGCCGCGGTCTCGTTCCACGGCAGCCAATTGGCCTCCGATGTGCCCGATTCCCCGCACACGCTCGCGTCCAAGATCAAAGCGCGGATGTATTTCGGCTTCGCCATCGAAGACCGCACCATGCCGTCCGAAGCGGTGCAGAAACTGAAGGACGCGCTCGATGCGGGCGGGGTCAATTATGACGGCGAAGTTTACGCCGGCGCGCGCCACGGCTGGTGCGTGAAGGACCACAATGTCTATCACGAGCACCAGGCCGAGCATGCCTGGCACCATCTCGTCGAGACGTTGAAGGAGTCGCTGGCTTAGCCATAATTGCTCCGTATACGTTGTTTTTCTTACGCTTGCGCCCAAGTCAATGCGGCGGACGCGGCCATAACTCGGTCCGCTCCGCGCCGCATTGCGCAACGCTAAGCGACGGAATTTCCCCGACAAAATTTATCGGCGTCACCCGACAATTTCGCGCGTTCTCTTTGCAAGGTCCGGCCATGACGTGGACCCGATGAGGGAAATATAGCTGGGAAAAATTTGCTCAGGAGGAATGAGCCATGAAAACGCTTCTGCAAATCGCGTCCGCGCTGCTTCTGTCGGCGGTCGTTGCCGCGCCGGCGTCGGCGAACTATTTCAGCAATTCGAAATGGAACACCGGCATGAATATCGGCTCCGCGAAATCGCCGACCCCTGCGCAGCTTCGCGCGCTCTACGGCAAGAACGTGACGCCGGCCGCGCTGCGCGGCAGCACGGAAATCACGGATGAAGAACTGCTGAGCAACAGCAGCCTTTCCGATGAGGCTGCGTTCGGCGACCAGACCGTGGTGTTCACCAACGTCAAATTTGCCGCCATGGAAGGCAAGACGGTGATCGGCGCCCACGGCGAGCGTTTGGGTCATATCCTGGCGGTCGATCAGACGAACCGTCTGGCGCAGGTCCAGACGTCGTCGGGCATCGCGGTTTCAATGTCGACGGACCTGCTCAGCGATAGAGGCAAGACCGTCCACGCCGCGACCACGTCCAAGGCTGACATCGTGGCGATGGCCAAGACCAAGACCGACCGCACCGTGGCGATCAATCTGGGCGTGCGAGGAAATCTCCGCGGATAACATAAATCTCTCGCGTCGCTGCCGCGGGTTAAAAACGAAGGGCCATGGTGAAATCCACCATGGCCCTTTTTTATGCGCGAGGGGCGCGAACCATGCGCAAGCTAAAATGGCTGAACAGGAAATATTGAATCGCGCGTGCGGAAAGCGGACTTCCGAAACGTCCCAACCTGCTCGGCGTCGTCCACCGTACCTTCGGATGACGAAAGCCTTCAGCCGTCAGAAGCTCTATCCAGATTTCAGGCTCGTGGTGCTTGCGCCATTCCTCGCGTCCCGCTTCATCGCGGACGAAATCTGTCAGATCGATGCCGTTGGGAATCACCTGAATGCGCGCTGCCGGATAACCCGCTGCTTCATAGTCCGCGGCGCCGGCGGAAGAATTGGCGATGATGAGGTTGGGAAATCGTGCCAGGGCTCTGGCGGCCAGCACAAGAAATCTATGCAACAGATTATATGCGCCAAGCGGCGTATGGGAATTCCGGATCGCCCAAATCACCCTCGCGCCCGTCAGCTTCCCGACGAGAAGCGCGATCATGTCTTGCGGAGTCATGTAGCCGTAAACCACATCGGGCTGAAGGGCGCGCGCCAAGCGGTAGGCACGCCAGATAACGCCGATGAATGCATAGCGCCCCGATTTTCCGAGATGATGGATCGTGACGCCGGGGATGGCTTGCGCACGCTCATGCCAGTTTCGCCGGTAAAGACAGGCGACAGAGATTTGCAGACGCGTTTGGTCGGCGCCGCGAAGCAGCGCAATCAGCTGCCGCTCCGCGCCACCCGGCGCGAAGCACGAGACAATAACGAGGACACGCATCGGCATCGGCAACGCTATTTTCAATATTTCCGGGATTGGCCAGCAGCAAAGAGACTAGCCGCTTCCGCAACGCCTCGAAAGCGCCAGCAGCTAAGTCCAAGTGGGATCGAGGTTTTCAAAAAAAGAAGGGCCATGGTGGAAAACCACCATGGCCCTTCTTTCAAGCTATGCGGCTTGGTTATTTCAGCGTGATCTTCTGCACGCGAAGATTGCCGATCTCGCCGACATAAAGCTGATTGGGATTGCGGCAGTCGATGGCGTTGACGGTACCGAATTCCTTCAGCAGCTTTCCCGCCCGGCCGAATTTGCCCAGCACCTTGCCGCTCAGATCCATCTTGTAGATCTCGCCGGCCGTGTCGATGTTGGTCGGCGGATTGGTGTTGGAAACGAACAGCACCGGGTTTGCGCCGGTGGTCAGGCAGATCGCCTGCGGGTTGCCCACGGCCGCGAACTCGCTCTTGAACGTCCCATTATTGTCGAACACCTGGATGCGATGGTTGTTTCCGCCGTCGGCGACATAGACATCGCCCTGAGCGGTCACCGCGATGCTGCGCACGACGTCGAACTGTCCGGGGCCGTTGCCCTTCGAGCCCCATGATTTGACGAACACGCCATCCTTGTCGAACTTGGCGACGCGCGCATTGCCCTGTCCGTCGGCGATGAAGATGTTGCCTTGGGCATCCCAGGCAATGTCGGTCGGACGGTTGAACACGTCGCGCGGCTGTCCCGAGCCCGCCGCCGCACCGGGCATGCCCGGAGGCACCGCCGGCGCCGCTGGTGTCGGAATGGGCGTGCCTTCCGCCTTACGGCCCAACAACAAGGCGACGCGGCCCTGGGGATCGAATTTGATGATCATATTGGTCATCTGATCGACGGCCCAGATATTGTCCTGCGCATCGACGCGGACCTGCTGGGCGAACATGAAGCCGTAGAGGTCCTTGCCGATCTCGCGGGTGAATCGGCCGTTGCGGTCGAACTGGAATAGTTTCGAGCCACCATGCGCGAAGGCACGCGCGCCGCCGAGCGAGATCGTGGGATGGCCGGTGCGCGTATAGACGAAGATATTGCCGCGCGAATCCGTCGCCACGCCGCCGACTTCGCCGAGATAGATGTCGTCGGGCGTCGTCAGTGCGTTGGTGGCGGAATCGAAGGCGATTTCAGGAACGTTGTTTTGGGCGGCGGCCGGAAAGCCGGCAAGGCACGTCGCCGCTAGCAGAAAAGGAATAAAGCGTTTCATCGAAAGTCTCCTGGTTCTGGTGCGTGGACGTGCTACTGCGCAGCCGCTGCCTTGATGGTCGAGTTGGCGGCTTGGGGCTGTTGCAGGATGAATTTTTGCACGCGCCAGGATTCGATTTCGCCGATGATGATCTCGTTCGGATTGCGGCAGTCCATCATGTGGACGACCTGGAATCCGGGCACCACTTTGCCGGGACGTCCGAACTTGCCGATGATCGTGCCGTCCAGCTCCATCTTGTAGATTTCGCCGGTGATGTCCCACGAGCCGGGCGCATTGCCGTTCGGATTGGAGTTGGAGGCGAAGACATATTGGTGCGGGCCTTGCGACACGCAGACGGTCCAGCCCACGCCGATATTGGTGAACTCGCGGATCGGCTTCAGATTGTTGTCCAATTCCTGGTAGCGGAAATTGGTGCGGTCGGCGACCCAGACATGGCCGTTATTGTCGACCTGCAAGCCGTGCGGCAGGAAGAACTGGCCGAGCTCCTTGCCGTTTTTCTCGGAGCCTGACTTCGCCACGAAGCGGCCGTCCTTGTCGTATTTCACGACGCGGTTGTTGCAGTAGCCGTCGGAGACGAAGATGTTGCCCTGCGGATCGAAGCCCACATCGGTCGGGCGGCAGAAGATGTAGTTCTGATCGGGCGGGTTCGGCCCGGTGCGCGTCGCGGCGGCGAGGCCGAGCGGGGGATCGCGGCGGCCGAGCACCATCAGCACCTTACCTTCGGGGCTGAATTTGGTGACCATGTTGGTGCCTTCGTCGACCGTCCAGATATTGTCGTCCTTGTCGACGCGCACCGAATGGGCGAACTCGAAGCCGTAATAGTCCTTGCCGATCTCGCGGCGGAAATTGCCGTTGGCGTCGAACTCCCACAGCTTCGTGGTCGGCGCGCTGCGATGGAAGACGTAGACATAGCCCTTGGAATTGGTCGCGACGGCAACCGATTCCCCGAGATATTGGCCCGGCGGCGGTTTGAGGAAGTTCGGCACCGAAGTGAATTTGATTTCGGGCACGCCCGTCACGGTCGCCTTGTTTTGGGCGAGCGCAGGAGCCGCGGCCAGCACCGCGGCGACGGCAAGCGACGACAACAGAGTTTTCTTCATAGGATCCCTCCCAGGATTCCGAACCGGATTATCTTTTGAAGGTAAGGCATTGCAGGAAATTCACGGAACCGTGAATTTAGGCCAAGAGGCAGAGCTGTTCAACCCATGCTGGCACAGCAAACGCGGCGTAATCAGCCGGAAACATCTGGGCCATGCGCCTCCGCCTTCGCGGGCGTGCGCGCGTGAAGCCAGTTCAGGAGCGCATCGAGCGGCAGCGGACGGCTGAAATGATAGCCTTGCAGCGCGGTGACGCCGAGCGCGGTGAGGAATTGCGCTTCGCTTGCGCTTTCGACGCCTTCGGCCACCGTTTCGAGGTTGAGGGTGCGCGCCATGTCCACCACGGATTTGACGATGGTGAGCGAGTCGCGCGATTGCAGCACGTCGCAAATGAAGGATTTGTCGAGCTTGATCTCCGAGAAGGGCAAATGCCGCAAATTGTGCAACGAGGAATAGCCGGTCCCGAAATCATCGATCATCAGCGCGAAACCCTTGAGGCGCAGCCTTGTGAGGATGTCGATGACGGCGCCGGGATCGCCCAGCGCGGCGCTCTCCGTCAATTCGAAGGAAAGGGCGGAAGGCGGGATGCCTCTTTTTTCCAGCGCGGCGGCGACGACATCGGGAAAATCGAGCGCGTGCAGATTGACGCGGGAGAGATTGACCGAGATAGGGATGGCGAAACCTTGGCGCGACAGCTTCATGTAATGGGCGAGCGCGGTCTCGACGACCCAGAAGGTGAGGGCGTCGATGGTCGCTTCGTCCTGTTCGGCGATGGGGATGAAGCGGTCGGGCGGGATCATCCCGAAGATCGGATGACGCCAGCGCACCAGCGCTTCTAACCGCGTCACGCTGCGGTCGCGCGCGTTGAGGATCGGCTGCAAATGAAGCTCGGTTTGGCCGGATTCGAGCGCGGCGCGCACATCTGCGGGGTGGATGACCGAAGCCGGCTGGCCGCTTTCGCGCGTGGCCGCGCTTTTCTTGGCGCTCGCCGGGGCAAAGTCGCGCTCGATCTTTTCGAGGATATCATGCAGCCGTTTGACCCTGATCGGCTTCGTCTCCGACACGGCGACCGATAGGCCGAGCGAATTGGCGCGCTCGCGCGCGGCCGACAGCACGCGTTCGTCCATGCCGGAGAGCAGCAGCAGGCTGCCGCCAAAGCGATCCTGCGCGAGAAAGCGAAGCTGCTCGATGCCGTCGCTGCGGCCGAGCTGGAGATCGAGCGCGATCGCATCGGGCTTCTGGCCCGCATAGGCGAGACGGAATTCGGCTTCGTCGACCGCCGCCTCCACCGTCCAGCCGCGCTCGCGCGCGACGAAGCCGATGAACGCGGTGATGCCGCGCTCGTCATCGACGATCACCAGATGCAGCGGGCGCGGAAGATTTTCTACGATGAGATTTCGCGTCATGTCGCGCCTCACACGGGAAAAGAATGCGCCGCGCGCACCCGCATCACAGTTCTCGGCTTGACCGGGGGCGGACCAAGCGGTTCGAACCTCGATGCGGGCGCGCGGGGCGGTGGCGCCTTCCGGTAGAACACCCCATTGGGAGAAGGCGCAGGTGTGAGAAGGCGCGGCAGGATAGTCGCGGGGAGGGTTTGCTCGACGATCATTCCGGGCCGCCATCACGTCTAAGGTTGCAATAATTATTAACTACAATCCTAGATTGTCTTAGCGCCAATACCTTGATTAGTCGTTAAGAACGGATACCGGTTGCAGCCTTATTGCGGGTTGAGCGTGGTCCGGTAGGGAAATTTCGCCCGCACGCTTTCCAGCCGAAGCGGCACTTCGATCAGCGTGCTGGAGCGGAAATTCTCCACCTGATCGAAGAAATTCGCCGAGTTGAACCAGCCATCATTGCCGCCCAGCAGAGCGAACCAATTGCTGTCGAGATAGGCCATGTCGGAGATGTGGCGCGCCTGCGAGCCGAAGCCGGTATTCATCTTGGCGCCCGACAGACCATGCCCGGCGCGCCAGATCGTCTCGTTGGAACCCGGCCAGGGAATGTCGCGATAGACGTAGCGCCCGCCGATCAGCGGCAGCACGCCGAATGTGTGCCGCAGCCTGAGCGCATGCATGTCGCCCCAGACGGGATAGGCGGCGACGGATTTCTGCGCTTCCGTCAGAGAGGCGGCGATCTGCAATTCCAACACACCCGGCGGAGAAGCCGCAACCTTGTCGGCGTAGATCGCATATTCGGAGCCGCCGATCTCGATGATGTCCCGCTCAAGGGGCGTCGCAAGCAGCGGGATCAGGGCCGCGACCGTTCCTTCGAAAGCGACGGCGCCTTTTGAATCGGCATCGTAACGGCCGTTCCACGCGGCGATCAGCTCAAGCGTGTTTCTCGCCTCCGGCGGCAGATTGGCAATGCCCCGCGCCCGTTTGACCAGCGCGTCCCTGAGCCGTACCGCGGAGGCCATATAGGTGTCGCGCTGCAATTCTTTCAAATCGTCGACGGTGACATTGGTCTTGGCGCCAAGCACCTCGCGCATCCGCATCACGCGGTCATTGCCGCCGAAGAAATAGCCGATGGGGAAGGGCGTCTTGGGCGGCGTATCGTTCGCGGAAGCCACGAAACCTTCCGGCGGATTATAGCTTTGGGGCAGCGATCCCGAATTGAGGATCGTGTCCCACGCCGCCGCATCGCTGAGCGGGCGCACCAGATCGGCCGGCGGTGTCTCCGAGCGCCGCGGCACATGGGTCGTCACCATCTGGCCGATATTGCCCGCGACATCGGCATAGACGAAGTTCTGCGCCGAGATGGAGAAATTCTCGAGCGCCGAGCGGAATTCGCCCCAATTTCCCGCCCGCGCGACGCCGAGCATGGCGGAGAATTCGTCGGACGGACGATGGCCGATCCATTTGATCGCGAAGCTCTCGCCGGGGAGCTTCGGAATCAATTCGGCGTCCGAGATGATCGGGCCGTAGGGCGTTTCGCGGATCGTTTCGGTCTCGTCCGACCACCAGCGCACTTTCACATTCACCTGGCGCGTCTTGATCTGATCGGCGGGCAAACGCGACACGTCGATCAGGTCGCTCGCCGCCGAACGCAAATTCGTGCCGCCCCAGGCGATGCGCTCATTGCGCCCTTCGGCGACAAAAGGCAGACCGGGGATCATGAATCCGACGGTGTGATAGGAGGGCGATTTGAATCCGGCGAGCAGCCACATATTGGGCAGATTGGTGCCGAGATGCGGATCGCTGGCGATGATCGCGGCGCGGCTTTGCGTCTTGCCGCCGCCGACCGCGAAACTGTTCGAGCCGATCCGCGCGGTGTTGGCAAGAAGATCGTTCAGGCCTTGCAGCGCGGCAGTTTTCTGGCCCTCGCTCACCAGCGGTTCGGCGCCGGTGCCGCGTTTGAGCGCCGCGTTCCAAAGCTGCGGCCAATCGGGTCGTCCGCGCAGAGGCAGCAGGCTGAACCAGGTGAACCAGGACACGTCGACCGAGGCGAGCCGGCCGAGCGTGAGGATCTCCTGCGGCTTAAAGGGTTCGGGCGCGATGCCGAGGAGGCCATATTCATAGGGCGCGACAGCCATGTGGCTTTGATAATGGTTCAGCCCGGCGACGAAGGAATCCAGGAACGCTTTTTGCGGCGGCGCCATCGCGGCATAGACCGCGTCCGAACTCCGGCCCAGTTCAAGGATACGAAGGGCGCGCCCCATCGCGCGTACGCGCCCGAACGGCCCGCCGATTTCCTCAAGACGCCCTTGGCTGACGCGCCGCAAGACTTCAATCTGGCCGAGGCGCAAATGCGCATGCACGAGGCCGAGCGCGAATGCGGCGTCGGTGTCGGTCTGCGCCTCGATGAAGGGGATCTGCTCCTTGCTCCAATAGATGTTGACCGGCCGCTGTAGCGGAAGGCCCGCGGTGGGCATCGCTTTGAGCCGGTCTTCGGTCGAGAGACCCGGGGGCAGTCCGCTAAATGCGGCGCAACCCGTGAGCACGAGAGCCGCGATAATAGCAAGCGGACGGCGCAATATTGAGAGCATGGGCGCATTTCGCAGCATTTGCGTTTTTCCGGCAAGGGCGAAATGCTAGTTTTCCCGTAAGACCAAGGGCCAATGGGGAGGGAATCATGCTGAAGAAGATCGCCGTCACACTTCTAGGGGCCGTGCTCCTCGGCGGGCCCGGGCAGGCGCAGAACGCGCCAAATCCGATGGCGGTGGTGCGGGCGGCCGATGCCGCGATCGGCGCGACCGCGGCCAAATCCATCCGCTATGGCGGCGTCGATGGTTACATCGCCGTGATCGGGCAGAGCGAAACGCCGGCAATCCAGGATGGCTGGCCGCGGTTCCATCTCAAAAGCTTCACCCGCACCATCGATTTCGAGACCAATTCGATGCGCGAGGAGCAGGTGCGTACGCAGGGCGACAATCCGGCCGAGAAGGGCGGCGGCCAGCGCCCGATCGTCGGCGAACGGCGCTCGATCGCGCTCTACCGCGACGGGTATGCCTGGAACCAGAATGCGGACGGCTCCGTGACGGCGCGGCCCGAAGACGTGACGGCCCGCCGTCTCGAAATCGTGATGACGCCGCATGGCTTCATCCGCGCCGCCTTGCAGGCGCGCGACCTGAAAATGGAAGACCACGCCGAGAGCTTCCGCAGCATCAAGCGCATCCGCACGATCAGCTTCAAATACATGGACAAATATCCGCTGACCGGATGGATCGACGAAGCAAACCACGTCACCAAGATCCAGACTTGGTTCCCGAGCCCGGTGGTCGGCGACCAGTTCGTCGAGACGCGCTACGCGCAATGGAAGCCGGCGGCGGCCGGCTTCGCCTTCGGCCCCGAAGTGCATCAGAGCGTCGGCATCCCGCCGCATCCGTCCTATGATTTCAGCGCTACGACGCTGGAATTCAACGTCCCCGGCGCGGCGTTGGAAATACCGGCGTCGGTACGTGCGGCGACCGACAATTCCGGCCAGGTGGCGACGCGCGAATTGGCGCCGGGCGTGTGGATGATCGGCGGTGGTGGCTATAACAGCATCGCCATCGAATTCGCCGAATACACCACCGTCATCGAAGCGCCGCTGAACGAGCGGCGTTCCATGGCGGTGATACGCGAAGTGCGCCGCCTCGTGCCGGGCAAGCCCTTACGCTATGTCGTCAATAGCCATCACCATTTCGATCATGCGGGCGGCTTGCGCGGCTACGGGGCGGAAGACGTGCTCATCATCACGCAGGAAGCGAATTTCGATTATTACGAAGCCCTCGCGCTGAGCCTGAATTCCCACTCTGTCGAACCCGACGCGCTCGCCCGCAATCCGCGCCAGGTGCATTATGTCCGCGTGCAGGATCGCCGCACGATCACCGACGGCAGGCGCGAGCTTCGGCTCTATCATGTGCAGAACCTGGATCACGCCAGCGACATGCTGATGGCGTTCCTGCCCGCCGAAGGCATTTTGATCCAGGCCGATCTATTCGAGTCGGTGCCGGCCGGGACGACGCCCGCCGCAACGCCGCGCAATATGACTCTGCTCTCCAACATCCAGCGGGTGAGCATTAAGCCGACGCGGATGGTGTCGATCCACAGCGGCGAAATCCCGATGGCCGATTTTCTGCGCGTGGTCGGGCAGCGCGAATTCGTTGCTTCGGGCGAAGGGTTGGATGCGGCGCTGAACGAAGGGCGCTAGGCTTCCGGCGGGCCTTTGAGCTCGACGACGTTGCCGTCGGGATCGGTGATGTAGAGCGAGGGGCCATAGCCCTTCGCCCCGTAGCGGCGCTTGCTTTCGCCCGCGTCTATCCCTTGCGTTGCGAGATAGGCGCGGATGGCGGCTTCGTCGAACGGCGCGATCTCGAGCGCGAAATGATCGACATTGCGCCCGGGCCCAATCGGTAGGCCGTCGCCGCGTTTCGCGTTGATGGGCACCAGATCGATCTGCGATGTGCCGGCCCGCAATTGGGTCAGCTCGATGTCGGGCTGCACCTTGTCCACGCTGCAGCCGAGCGTATCGACATAGAAGCTAAGACTCTTCGCGACATCGGCGACGCGCAACACGACATGATCGATATGTTCGAGCTTGAACGGAATCATCAGCGGCGTCCGGCGAAGATGGCGCGGTAGCGCTCGATCCAGTTCTTATTCTCGTTGACGTATTTGGGGATGTCGATGACGTGTATGTTCATGTTGGCGGGCAGCGGCTTCATCTTGATATTGGTTGGAAGCATGTGGTGCTTCGCCACCAGAGCCTGCCCGTCGGTCAGCAGGAAATCGAGGAACAGGATCGCGGCGTGCGGGTGCGGCGCGTTCTTGAACGCGGCGAGCCCCAACGGCATGGCGATGATGGGTTGCAGATAGATCATCTCGACCGGTGCGCCGGCATCTTTCGCAATTGCGACGTGATCATTGTAGACGTTGAGGCCGAGTGGCACCTCGCCGGACGCCACGAGCTGCACCATCAGCGTGTGGCCGCGCCTGACCGACATGCCGTTCTTGGCGACGATGTCGCGGAACAGCGCTTCCACATTGGGCGCGCCTTCGATGCCGGAAATTGACATCAGCCAATTGGCATTCTCGGCTTCGATGCCGATGCGGCCTTTCCATTTGGGATCGAGCAGATCGCGATAAGTCTTGGGCGCGTCGGCCGGCTTGATCAGATTGGTGTTGTAGCCGGCCCCGAAGATCGTCAGGCGCGAGGCGATCCAGGCGCGGCCCGGCACCGTCGCTTGCGGCATCAGATCGGCGAACACCGGCAGCGTCACCGGTTGAAGCAGCCCCTCGCGTTGCAACGCCTCGACCTCGGCGGCGGCGGTCTCGACGACGTCCGCGACGTGGCGGCGGCCGCGCGCTTCGTTGACCGCGCGCTGAAGGATTTGCGTCGACTCGCCACGCCACAGATTGACCTTCACGCCATATTTCTTTTCGAAGGCGCCGGTGATCTCCGACTGGTTCGGCAAGGGGATCGAAGAATAGATGGTGATCGAGCCTTCGCGCTTGGCGCCGTCGATCAGGGCCTGCGTGCGGCCCGCGCCGGTAAGGCGGCCCAGCGTCTCGGTGGTTGGCGCCGGAGCCGCGGCGGCGCTGCCGCAAAACGATGCGGCGATGAGGGCGGCGATGGCGAAACGGCGCGACAGGATGGGCATAGCGCGACTCTAACGGCGTGGGGCTTGGCCAAGGAAGTCCGCCGGACGGTCGCACAGATCAGTTTGGCGTTACAGGCCCGCAATTCGGCTAAGATCGCTTTCGCGGCGCGTGCCCATCTGAGGCTCCCATGTCCTTTCTCTATACGTTCGTCATCCTGCTCGCGGCGGCCATCGTCGCGGTGCCGCTCGCCAAGCGCTTCGGCTTAGGCAGCGTGCCAGGCGCCCGCATCGCGCCAGCTTTGCCAGAACGCTTTGCTCAACGCCCCGCTATCGGGCGAGCTGGCGATGAGCGCCTCAAGAATCGCTTGGCGCGCTTGTGGTGAGGGGAATGCGTGTTCGTCGGTGGCGCCGATGCGCTCGATCGGCACGCCCTCCACGATCGACGGCGCGGCAGGATTGATGGCGATGTCGGAATCGACCCACACCACACGCTCATACTCCGCCATTTAGGGCTGAGACAGCACCAAGCATTTCTGCCAGGCGGGACTGCGCTTGGCCACGCGCTCGCTTCTGTCGAGCGGGTCTTTGAACACGACGATGTCGTAGCCGTGTCGGGCGGCGTATTCCATCCAATTCTTGCGGCAGAATTGCTCGAACCGTTCGCTATAGGCGTGCCCAACCGCCAGCGTGACAATCGCCTTGTTCGCCAATTTGCGGCCGTCCCTGTAGCCCTGTTGCGGGCCGACCCTATCGAGAATCCTTGTAACGCCGAAGCACCTTTTATGGTCTACTTGTCCTTCGAGGCTGCACACAGCCCGACATGCTCTAAGGGAGGGCCCCCGTGAAAAAATTCGTGACTCTGTGTCTTGCCTTGCTGGTGGGACCCGCGCTCGCGCAGCAAGGCGTGCCGCAAATCGCCTTCAACTCGGTCGCCAATTATCCGAAGCTCCCCGACGGGATGAATTTCGGCGAGGTGCCGGGCGTCGCGGTGAATTCGAAGGGGCATGTCTTCGTCTTCACGCGCTCGAACAGCGCCAATGGTCCGGCCTATGCGCCGACCGCCGCCCAATTGCTCGAATTCGACCAGAACGGCACTTTCGTCCGCGAGATCGGCAAGGGGCTTTATGCCTGGGCCTTCGCTCATTCCGTGCGCATCGACCGTGAAGACAATATCTGGGCCATCGACAAGGGCTCGGACATGATCGTGAAGTTCAATCCCGCCGGGCGCGTCGTCTGGGTGTTCGGACGCCGCAAGGAATCGGCCGACGACGAGGCGAAGCCGTGGGAGCATGTCGAGCCGCCGCTGGCGCCGATCGACGGCCTCTTCCGCCAGCCCACCGACGTCGCCTGGGATAGCCAGGGCAACACCTATATCAGCGACGGCTACATCAATTCGCGCGTCGCCAAGATCGACAAGAACGGCGATTGGGTGAAGTCGTGGGGCACCAGGGGCAATGGCCAGGGCCAGTTCAATCTGCCCCACGCCATCGCCATCGACCGCAACGACAATGTCTATGTCGGCGACCGCTCGAACCGGCGCATCCAGGTGTTCGATACCGAAGGCAAGTTCCTGCGCCAGTTCACCATCGATCTGCCGCCCGATGCGAGAGCGCGTGCCGTCAACGGCAATACGCCGACGGGCGCGCGGCTGGCCCAGGTGATCGGAGCGCCCAATTCGCTCTGCATCACGCCGGGCGCGAACCAGGTGATGTTCGTCGGCGAGTCCACATTCCCGGGCCGCATCTTCAAGGTGTCGCTCGACGGCAAGGTGCTCGGCGTGATCGGAAGGTCGGGACGCAATCTCGGCTCGTTCTCGGGCGCGCACGCCATCGCCTGCCCGTCGGAAAACGAAATCTACGCCGCGGAAACATCGAACTGGCGGGTGCAGAAGCTGATTTTGAAGAAGTAGGCGGCGGAAAATTGGGCTCCCGTGTCATCCCCGGCGAGCATCGCATTAGCGATGCGAGGGAAGGGGATCCATTTGGATAAAGCAGAGTCTCAATTTCGAAAGATGGATTCCCTTCCCCTCGCAACCTTCGGCTGCTCGGCCGGGAATGACATGTGGTGTTGAAAAGAAAAGGGCCGGCGAAACGCAAGTCTCGCCGGCCATAACTTTTTACGCGCGACTCTTTACGGTGCCATCAAGCCGGCGGCCTTCCTCAGATTGTCGTAGGGCCGCGAGCCCGCGCCATGGGCCGGCGCGATCGTCCTGACATTGAGGTTGTTTTCGTTGATGACGCGGATCAGATCGATCCCATATTCCGGCGTGCGCGCCGGATCGATCGGATCATCGCCGGGCGGCGGATTGTAACCGTCGCCCCAGAACACCACGCCCTGCTGCGGCGCATAGATCAGCAGATTGGCGCCGTTATGGCCGGTGTTCTTCATGTAATAGAGCTCAAGGGTCTTGCCGCCGCCGGTCATCACCTTCTTGTCGGAGACCGTTTCGAAAACTGCTTCCTTGGGCTCCTTCGAAAGCGAATCCGGCGCGATGGTGCGCGGACGCGCCCAGACTTCCTTGTAGAACGGCACGTTCATCTCATGCGTCACGATGGTGATGCCCTGCTGCACGAAGGTGCGCAAGCCGCCGGCATGGTCGTAATGGGCATGCGTATTGAGGAGGTAGCGGATCGGTTTGTTGGGCATCAGCCGGCGGACCTCTTCGAGGACCGCGAGCGAACGCGCTTCGCTGGTGATGGCTTCGACAACGACCGCATGGTCGCCGAAGTCGAGCGCCCAACTCCACGTGCCGCCGGCGTTGATGTACCAGAAGCCCGGGCCCAGCACTTCCGATTTGGCCGTCATCGGGGCAGGGGGCGCCGCGTTCGTCACATTCGCCGGTACGTCCATGGTGACCGCCGCATTCGGCTGCATGCTGGTGATGCGGATGTCGAAGGTCGGATGACCGTCATCGGTCTGCACGATGTGGGTGGGGAATTTGACGCCGTTGTAATCCATGTAATCGGAATAGGTGACCTCGACGGGATAATCGCCGATCACTTCATTGGTGTTGAGGTACGCGACCTTCTCGACCAGATTATCGCCGCTCACGGTCGCTTTGAACTCGCGGCCCTCGGCGGTGAAGGTGATGGTGTTGCCTTCGAGCGTGCCGTTATTGGCCAGCGCCGCTTTGATCACGCCATGCGGCGTCGCCCACAGCATGCGCCGGCGGTCGCCCGCCGCGCCGCCCGGATTGGGAGTCGCCATGTCGCCATTTTCCGCCCAGGCGCTTTCGCCGTTGACGACCGCGACCGTGCGCTGATCGCCCGCGATCGGCTGCGCCGCGCCACCATGCGGCGGGTGCATGCCTTGGCTGCGCGTTTGATCGAGCCGAAACGCGGGGGCCTGGTAATTGGCCTGCACGCGATAGACTTCCTGATCGAACCGCGGCCACGCCTCGCCCGGCAGATAGGCTTGTCCGAAGCCGAACACCGATCCCGAGCCGGCATATTCGATCGTGTTGAGATTGGTCGCGCCCATGGCGTTGGCGACGCCTTCGATGCCACTCCCGCCGCCGCCCGCTGTTTCTTGTTGCGAGCAACCGACGACCGCCAGCATGACAGCCAATCCGGCAAAACTTGCGCGTATCCGCATATTCGTCTCCTCCCAGGGAATTGATTTTCCGCCATCCGCCGCAAAGGCGATGGCCCGGACTCGGCCACAATGTCCGTTTCCTGTCGATAGACTAGCACAAAAGTGACCGCGCCCGGACGGGCGCCGCCGACGGAAAGAATTTCCTGCTTAATCCGGCACTTGTTCGGTCTGCGGCTTGTCGCGGTCGGTGATGTTGAGCTCGATGGAGCGCACCGGACGATTGGTCAGGTTCTGGTTGCGATGGATGGTGCCGCGCGGGACATAGACGAACTCCCCCGGCTTGAGCACGCGCGGGGTCTGGCCCCTCACCGTGTAGGTCATCTCGCCTTCCTGCACCGCCCACCATTGATCGCCCGGATGACGGTGGAACCGGTTGGCCGCGCCGGGTGGAAGAATGACGTTTTGCAGCCGTACCTGGCGGGTCGGATCCTTTTCGAGCGGCATCTGGAAATAGGCGTTGGGCTGGAAGCCCGAGCCGGGCTGCTCGGATTGCTGCGCCGCGAAGGACCATGTGGCGGCGAGCGCGGCTGTCGCCAGAATGAGGCCTGCACCTATCACTTTGTTGTTCATCACTCCCTCCTGCGTTTGCCTGCGGAAAATTAGCACAAACCGCCATTCTTGGCCGCCATTGCTAAGAGGTGCGGTGGGAAGGCATTATCCGCCGCGAGATCGCCGTCGGGAGGACGACCAATGAAAAAGCGCGTTTCCAAAGCTTCTTTGCTCGCAACATTCGCGGTTGCGGCTGCCATCATCGCCGGCCCCGCGCTCGCCCAAACCGCGCCGCGCTACGAGGTGGAAATGGCTTGGCCGAAACCGCTGCCCAATCAATGGGTGCTCGGCGGCCTCGGCGGTCTGTGCGTCGATGCGCAGGACCATGTCTTCATCCTCAACCGGCAGGACGTCGTCGAAGGCGATCTCAACGGCGCGAAATTGGCGCCGCAGATCATCGAATTCGATCCGGCCGGCAATGTCGTCCAATCCTGGAACGGTCCTCAGTTCGACGACCGGCTGCACTCCTGTCATTTCGATGCGGAAGGCAATTTCTGGGTCGCCAGCGCGCCCTCCGGGATGGTGCAGAAATATACCCGCGACGGAAAGCGGCTACTGCTTCAGATCGGCACGAAGGGCAAAGTCGATTCGTCCGACGGGACGCCGAAGGGCAAGCCGCTCAATTCAGCGGCCGCGCAATTCTTTATGCCATCGAGCATCTTTGTCGATCGCGGCAATGGCGATGTCTATGTCTCGGACGGTGAGGGCTCCGATTCCAACCGCCGCGTCGCGGTGATGGACAAGACCGGCAAATTCCTGCGCCAGTGGAAGATCGAGGACATGGAAACCGTGCACTGCCTGACGATGGCAAAGGACGGCATGGTCTATGTCTGCAACCGGCAGGGCGCGGCCATCCGCGTCTACGACAAGATGGGCGCGCTGAAGCGCACCATCCAGGTGCCGTGGAAGCCGGTCACCCCGCAAGCGGGCGGCGCATTGAAGCAGAGCGGCGGTTCGGCCGTGGCGATCGACTTCTCGCCCGATCCGCAGCAGCGCCTGATGTATGTCATCAATCAGAACAGCGCCCAGATCGACATTCTCGACCGGGCGAGCGGCAAGGTGCTGTCGAGCTTCGGCCGTCCCGGCAGCTTCCCCGGCCAGTTCAATCAGGCGCACGGGATCGCGGTGGATACGAAGGGCAATGTCTATCTCGCCGAGAACCGCGGCAAGCGCGTCCAAAAATTCCGGATCGCCGCGCAGTAAGCGAAGAAATCGCGCTGGATCGGGTGGGGGGTAAATCGCCCCTCACCCGGTTCGCGTTTTACTCGATCCCTTCGATGATGCGGATCTCGCGCTCGCAGGAATTCGTGCCGAGCGCCGCGAGCGCTTCCTTGTACCCCGCGCCGTTATAGGCGGCGATGGCAGCGGCCACGCTGGGGAATTCGATCAGCACGGTGCGTTGCATCAGACCGCCCTCCTTGGTCATGGCGGGAAGTCCGCGCGCGAGGAAGCGTCCTCCCGCGCCCTGAAGCGCGGGTGCCGCCAATTTCGCGTAAGCGGCGAGCGCATCCTGATTCGAAATGGAACGATAAGTAGTAACCCAATATGCCTTGGCCATGTCCAGTCCCCTCACAATCCCTGCCAAGCATCATGCCAGAAGACGCCGCCACCTGCGAACATGGTTAAGGAGTGGTTGGCGCTACGGAACTTCTTCCGCCAAAACCCCACCCTCCAGGCTTTGCCCCTCTATCGTTTCGCGAGTATTTGTTAATCGTCGCGCCCCTATTTTAGGGCTGTCGATGGTGCTCCGTCCCGAGAAACAGGGTCCAAACGGAGACGCGCGAAAAGACGCGAAAAGCCATCGACTGGGATAGACCTTGCCGGGGTGCGTATTCCTGACATGAAGCGGTTGCTTTCGATCCGCGTTTTGCTCCAGGCCGTCACCGGTCTGTTGACGTTGGCCCTTGTCGCGGTGTGCGCCTTTTATGCGATACAGACCCTCAAGACCCAGGAAGAGGCTCAGCGCATCCCCGCGCTGATCGACCTCTCGAACGACCTGTTTGGAGCCGCCCAGAATTTTCGCCTCGAGCGCGGCAACGCCAACACCGCATTGATGGCGCCGGTACCGGTCGGCGCCGAAACGAAATCCGACATCGCGGCTTTGCGCCAGCGATCCGCCGAGGCGATCGATTCCGCGCTGGTGCGTCTTGAACAATTGGAGGTCGGCGGACTTGCGGCGGCGATCGAGAATATCCGCACCACCCACAATGATTTCCAGGCGATTCGGCGCGAAGTCGATATGGCGAATACTTGCACAAACAAAGTTATCGGCGCGTAAACCAAATAAAGCCCAAGAGAAAGCTCCGGAGAGTTCCCCAGCGCGGACTTGACCGTAAAATGCACAGGGATTGCGAGGACTTATTCGCGGCCAATCCCCGCGAGTCAAAGTTCGCTTAGACTCCCAATATGAAACTGCGAATGGAAAATGCGGGAATGAGCGGGCCGCGCAAGCGGGGTTCAGTTGACGCGGTCGGGCAGCGCGGTGCCGGCGACGAAGGCTTCGATATTGGCGATGACCTTGGCGCCCATGCCATGGCGCGCTTCATAGGTGCTGGAGCCCAGATGCGGCAGCAGCACCACGTCGCGCCGTCCGATCAGCTTGGGATGAACTTTCGGCTCGTGCTCGTAGACGTCGAGCCCGGCGCCCGCCAGCGCGCCGTTCTCCAGCGCGGCGGCGAGGGCCGCCTCGTCGATGATGTCGCCGCGCGCGGTGTTGATGAGATAGGACGTCTTTTTCATGCGGGCCAGCCGCTCGGCCGAGAAGAGATGGCGCGTCTCCGGCGTCGATGGCGTGTTGATCGAGACGATGTCCATCTCGGGCAGCATGGCGTCGAGGTCGGGCCAATAGGTCGCTTCAAGCTCGCGCTCTATCTCGGCGGCGACCCGTTTGCGGTTGTGATAGTGGATGACCATCCCGAAGGCTTTGCTGCGCCGGGCCATCGCTTCGCCGATACGGCCCATGCCGATGATGCCGAGCGGCCGTCCGCGCAGGCCCGGGCCCATCATCCAGGTCGGGCACCAGCCGGTGAAGCCGCCCGCTTCCAACAGCTTCATCCCTTCCACCGCGCGCCGCGTCAGCGCCAGGATAAGCGTCATGCCGATATCGGCGCTGGCGTCCGTCAGCACGCCCGGCGTGTTGGTGACCGCGATGCCACGCGCAGCGGCTGCCTTCGCGTCGATATGATTGTAGCCGACGCCGAAATTGGCGATCAGCTTCAATTGCGGGCCGGCGGCTGCGATGATGTCGGCGCCGACCTTGTCGGTGACGGTGGGCACCAGCACCTCGGCCGTCGCTACCGCCGCCTTCATCGTGGCCGCGTCCATCGGCACATCGGCCGCGTTGAGCCGCGCATCGAATTGATCCTTCAGCCGCGCCTCGACCTGGTCGGGCAACCGGCGTGTGACGATGACGAGGGGCTTTTTCATGGCTTTGCTCTTGAGGCCGGCGGAGGGAGGATGAGATTCAACAAGCGGCTTTTACGGGCCTTCGCTTCGGCTTACAACGGAAACGGTGATTCGCGGGTCTCTTGCGTGGCGTCGATAATCCGGAAGGCTGGTTTCGCGTTTGCGCTTGTCTTGGCGGCCGCTCCCGCGTCGTCCGCGGACGATCCCTATTTCGTCAGCTTCAAGGACGCCAAGACCTATATGCGCGAAGGGCCGAGCGACAAGCATCGCATCAAATGGGTCTATCACCGCAAAGGCCTGCCGGTGGAGGTGCTGTCGTCCTTTGAAGTGTGGCGGCGCGTGCGCGACATGGACGGCGAGATCGGCTGGATCCACATGGCGCTGCTGTCGCGCGAGCGCACTGCCCTGGTGATAGGCACAAGGGATGTGGCGATACGCGAGGGCGAGAACGCGGATTCGGATGTCCTCGCCGAGGCGCAGCCCGGCGCCATCGGACGCATCGAGAATTGCGGGATGCGGGCCTGCGAAGTGGAATTCGACACCGCCAAGGGCTGGATCGAGCGCTCGCGCCTCTGGGGCGTTCATGCCGGCAAAAAATTCTAAGTTCGGCCGCGTGTCCTGGGTGCTGTTCGAATGGGCGCGCAATCCCTATGTGCTGGTCATCACCGTCTATGTCTACGCGACCTATTTCTCGCGCGACATTATCGGAGATCCGGTGCGCGGCCAGGCGCTGTGGGCGGCGTATCAGGGCTATGCCGGGCTCGTGGTGGCGATGACGGCGCCGTTCCTCGGCGCCATCGCGGATGCCGGCGGGCGGCGCAAACCGTGGGTCGCATTCTTCACGCTGTTGCTCGCGTTGAGCACGGCGGCGTTGTGGTTCGGCGCGCCCGGCGGGGCGGGGCTTGGCCTTGCCGGAATCGGCCTCGCGATTGCGCTCTCCAATTTCGCTTATGACGGGTCGCTGGTGTTCCATGGCGCGATGCTGCCGGCATTGGCGCCGCCGGGGCGCATCGGCCGCTGGTCGGGACTCGGTTACGCGCTCGGCAATGTCGCCGGCATCGTGCTGCTGCTGTTCGTGCTGTTGTTCATCTATCTGCCTGAGCAGCCTTTGTTCGGCCTCGACCGCGCGGCCCACGAGCACGAACGGATTTCCGGCCCACTGACGGCGCTTTGGCTTGTGCTCTTCAGCCTGCCGTTCTTCCTCTTCACGCCCGACAATCCGTCGCGACGTTTGCCCTATCGCGAAGCGGTGCGGCGCGGGATTTCGTCCGCTGCGCGCACCTTCAAGAGCCTCAAGCATTACCGCAATGTCGCGGCCTATCTCGCCGCGCGCATGATCTACAATGACGGGCTGAATGTGATGCTCGCCTTCGGCGGCGTCTATGCGGCGGGCGTGTTCGGCTGGGGCGAGATCGAGAGCGCGCTCTACGGCATCCTGCTTTCGGTGTTTGCCGCGCTTGGCGGATTTCTCGGCGGTCGCATCGGTGATCGCATCGGCACCAGGCGCGCGCTGCTATTGTCGCTCGGCGGGATGATGCTGGCGGCTTTGTTCTCGCTCGGCTTCGCGCCAGACCAGCTGTTCTTCGTCATCCCCTATGTGCCGGGAACGGCGGCGTCATCCTTGCCGTTCTTCGAGACCGCGCCGGAGATGTTCTACATCGCCACCGTCAGCCTGATCGCGGTCTGCCTTGTCGCCACCTACGCCAACAGCCGCGCCATGATGGCGAAGATCGCGCCGGAAGCGCAGGTAACGGAATTCTTCGGGCTCTATGCGCTGTCGGGCGATGCGACAGCCTTCGTCGCGCCCGCCGCCGTCGCCTTCGCCACCGCCGCAAGCGGCAGTCAGCAATGGGGCATGGCGGTGATCGTGCTGTTCCTGTTCATCGGGTTCCTCGGCCTTCTCTTCGTGCGCGAGGAGAGAGCCGTCCCGGTCTAATGCTTAAAGTGGCGCGTGCCGGTGAACACCATGGCGAGCCCGAGTTCGTCCGCGCATCTGATAATTTCGTCATCCTTCACCGATCCGCCCGGCTGGATAATCGCGGTGGCGCCCGCTTCGGCGGTGACGATCAAACCGTCGGGGAACGGGAAGAAGGCTTCGGACGCCGCCGCCGAGCCTTTGGTCTTCGGCTCCGGCCAGCCATTCGTGGCGGACGCTTCCTTGGCCTTCGCCGCCGCCTGCTTCGCGGCATCGATGCGGCTCACCTGGCCCGCGCCGATGCCGGCGGTGACGCCGTCCTTGGCGTAGACGATGGCATTCGACTTCACATGCTTGGCGACGGAGGCCGCGAACAGCATGTCGGAGATCTCGGCGTCCGTGGGTTTGCGTTTGGTCACGACCTTGAGAGCGGCGCGCTCGGTTCCCACATTGTCCCGTGTCTGCACCAGCATGCCGCCCGCGACGGAACGGAAGATGAGGCCGGGTGCGTTGGGATCGGGGAGGCCCCCCGCGATCAGAAGGCGCAGATTTTTCTTGGCTGAAAGGATGCGGCGCGCGTCCGCATCGGCGTTCGGCGCGATGATGACTTCGGTGAACAGTCTGGCGATCTCTTCGGCGGCGGCGCCGTCCAGCGTGCGGTTGAAGGCGATGATGCCGCCGAAGGCGCTTAAGGAATCGCAGGCGAGCGCCTTCGCATAGGCATCGGCGAGCGAGGAGCCCAGCGCAACGCCGCAGGGATTGGCGTGCTTGATGATGGCGCAGGCGGGGCGCGAACGGTCGAGCTCGGCCACCAATTCATACGCCGCGTCGGTGTCGGCGATGTTGTTGTAGGAAAGCTCCTTGCCCTGAAGCTGGGTCGCGGTGGCGATGCCGGGACGCTTCTCGCCGCCGACATAGAACGCGGCCTGTTGGTGCGGGTTCTCGCCATAGCGCAGCGTCTGGCGCAACAGACCGGCGAAGCTGCGCCGCCGCGGCGGGTTCGCGTCGCCGGAGTGTCCCGCCAGCCAGTTGGAAACCGCGGAATCATAGTAAGCGGTGCGCGCGAAGGCCGTCTGCGCAAGCTTGCGCCGCGTTTCGGCTTTCACGCCGCCGTTTGCGATCTCGGAAAGCACCAACGCATAATCTTCCGGATCGACGATGACCGTCACCCATTCATGATTCTTGGCGGCGGAGCGAATCATCGCCGGACCGCCGATGTCGATATTCTCTATCGCTTCGTCGAAGGATGCGCTTTTGGCGATGGTCGCTTCGAACGGATAGAGATTGCACACCAGAAGATCGATGCCCTCGATCTCTTGCGCGCGCATGGCGTCGGCGTGCTTATCTCGCAAACCCAGCAGCCCGCCATGGATTTTCGGATGCAGCGTCTTTACCCGCCCGTCCATGATTTCGGGAAAGCCGGTCGCATCGGACACGTCGGTGACGGCGAGTCCCGCATCGCGCAGCGTTTTCGCCGTGCCGCCGGTGGAGAGGATCTGCACGCCGGCGCCCGCCAGCGCGCGCGCGAATTCCGTCAGCCCGCTTTTGTCGGAGACGGAAAGGAGGGCGCGGCGTATCGGGCGCATCGTCATGCGGGCGCGCCTTGGGCAACGATCTCGCACGCATCCTCGATGGCGCGCCAGGCGATGCGGAATTGGCGGTCTTCGAGGCGGGCGAAACCGGCGATCCGAATTTCCGAATCCGCGTCCATCTCGCCGATGCGCCCGAGCATGGCGGAAAGGTGCAGTTCCTCCTCGGCCAAAACGCTTTTCAGTGCGATGCCGATGGCGTACGAATCGAGAATGTCGCGATAGAGCCGGTACAGCCAGATGGCGCGCAGCTCGACGATCAGCGACATGTAAAGATAAGGAAGCGCCGCTGGACGTGTGGGCGGCAGCGCGGCTTCTATGCCGGCGTCCAACCGCCCCATATAGGCGCGCGCCGATGCGCCCGCGATGGTTGCGTCGGCGCCATAATCAAGCTTGCGACGCGCCAGTTTTTCCGCCGCGCGCTTGAAGAAGAAAGCGTGGCGCGATTCCTCGGCCAGATGTTTCAGCGTGTCATTGTCGAGTTCGACGCCCGATTGGGTCGCCATGATCTTGCGGCTGCCGATATGCTCCATCAGCGAGAGCGTGTTCAGGAAGCGCGCATGCAGACGGGGCGCGCCGCAAAACGCCGTCAACCGCGCGCGCAACGCTGGCACGAGATCGCAACTCGCTGCTTCAAGCGCCGATAGTGGAGAAGGATTCTTCGATAACATCATAAATCCGGTCGAGCTCCGCATCGCTCGTGCAATAGGGCGGCAGTACATAAACGACATTGCCGAGGGAACGCAGCAGAATGTCGTGTTGAAGATAGAACGCGTTGAGCTTGGGGCCAAGCGTGGCGAAATAGCCCGCATCCGTCGCGGCAAGCTCGATGGCGGCAATCGTGCCCATTTGCCTTATATCGGCGATTCGTCCGTGGCCACGAAACCGGTCGAGGCGCGTCTTGTGATGGGCGGCGATGCCGGCGATGCGTGCCGCGACGGGTTCGCGCTCGAAGACTTCCAAATTCGCTACCGCTGCCGCGCAGGCGATGGCGTTCCCGGTATAGGACGTGCTGTGGAAAAAAGTCTTGCGGCGATCTTCGGAATAGAAGGCGTCGTAGATTTCGGCGCTGGCGAGCGTCGCCCCCATCGGCAGGAAGCCGCCCGTCAGCCCCTTGGAGAGACACATCAGATCGGGCCATAAGCCGGCCTGCTCGCAGGCGAACATGGTGCCGGTGCGCCCGAAGCCGGTCATCACTTCGTCCGCGATCAGGAATATTCCGTGGCGGCGGCAAAGACCGGCGAGTTCGGTGAGCACCTCGGGCGCATAGATCTTCATCCCGCCGGCACCGCACACCAGCGGCTCGACGATGAGCGCCGCGAAACCATCGGGCGCGGATTTCAACAGCGATGCCAACGCGTCGATGGTCCGCTGTTCCCGTCCCTGTGCTGGAAACGGCAGATAGGAGACATCGAACAGCATCGGCTCATAGGCGGCGTTGAATGCCCCGCGCGCGCCGACCGACATCGCGCCGAACATGTCGCCATGATAAGCGTGCTCCAGCGCGATCACGCGATGGCGTGGGCGCCTTCGATTGTGCCAGGCGCCGACCGCCATCTTGATCGCGACCTCAACCGCGGTCGAACCGGAATCCGAATAGAAGACATGCGCCAAGCTCTTTGGCGCGATGCCAATCAGCTTCTTCGCCAGAGCTTCCGCGGGCTCATGGGTGAAGCCGGCAAAGATCACCTGCTCCAATTTCGCCGCCTGCGCGGCAATCGCACTCGAGATATGCTTATGGCCGTGGCCGTGGAGATTGACCCACCAGGACGAAATGGCATCGATAATCGCGCGCCCGTCTTCGGTATAAAGCGTCGCGCCATGGCCACGCGCAATCGCAATCGCAGGCTTAGCCAGTGCGTGCTGCGTGAAGGGATGCCAGACAGGCGAGTGGTCAGCCACCGTCGGAAGCCTCGAAATCGCGCGCTTGGAAATGCGCCGCGAACGCCGCACGCAAGGCGGTTACGTGCAATTCCGGCAAAATCGGCAGGCGGCCGAGCCGCTTCACACGGGCGAATTCCACGATGGGTCGCTCGCTGTCGGGCATCGCCTCGCCGACAAAGACGATCCCGAGCACCGGAATGTTGCGGGCCTTGAGCGCTTCGAGCGAGAGCAGCGTATGATTGATGGTGCCGAGCGTGGTGCGCGCGACCAGCACGGCGGCGCCGCCCCAATGCGCGAAGAGATCGGCCTGCAACAGCGCGCGATTGATAGGTACCAGAACGCCGCCGGCCCCTTCGATGATCAAGCGGCGATCCTCCGGCACTTCGGGCAGCGCCAGATTTTCCAAATTTATTTCCACGCCGTCGATTTCCGCCGCGCGATGCGGCGACAGGGCCTCGCGCAGCACGAAACGCCCCGTGGGAAGCCGCGCGGGCGAAAGACCGGTCATCGCCGCGACGCGGCCCCTGTCGGTGCCGTCCGCGATGCCGGCTTGGATCGGCTTCCAATAAAAAGCGTCGAGCGCCAGCGTCAGCATGGCGGAGACGACGGTCTTGCCGACGCCTGTATCCGTGCCGGTCACAATCAGCGGATTCATCGGGCCATAGAGCCACGCAATGCGCCTGCGAGCGCAGCGATCTGATCTTCGTTGTGGCCGGCATTGATCGAAACGCGCAAGCGCGAGGTGCCTTCGGGCACCGTCGGCGGACGGATGGCGCGGACGTCGAAGCCCTGCTCCTGAAGCGCGCGCGCGATATAAAGCGTGCGTTCTTCGCTGCCCAGAATCACGGGCACGATCTGGCTGCCGGTAAAATCGCCGTCCGGGCAAAGCTCGCCATGGGCGAAGCGCGCCAGCTCCAGCACGCGCGCACGCCGCCAGGGTTCCTCGTTGACGAGCCGCAAAGCGCGCTCCACTGCGGCGGCGAGCATGGGCGGCGGCGCCGTCGAATAGATGAAGGGCCGCGCTTTGTTGATCAGATAGTCGATCGTTTCGGCCGGGCCCGTGACCAGCGCGCCGGCGACGCCGAGCGCCTTGCCGCAAGTATGGACGGCAATCGCGGTTTGGTTCTGCAAGCCTTCCGAAAGCCCGCGGCCGCGCGGGCCGAAAACGCCGGTGGCATGGGCCTCGTCCACGATCAGCACGGCGCCAAACTTCCGGGCAGCCACGTCGAGCTCGATAAGCGGCGCCAAATCGCCATCCATGCTGTAGATGCTTTCGACCGCCACGAAAATCCGCTTGGCGCCCTTGCCGCGCGCGCGGGCCATCGCGGCTTCGAACGATGCGACATCATTGTGTGTCGCCTTGTAACGCGGAGCGGGCGAGGCGTGCACGCCTTCCTTGACGCTGGCATGGATGCGCTCGTCGAAAATCACCGCGTCGTGGCGTTCTGGCAACGTGCTGAACAGCGCGAAATTGGCGAGGAAGCCGCTCCCGAAATAGAGCGCCTTCTCGGCCCCGAAGAATTGCGCCGCGAAGGCCTCCAGCCTCTCATGGGCCCGATGGTGCCCACGCAACAGCCGCGAGCCGCCGGCGCCTACGAATCCGTCATCGTCGAGCGCGGCAATGATCGCCTCGCGCAAAGCGGGGTGCCGGGACAACCCGAGATAATCGTTGGAGGTGAAATCGAGGCCCGACGGCAGCGCCAGCGTGCGATGCCGATGCATGCGCCGCAGCTTTTCGATTTCGGGAGCGAAGAATTGCATGTCCTGATGGCTCGGGCCGCCGCGCCGCGCCAGTCTAGGGCCGATTTTGCCGCTGCGAAACCGGAGCTTTATTGACGGTGCTCAAGCCATCGCTATGATCCCGCCTCCATTCGCATGTTTTGGGTTGCCCCCGTGGCGGAATGGTAGACGCGGCAGACTCAAAATCTGTTGCCAGAGATGGTGTGCTGGTTCGAGTCCGGCCGGGGGCACCAACCATCTTTCGTTCAAGCGAAAGATGCCTGTAGGTATGTCGGCTTCGCAGGGGCGGCTTAGGTACAGGAATTGAGCGCATTGAAATCGGCTGAACAGGCAAAGCCGCCGGCCCGGCCGACGCTGATCGCGCTTGTCGTCGCCACCGCCTTCTTCATGGAGAATCTCGACGGCACGGTGATCGCGACCGCGCTGCCCCAGATGGGCGAGTCGCTCGGCGTCGGCACCATCCAGCTCAGCATCGGCATCACGGCCTATCTCTTGACCCTCGCGATCTTCATTCCCGCCAGCGGCTGGATGGCCGATCGCTTCGGCACCCGTAACGTCTTCGCCGGCGCGATCCTGCTGTTCACCTTGGCGTCGGTCGCTTGCGGCATTGCCCAAGACTTTTACAGTTTCACCGCGGCGCGCATCGTCCAGGGCATGGCGGCCGCTTTGATGTCGCCGGTGGGAAGGCTGGTCGTGCTGCGCAGCACCGAGAAGCGCGATCTCCTACGCGCCGCCGCGATCACGGTCTGGCCCGGCCTCATCGCGCCGGTGATCGGCCCGCCGCTCGGCGGCTTCATCACCACCTATGCGAGCTGGCGGTGGATTTTCTTCTTGAACGTGCCGCTCGGCCTTTTGGGCATCATCCTGGTGATGCGCTATGTCGGCAATTTCCGCGACGCGCAGAAGCGTCCTTTCGACAGCAAGGGATTCGCGCTGACCGGGTCCGCGCTCGGATTTCTGATGTACGGCTTCGACCGCGTCGGCGTGCGCGATTGGACGGGCGCTGTGCTCCTGATAGTGGCGGGTATCGTGGCCGGCTGGTTCGCGGTTCGGCATCTGAACCGCGCGGCGCATCCGCTGGTCGAGCTTTCGGCGATGCGGGTGAAGAGCTTCTCGATATCGGTGTGGGGCGGCGTACTGTTCCGCATGACGGTGGGCGCGACGCCCGTGCTTCTGCCGCTGATGTTCCAGCGCGGCTTCGGCATGACGGCCTTCGCATCGGGCGGGCTGACGCTGGCCTATGCCGCCGGCAATCTCGGCATGAAGCCCTTCACGACGCCGATCCTGCGATGGTTCGGCTATCGCAATGTGATGAATTTCAACGCGATGCTGTCGGCCGGATGCATTCTGCTCTGCGGCTTGCTTTTGCCGGGCACGCCGGTCTGGCTGATGTTTGTGCTTCTGGTGTTGACGGGCGGCTTCCGCTCGCTCGGCCTCACCTGCCTCTTTACGCTTCCCTATGTCGATGTCGCCCCACATCAGCGCACGGCGGCGACCACCATGATGAGCGTGGTGCAGCAAGCGGGCTTCGGCCTTGGCGTTGCCTTCAGCACGATCGCGCTGCAATTCTCGCTGCTCGCGCGCGGGGCCGGACCCGACGATCTGACTATGTCGGATTTTCGCGTGGCCTTCGCAGCGGTGGCCGCGCTCGGCCTGCTTGTGCTGCTGCATTTTTGGCGGCTCGCGCCCGATGCCGGCGTCGAAGTGAGCGGACATGGCGTGAAGCAGCGTGCGGCCGAAGTCGCGGCGGATTAGGGAAAACGATGCGCGATTTTCAACGGTGGCTCAAAAGTACGTCGAAGCGGACCTTCATCGTCTATCCGATTGCCGTCATTCTCTTCCAGCTGGCGATCAATCGCGGTTATCTCGATGTGCGGCCCTGGGGCGCCGTGTTCCTCCTCTGGGGCTATCTGCAATATCGCCTGATCGGCCGCTATCGCGTGCGGCGCGGCGGCGGCGGTCCCGGCCTGGAAGTGCCGCCGGACCGCATCGTGGCGGACGGCCCGTACCGCTATACGCGCAACCCGATGTATCTCGGTCATCTGATTTTCATGCTCGGCCTGTTTGTGACGTTTTCCTCCTGGCTCGCGGCGGCGCTCCTCGTCTTCCATATGGCCTGGTTTCACAGCCGCGTGCTGAAGGACGAGGCGAGTCTCGAGCGGCGCTTCGGCGATGCGTATCGCAGCTACAAGAAGCGCGTGAAACGCTGGATTCCCGGCCTGCTCTGAGCCCCGCGCGCTTCCGTTATTTCAGGCCTTAGAAGTCTTTCCAGGACCAGTTTTCGGCTGCTACGGCTTTCAGCTCCTTGATGGCAGGCAGAGCGTGGCGCGCGAACGACCAGGCTTCGGCCGGGCTCGCCGCCAGCCGGCAGAGCTGCGCATCGCGGGTCCAATGCTGGTGGAATTCCCAATTCTTCCCAGATTTGCTGTTCAACAAGATGTGGGGAATTCCCAGCAGCAGACAGAGGATATGCCCATGCAGCCGGTCGGTAATCACGACATGGCCGAGCGAAAGCATATAGATGGCACGGCTGAGATAAATTCGCGCCTGCACGTCGAAACCGAGCGCCTTGACGGTGTTGCGGTTCTGCACATTCTCGAAAAATATCGACGTCCAATCGGTCAGCAGGATGGTATGCGGCCGGTGCTTGACGGCGAAATGCATTTCGACGCCGTCGTCGAACGCGGGCAACTCGAATTTCTCCGCTGCCTGCGAGGAAAGCCGCGCCGCCGCTTCGGTCGTATCGTCGGCGCTCTCGGAATCGGTGCGGCCGATCCACAGGGTCTCGTAGACGGGTTCCGTGCTGCGCAGTTGAATCCGAAGCATGAACGACGCGTCGGATGCACAGTCCTTCGTCAGGAAAACGATTTTGTTGTTGGGAAAGTCTTCGCGCAAGGATGAGCCGGAATTCTCGCCGCCGCACACGACAATCGTCCCTTTGCCGATTCTGGCCGCCATCTCATCGCGGTTGTAGGTCTGCGCCGAACATTCATAGGCGACCTGCGCGCCAAGCTCGGCGAGCAATTGCTTCGCGCCGAGCCAGGATGCGGCGCGGCTGCAATCGAGCGTATCGGGAAAACCCGCAAGTGCGACGGGAGTTCTCGTATCGATCAGTGGCGCAAAGGTCTCGCGCAACTGCCCGACAATCCGCAAGGCGAGATCCTGGCCGCGCATGGGCCTCTATTCGGCGATTGCCGCTTCCGCGGTCTGTAGCCGCGCGCGCATCTTCGCGTGGTCGGTGGCGATCAGGACATAGAAGGTCGGCACCACGAAGAGCGTGAACAAGGTTCCGATGGAAATGCCGCTGAAGATCACGAGGCCCATGGCGAAGCGCGCGACCGCGCCGGCGCCGCTGGCGAACAGCAGCGGCACCACGCCCAGCACCATGGCGGCGGTGGTCATCAGGATGGGCCGCAGGCGGATACCGGCGGCGAGTTCGACCGCTTCGCGCTTGGCATGGCCTTCGCGCTGCAAACGGTTGGCCACATCGACGATCAGAATGCCGTGCTTGCTGATGAGACCCATCAGCGTGACGATACCGACCAGCGTATAGATGTTCATCGTGCCGGCGCCGAACTGCATGATGTTGGGGAAGAACACATGCAGGCCGCTCACCAGATGCATCGCCGATAGGGCGCCCGCGATCGACATCGGCACCGAGATGAGGATGATCAAGGGATCGCGGAAGCTCTCGAACAAGGCGGCCAGGCACAGGAAGATGATGATGGTCGCGAACGCGAACAGCATCAGGAACCCACTCGATTCCTGAATATATTGGCGCGACGTGCCGGCGTAATCGATGAGGTAGCCCTGCGGCAGCGTGCGCGCCGCGACCTGCTGCATCAGCTCGAGCGTGCCGCCTTGGGTCAAGCCCATGCCGATCTGCGCGTTGATCGTCGCCGCATTGAGCTGCTGAAAATGGGGCAGCGCTCGGGGCGTCGTCTGCTGTGTGATCGTGGCGACCGTCGAAAGCTGCACCAGCGAGCCGTTAGGGGTGCGGATTTGATAATCGAGAACCTGATTGGCATTGAGCCGGTAGGGCTGGTCGGCCTGCGCCATCACGCGGTAGGAGCGGCCCTCCATGCTGAAATAATTGACATAGCCACCGCCCAGCATCGCCGACAGCGCGTTGCCGATGTCGCTCATCGAAAGGCCGAGCAACGCGGTCTTGTCGCGGTCTATCTCGACCGTCACCTGGGGCCGGTCGATCTTGAGATCGGTATCCAGAAAGAACGGGAACTTCCCGGTCTTGCGCAGCTCGGTGAGGAAGGTCTCCGTCACCTCGTTCAACCGGTCATAGGATTCGGTCGTGCCGATGACGAATTGCACCGGCGCGCCGAAGGTGCTCGGCAGCGGCGGCGGCTGGGCAACGAGGAAGTTGTTGAACGGGGGAAACTGCGTCAGCTCGCGTTGAATGTCCTGCTGGACCTCCATCGCGTTCTGCGCCCGGTCGCCCCACGGCTTCAGCGCGAAGAACTTGAACAGTCTGCTGGTCGAATCGTTCTGGAAGACGAAGTCGATATTGGGATTGTCTTTCAGCTCGTCATACACGGCCGCCGAATATTTCGGATATTGCGTGACCGATGCGGTCGGCGAGCCCGGGCCGAAGGCGAAAATGAAGCCCTGGTCTTCCTGCGGCGCGAGCTCGTTCTGCGTCGTCATCCACAGGCCCGCCGTGCCGATGATGACGACGACGGCGAAGGCGATGGTGACGGGCACGAAATTGAGGACGCCGCCCAGCCTGCGGCTATAGGAATTTTGCAGCCTCTCGAAGCGCCGGTCGACGAACCGCGTGAAGGCTGCCTGCCAGCCGCGATCCTCCGTGCCGTGCGGCTTCAAGAAGCGCGAGCACATCATCGGCGAGAGCGTCAGGGCCACGATGGTGGAAATCACAATCGTGCCGACCAGCGTGAAGGCGAACTCGATGAACAGCGCGCCGGTGAGCCCGCCTTGGAAGGCGATCGGCAGATAGACCGCGATCAGCACGACCGTCATGGCGATGATGGGGCCGGCTAGCTCGCGTGCGGCCTGTAGCGAGGCGTCGAACGGTTTGGCGCCCTCGTTGATATGACGATGCACGTTCTCGGTCACGATGATGGCATCGTCCACCACAAGGCCGATTGCCAGCACCATGGCGAGCAGCGATAGAAGATTGATCGAGAATCCGAGCGCCAGCATCATGATGAAGGCGCCGATCAGCGACAGCGGGATGGCGACGATCGGGATCATCACGGTGCGCAGCGAACCGAGGAACACGAACACCACCAGCATCACGATCAGCAAAGTCTCGAAGATGGTGGTTTCGACCTCGGTGATGGCGCGGTTCACGAAGTTCGACGCGTCGTAGAGGATGGCGCCTTCCAACCCTTGCGGAAGCTGCGCGCGGATAGCGGGGAACGCCTGCTGTATGCGTCCCATCACGTCGAGCAGATTGGCGTCGGGCGCGATGTCGATCGACATCGCGATGGCGTTTTGCCCGTTGTAGGAAATGGTTGTGTTGTAATCCTCGGCGCCCAGCACGACGGTGGCGACGTCGGAAAGCCGCACCACCGCGCCGTTCTGCTGCTTGACGACGAGATCGCGGAACTCCTCGAGCGTGTGCAGGTCGGTCGCCGCCGTCATGTTGACCTGGACCATCTGGCCCTTGGTATTGCCCAACCCTGAGATGAAGTCGTTGCTGGCAAGCGCCTGATTGACGTCGGCTGCCGTCATGCTATAGGCGGCAAGCTTGCCGGGATCGAGCCAGGCGCGCAGGGCGAAATTGCGCGCGCCGAAGATATTGACGGTCTGCACGCCGGCGATCGCCTGAACCTTCGGCTGCACCACGCGCACGATGTAATCGGTGATCTGGTTCTGCTGCAGCACGTCCGAGCGGAAGCCCATATACATCGCGGCGACCGCCTGGCCGACCTGCACCTGCAGCGAGGGCTGCTGGCTTTGCGGCGGCAGCCGATTCAAGACCGAGCTGATCTTGCTTTGAATCTCGGTGACCGCGCGGTTGTAATCGTAATTGAGGCGCAAGTTTATGGTGATGGTCGAAAGGCTATTGGTCGACTGTGAGGTGATGTAGTCAATGCCGTTCGCCTGAGCGATCGCCTGTTCCAAGGGCTGGGTGATGAAGCCGGCCACCACGTCGGGATCGGCGCCGTAATAGGCCGTCGTCACCGTGACGACGGCGTTTTCGGTGCGCGGATATTGCCGGATCGGCAATGACAGCGCGGCGCGCAGGCCGATCACCAGGATCACCAGGCTCACGACGGTGGCGAGTACCGGCTTCTTGACGAAGATATCCGTGAACATCATCGAAAGGTCGCCTTCACCGCTCGACGGGGCGCGGGTTCGGATCGTTGGACGGCAGGATCGTGTTGTTGACGGTGATGGCGAGGCCGTTCTGCAACTTGTTCTGGCCGATGCTGACGACTTCGTCGCCTTCCTTGAGGCCGGTCAGAATGGCGATCTGATCGCCGCGCGTGCCGCCCGTGGTGACCACGGTCTGCTGCACGGTAAGCGCCTCCTTGCCATCTTCGCCGGTCTTCCTCTGCACGAGATAGACCATATTTCCGTAAGGATTGAAGGTGATCGCGGTCTGCGGCAGCGTGATGTAGCGCGTCGCTTCACCCGTGGTGATGACGACGTTCGCGAACATGCCTGGCAGCAGGCGGCGGCTGGCATTGGGAAGCGCCGCGCGGATCGCGACGTTGCGGGTGGCGGCGTCCACCTTCGGGTCGATAGTGGCGATGCGTCCGGTGAAATTCGTGTCGGGATAGGCATCGACCTTCAATGCCACGGCAAGACCGACCTTGATCTGATCGATGATCTGCTGCGGCAGGAAGAAATCGACATAGATCGGATCGAGCGCCTGCAACGTCGCCACCACGGTGCCCGGCGCAATATATTGTCCGGCATTGACGTTGCGGATGCCGAGATTCCCGGCAAAGGGCGCCCTCAGCGTCTTCTTGGCGACAATGGCCTCCTGTTCGGCGATCTGGGCCTGCAGGGCTTTCAGATTGGAGGCCGTGATGTCGAACTGCGCCTGGCTGATGAGTTGCCTTTGAAGCTGGGCCTGATCGCGGGCAAAATTGGCTTGCCACAGATCGCGCGAGGCTTCGAGCGTGCGCTGCTTGGCGACATCATCGAAATCGCGCAACCGGATGAGCAGCGTGCCTGCGGCGACATTGCCGCCGGAATCGAAATTGACCTGATCGACAACGCCCGGCACCTCGACCGAGAGATCGGCGCCGCGCACCGGCTTGAGCGAGCCGACAGCCTGGATATCAGACGCCCATTCTTCGAAACGCGCCGTCGCGGTGGATACGACGGCGGGCGGCGGCGTTGGAAAATCCGTCGCCATGAAGGCCGCGATCTTGAACGAAAAGACGGCGATGAACACGGCAGCCGAGGCGAGCACCACCAGCGGAATCCACAGCCACAGGCGCCGCCGCCGCGGGGGCCTGTCCTGCGTCAGTGCATCGTAGGGTTCGTAACGGTTCATGGTGCCGGAGCGGTTTGCGTTTGGGCGATGTTGTCTTGGCGGTTCCACCAGCCACCGCCCAACGCCTGGAACAAGGCGACGGTGTCGGCGAAACGGTTGGCCTGCGCGATGACGAGCGCGATGCGCGCCTGCTGATAGACGCGCTGCGCATCGAGCAGCGCCAGATAGGCGATGGCGCCGGCCTGGAAACGCTCGGTGGTGATTTCAAGGCTCTGACCGGCTGTCTGCTCGGCATAGAGCTGCACGCGCAAGGTTTCCGCATCGTACTGAAGCGCCGCGAGCACATTGGCGACATTCGAGAACGCGTTGAGCACGGTGGCGCGATATTGCGCGGAGGCCCGGTCATAGCCCGCAACCGACGCCTGCTTCTGCGCTTCCAGCGTGCCGCCGTTGAAGATCGGCGCGGTCAGCCCCGCGGCGACGCCCCAGCCCAGGAATTGGCCGTTGAAGAAATCGCCGACCGCGCCGGCATTGTCGTTGACGTTCGCGCTGAGCGTGATCTGCGGCAATTGGTTGGCGGTGGCGACGCCAATCAGCGCGCTCGCCTGATGCAGCAACGCTTCGGAGGCGCGCACGTCGGGCCGTTGCTCGACCAGTTTCGAGGGCACGCTCAGCGGCAATTCCTGCGGCAATTGCAGATCGGTGAGCTGGACGTCGGGAATCTGGGCTTGCTGCGGATAGCTGCCGAGCAGCGTCGCCAGCAGATTACGCACTTGGGCGAGCTGCCTTTGCAGCGGCGGAAGGCTCGCTTGCGTCGCCGCCAATTGCGATTGCTGCGCCAGCACGTCGCCGCGCGCGACCGCGCCCAGCTCGAATTGCTGGTTGAGCAGATCGAGCGCCTGGCTCTGCGCCATGATGATGTCTTGGATCGCGGTGATCTGGGCGGACAGCGCGGCTTCTTGAATCGCCGCGGTGATGACGTTGGAGATCAGCGCCAGATAGGTCGCTTCGAGCTGGAAGCGCTGGAAGTCCTCGGTCGCGCCCGAAGCCTCGATCGAGCGCTGCACGCCGCCGAAAATGTCCAGCAGATAGGACACGCCCACCGACGCATTGAGGAGATCGAAGGTCGCGCCGGTCTGCGCCGAACGCTGGCGCGCCACGGAGGCGTTGGCGTCCACCTGCGGGAACAACGCGCCCGAAGTGGCGAGGTAATTCTGCTGCGCCTGACGCAAGGACGCCTGGGCGGCGGCGATGTCGGGATTGTTGCGCAATGCCGCATCGACGAGGCTGGTTATTTCGTCCGAACCGAACAAGGTCCACCACCGTCCGGGCACGTCGGCGTCCTGAAGGAAACGCTGGGCATCGCCGCCGACCGTATCGGCGGAGGCGGTTTCGGCCGGCAGCGGCTCGGCCGTATAGCCGGTCACGTTCGGGGCCGCTGGGCGCATAAAATCAGGGCCAACAATGGCGCAGCCGGCCAAAGCCGCCGCCGCCACCGAAGTCAAAGCCAAGGACGAAATTTTCTGAAAGGAATGCACCCGGGGAAGCCTCAAAAAATCTCACCTTCTATAACCGATATCGCCCCAACAGCCAGAGCGTTCAGACGCTCCCGCTTCCCCCCTCGCGACCGCGGCAGATTTGGTAGGAAAATCAAGCTTAAAACTAAAGAACCGGGGAGATTTCGTCAAGAAAGCGCAAGTCGCGGCACACCGGGGATTTCACAGATGGTGGCCTAGCGGCTTCTATTCCATACGGTGCTGCAACTTGTCGCGTTTGTGATCGCGGGAAACCACACGCCGCCTATGGGTTATTCCTAGCGGGCGCTCCAGCCCTGATTACGGGCGGCGCGCTCGGCGTCGGCGTCCAACGCGTCTCCGACGATCATGGCGTTGAGCGCATCGCGAATGGCGCCCGGCATGCCGGTGGCGGCGGGTTGGAATTCGGCATTGGTTCGAGGACCGGCGGATGCCAGCGCGGTGATACGCCAGAGCCCGTTTTCGCGGCAGGCCAGCCCCGCGACTGTGCCTTCTGAGCGCGCCGTCTCGAAGCTGCGGCAGAACTGGCCGTCGCGGCTGACGAAGCTGACGCCGACGCGCGGCCTTGCGTCTTCGGCCTCGCTTTGCTCGGACGCCAATTGCGTCGAGAGCACACGCGCGAGGTTGCCTTGGGCGATCAGCCTGCCGCCCTGGCCGCTGATATCGCCGCCCATGCCGAGACTATCGGCGAGCAAAAGCCCCAGCGCGATTCCCGCCGCCATCGCGCCCAACGGAATGATGGCTTGCGAACGGAAAGCTTTCTTGGCGAGCAGCCGCTCCGCCCACGCGGCGAAGGAGAGGGCGGGCGCTTTGGTCTCGGGGATCGGGGTTTCGTTGACCGCGTGTGCAAGGTGGGCCGGCACCGGCTCGTTCATGATCGGCTTGAACGCCGCTTGCAGTCTTTCCTTCAACTGCTTCTGTTCTTCGACATAGGCGAAGAGGTCGGCATCCTTCGCTACTTCCGCGGCGACGCTGCGCGCGTCCTCGGGCGAAAGCTCGCCGTCGACATAGGCAAAAAGCAAGTCGCGCGAGAGCTTCATTGCAGCGTCTCCGTGCCAGCGGCATGGCCGAACACGCGAAGGCTGAGCGCATCGCGGGCGCGCGCCAGCCGGCTGGTGACGGTGCCGATGGGCACCTCCAGCACCGATGCTGCCTCGCGATAGGAGAGGCCGTCGATCAGCACGAGCGCCACGACATTGCGCTGCTCCTCCGGCAATTGCGCGAGCGCGCCCAAGGTCTGCGACAGCAGCAGATGGGCTTCGGCGGCGCGTGCTCCGTCATGGGCGAGCGTCTCAGCCTCGCTAAGATCGCTGGTCTTGCGGACATTGCGCGACCGCGTGGTGTCGATCCAGAGATTGCGCGCGATGCGGAACAGCCAGGAATCCATCCGCGTGTCGGGAGCAAACCGGTCCAGATTGCGCAAGGCTCGCTCCACCGTATCCTGCACCAGATCGTCCGCATCATTGGCCCGCCCGGTCAGCGCGAGCGCAAAGCGGCGCAAGCGCGGCAATAGCGCCATCATCTGACTCCGCATCTCTGCATGGGAATTGTCCATCCGATGCGAAGATAACGGGGCGGGTCGATCATATCTTCCCGCCTATCTCCTCCAGGATCGAAAAAATGCCGCAAAGCCCCGCGAAGTTTGGAATATTTCCTGGTTCCATCCGTTATCGGATGGAGAAATTCGCCTCTAGGGAGGGGTAGGAATTTGCGTTTCCGGCGGGCTTTTCGGCGATATTTCGTCAGCGTATCGGCGCTGGTGCTCGTCTCCGGCGCGGCCATGGGGCAGGGGCTCGGCGGGCTCGGGGGCCTCGGCAATGGAATAGGTAGCGGGATCGGCGGACTGCCTCCGGTGCTGAACGGGCCCTTGGGTCAGGTCAACCGCACGCTGGGCACGGCGGCGGGCACGGTGCGGCGCAGTGTCGACAGCGTTGGGCGGCGGGCCCAACCTCCGGCCAATCTTTTCGAAGCCGACATCGCCGGCGCTCGCATCGTCAAAAGCGAAGTGCTCGCCGTCTCGCCCTCGGAGGAGAGTCTTGCCATCGCGCGCGGCCTGAATTTCGACGTGCTGAGGCAGCAAGATCTCGGCGCGCTCGATCTGCGCGTCCTCGTGCTGCGTCCGCCCGCCGGGATGAGCACGACGGAGGCGCTTTCGCGGCTGCGCATGGCCGATCCCAACGGCGTCTACGATTACAATCATATCTACGGACCTTCAGGGCAAGCCGGGGCGGGCGAGATCGCCAACGGCGCGACCCGCGCGGTTTCCGTGAAAATTTCCGATGGAGAAGGACTTGCCATCGGCCTCGTCGATGGCGGCGTCGACCGCACGCATCCCGCCCTTCTCGGCGCCAAGATCATTGCCGCCAATCTCGTCGGCAAAGGCGCCAGCCCGCCTTCGGCGCACGGCACCGCGCTGGCATCGCTCCTCGTCGGCGATGGGCGCAATGTGACCGGCGCGCTGCCCAGGGCGCAGCTCTATGTCGCGGACGTCTTCGGCGGCAAAGCGGAAGGCGGCTCGGCCGACGATATCGTGCGGGGGCTTGCCTGGGTCGCCGGCAAGGGTCCGGCGATCATCAATGTCAGCCTCACGGGTCCGGCCAACCGCTCGCTCGAAGCGGTGGTGCGGGCTTTGATCGCGCGCGGACACATCGTTGTCGCGGCGGTCGGCAATGATGGCCCCGCTGCCTCCGTCAAATATCCGGCGGCCTATCCCGGCGTGATCGCGGTGACCTCGGTCGATTCGGCCAAGACGATCCAGGTCGATGCCAATCGCGGTCCCGAGATTGCGTTCGCGGCCCTTGGCGTCGGTGTCTCCGTCGCTGCCCTCGACAAGAATTACGCCAGCGCGACCGGGACCTCTTTCGCCGCGCCTTTGGTCGCTGCGCGCTTCGCCTTGGAAGTACGCGCGCCGGACGCAGGAGCGGCGGAGCGCGCGAAAGCAGCCCCCGAGCGCGAAGCCCTCGATCTCGGCGAGAAGGGGCGCGACTCCGTCTTCGGCTTCGGTTTGCTTGGCCGGAAGCCCAACGCCGCCGAGAGCGTCTCCTTCCAGCCGCGCTGAACCGCAACTGTTTCGACATCGCGGCGTGATATAGGTGGCATCAGAGAGTCACCGGAGCACGCATGGGCGGAACAGGAGCAAGGGCGCGATTTGTCGGTATCGCAACCGTCATCATCGGATTCGGCCTGATCATCGCGGTCTTCGAATCGATGGCGCCCGCTATGGCGGCCGTCATAGGTATGGTGTTGTTGAGTCTGGGAATGTTTCTTGCGATGCCGCGCGAGAGCGAACGGCGCAACGCCGCCGCTGCGCCCGCCCAGGAATCCTCCACGATGCCGGTGGCGACGCGCAAAGTTCTCGAATGCATCGACGAACCGCTGCTGGTGCTCGATTTCGCGGGGCGCGTGGTGTTCGCCAATTCCGCCTCCCACGCCATTTTCAGCGGCGATTCCGAACGCAAACATATTTCGGCGGTGCTGCGGACGCCCGAGGTGCTCGAAGCCGTCGAGCGCGTGCTGAATGGCGGGCCTGCGGAAAATGTTTCCTTCGGCTTCCTCGTTCCGGTGCAGCGCTATTACCGCGCCTATGTCGCGCGCAACACGATGGAGGCCGGCGGCTCGTTCATCCTCGTGCAGATCCGCGATCTGACCGCGCTCCGGCGCGCCGAGGAGTTGCGCGCCGATTTCGTCGCCAATGCCAGCCATGAATTGCGCACGCCGCTGGCGGCGGTCTCGGGCTTCATCGACACGCTGCGCGGCCACGCCAAGGACGATGCGGAAGCGCGCGAACGCTTCCTCGAGATCATGAGCATCGAGGCCGGGCGCATGCGGCGTCTGATCGACGATCTCTTATCGCTGACGCGCATCGAGCTGAACGAACACAATCCACCCATCGGCGCCGTCGATGTCGTGGCTGTGGTGCGCGATGCCGCCGCCGTGCTCGGCCCTCTTGCCGAGCCCGACGGGATCACCATCCGCATCGCGGCCCATGAATCCTTGCGCGTCGTTGGCGACAGCGACGAGCTCACCCAGGTGTTCCAGAACCTGATCCACAACGCCATCAAATATGGCCGCGCCCGCGGCGAGGTGCGGGTGAATTTCGGCGCCGCCGAGCTGCAGGGCGGGCGCAACCCGCGGCAAATCTTCGTCTCGGTCGTGGACCAGGGCGAGGGCATCCCGCGCGAGGCCATACCGCGTCTGACCGAACGTTTCTATCGTGTCGACGTCAAACGTAGCCGCGAGCGCGGCGGCACCGGCCTCGGCCTCGCCATCGTCAAGCACATCCTCAACCGGCATCAGGGACGGCTCGCCATCGAAAGCGCGCCCGGCGAAGGAAGCACCTTCACCGTAT
>SHWE01000068.1 GCA_009693985.1 Alphaproteobacteria bacterium | reverse complement strand
CATCAAGCCGTCGGAATACACCTCCGCCTCGGCGCTGGAATTCGTCAAGCTCGTCGAGAAAGAGGGTTTCCCGCCCGGCGTGTTCAATGTGGTGACGGGTTTCGGCGCCGAAGTCGGCGAGCCGCTGGCGGTGCATCCCAAAGTCGTCAAGGTCGCGTTCACGGGCGGCGATGTTTCGGGCCGCCGCGTCTATCAGGCCGCCGCCTCGCAATTGAAGCCGGTGGTTTTGGAGCTCGGCGGAAAATCGCCCAACATCGTGTTCGACGATTGCATCATGGATGACGCGGTCAAGGGCGCGGTCTCCGGCATCTTCGCGGCCAGCGGGCAGGCCTGCATCGCGGGTTCGCGCCTGCTGGTGCAGAAGATGATCCACAATGAATTCCTCGACCGGCTGGTGAAATTCGCGAGTGCCGCCAAATTGGGCGACCCCAAGCTTGCCACCACGCAGGTCGGCCCGATCACGACACAGCCGCAACATAAGAAGGTGCTCGATTATATCGGCATCGGCCGCGATGAGGCCGCCGAGCTCGTGCTCGGCGGCAAACAGGCCGACGTGGCGAGCTCCAAATCCGGCCTCTTCGTCGAGCCGTCGATCTTCGCCGGCGTCAACAATTCCATGCGCATCGCGCAGGAGGAAATCTTCGGCCCGGTGCTCTCCGTCATCCCGTTTGCCGACGAAGACGAAGCGCTGACAATCGCCAACGACACGCTTTACGGCCTCGCCGCCGGCGTGTGGACGAAAAATATCCGCCGCGCGGTCAATATGAGCAGCCGCCTGCGCGCAGGCACCGTCTGGGTCAACACCGCGCGCGATGTTCCCAATCCCTTCACGATGCGGTAGGGAGCGTCATGGACCCGACAGTCGAAGCCCGCAGCTTTTGGCCGGACGCGATCTACGCCCATCTCAAACGCCTGGGCGTCGCGCAAATCGGTTACGTGCCCGATGCCGGACACACGCGGCTGATCAATCTCTGCAAGGCCGACAACGAAATCGCCGACGTCGTGCTGACGACGGAAGAGGAAGGCGTCGGCCTTGTTTCGGGCGCGCATCTCGGCGGGCAGCGCGCGGCGCTGCTGATGCAATCTTCCGGCGTCGGCAATTGCATCAATATGTTTTCGCTGCTGACCAATTGCGGCTTTCCCTGCCTGATCCTGGTGACGATGCGCGGCGAATATGCCGAGTTCAATCCGTGGCAGATCCAGATGGGCTCGATCACGGAAGAGACCTTCAAGCTTTCGGGCTTTCTGACCTATCGCGTCGATGAGCCGGAGAAAGTCGACGACATCGTGGGCGCGGCCTGCGACATCGCCTTTGCCGGCAACCGGCCCGTCGCGGTGCTGCTGGGCCAGCGCCTGATCGGCCGCAAAGTGTGGAACAAATGATGCTGGACCGGCGCGAATTCGTGGCCGAGCTGCTGAAGGATCGCGGCGATCTGTTGGTCGTCACGGGGCTCGGCGCGCCGACCTATGACGTCGCCGCCGTCAGCGAGCACAGCCTCAATTTCTATCTCTGGGGCGCGATGGGTTCGGCCGCGATGATCGGGCTCGGCCTCGCGCTGGCGCAGCCGACGCGCCGCGTCGTGGTCATCACCGGCGATGGCGAAATGCTGATGGGCTTGGGGGCGCTCGCCACCATCGGCGTCAAGCAGCCGGCGAACCTCGCCATCGCCGTGATCGACAACCGCCATTATGGCGAGACCGGCATGCAGGCGAGCCACACCGATGCGGGTATCGATCTGACCGCCATCGCCAAGGCGTGCAAATTTCCGTCAACGCACGCGGTGTCCGCGCTTGGCGAAATCGCCGATGTGCGCCGCCTGATTCATGCGGGCGCCGGGCCGATCTTCATTCAGGCGCATGTAAAAGCGGAAGATCTGCCGCGCGTGCTGCCGACCCGCGATGGTCAGGAAATCAAATTCCGCTTCATGGCGGCGCTCAAGTAAGCAGACTGTTTTGTGTCCTTTTTGAGCTAAAAAGATCACGGCGCGTAAAAGCACCTCACGGGGGCATATGCGAGATGCAGGCTGGATGCGGTGTTCTTAAAGACACGCTGTTTTGCTTCAGCGCTATTATTGCCGTAGCCCTACAAGGATGCGCTCACCTGGGAAATGTATACAGCGCGCAGTATGAAATCGCGTGTCCAAGAATGAGTGAGGGAGAACTTCGGGCCGAGATTAGAAGCTACGCAGACCGGATTTCTCAAATTGCGGGACTACCAACTCAGGTTGTCATTGACCAAAAAAATTCCCTAATTCTCAATATTCGAGTCCCTAATTCCCAACCCTCGTCTTTTTGGCGAGGGTCACAGCCAGTAGGTGTAAGGATGTCTTACTCCCGCGATGAAATGGCGCCGCATTTGTTCATTGCCGTCCATAAAGAGAACGATCCGGGGGAGGATGAGACTGTTCGTAAAATGCGGAATACCGTTGAAACCGTAGTGCAATCTTCGAAATGCCAGATAGCTCGGTCTTGGCTCTATCGTTTCGATCCCGTTTAGTGATCGCCTAAATACCTATTGCGCGTGCTGCCGACCAGCGACGGTCAGGAAATCAAATTCCGCTTCATGAGCGCGCTGGCAAAACCGGCTTAAGGCCGGTTTCTACTCCGCCACAGCGGCGACGACTTCGGTGCCTTTCACCGTCGTGCCGTGCCCGCCGACAAATGTGACGGTCCCGGGGTCGACTTCGAATTCCCGCAAGGCATTGCCGACCGGAATCGTGTTCTCCGAACGCTCGATCGGGCCGCCCCGTGGCGAAATCAGGTCGGTGACGTAGAGGAGATTGCTGCTCACCACATGGCCGAGCAGCATGCCCACGGCATGCGAGGCGGCAACCTTCGTTGCGTTTTCGCCCACCGCCGAAATTTCATAGAGGCGGATTTCGGCCGTTTCGTCCCGGATCGTCATGTTTTCGAAGACGCCATAAATCTTCAGAGGCTTCGGGTTCTTCTGCAAATCGTCCGGCACCACGGTGTGCGGAGCCTGGACGACTTTTTCGAAATATTCCTGGGCTTGGCTGGGAACGACGATCGTCGCGCCTTCCGCCACATAGGTGCGGAAGCCGCCCGTATGGTCCATGTGGTGATGGGTCAGCACGAGATAGCGGATCGGCTTACCGGGATATTTCGCCTTCGCCGCGTCGATGGTCCAGCGCGATTGCAACTCGCCATAGGGGGCATCGAAGATGACGAGAAAATCCTTCATGGCGACGATCAGATTATTGGCGGTGCCGCCCTGGACGTGCTGCACATTGGGCGCCAATTCGACCAGGCTCAGCTTCCCACCCGTCGGATAGATGATCTCGTCGCTGTCGAGGAAGCGGTTGAGGAAAATCCGCCGCAGCACCCATTGATAGGGCACGTTGCCGGTGGCCGGCGCAATGGCGGCCGCCATGACGGAAGCGGGAACGGCGAACGCATCCTCCGGAATCGCGGGATTCGGCGTCAACGCCGTGTAATTGATCTTCGCCACCTCGATGCCGTTGAGCCGATAGGACAGCGATGTCGCGACCTGCGCGGCTCCGGCTGGCATCCAGCCATCGAGGACGAGATCGTAGTTGGAATCGCCTTGTATGTTGTCGTCGTCGCGGGTGCGAATGGCGGCGGGCAGATGCGTCATCGGATCGAACAGGACGATGAACGTCGTCCCGCCCTCATTTACGGAGATCGCGGGCAGCGAACGGTCGCCGAGCTGTTGGGGCTCCATGGCGCTGACATTGGAAGGATTGTCCATCGCCTTCAGCAGAAGACGCGGGGAAGCCCGTTCGAGCTCGCGCAAATTCGTGGCGACGCGAATGCCCGACATCGGCTGGCTGGCCTCGCCGGTGGTGACGAAGCCGAGCGTCGGCAGGACGGTTTCGGTATAATTCAGCTTGGCGGCCGGGGGCGGATATTGCTGGTCGCGGTCCCAATTCGTGCGCGCCATGCCTTTGGCAAGATCCCAATTGGTCTCGAAGGTCGCGGTCCCGAGAGGGCGCGGCTCGCCGCCGGCCTCATGCGATTGTCCCGGCTCCCAGAACCTGGCGTCCCCCTTGACGTTAAGCCCCATCAGTCCGCGCAGCGCCTCGTCGCCGCCTTGGGCCGTCACAGCTTGCGTGACGAGTGCGTTGGAAGCGCTCTCCTGTTGGCAAGCGGCCAGCAGCAAGCTTGCGATCAATAACATCCGTTTCATGGGGGGCCCTCAGGGAATAAGCGCGAAACTGTACGCATTAGGCGCAGGAAGCTTCAAGGCCCGGCACCTCAAGCTTCCGTGGTTTCTCGTATTCGAGCGGGATGCTATCCTGCGTGCCGGTCCAGAATTGTCTTGAGAGTGCCGACAAAGGGGAGAAAGTCGTGATGTCCAGGTTTCGCGCGATTAGCGCTGTTCTTCTTTCGTGCGTGGCTGCGTCCGTCTCGTCCATGGCCCCGGCCGCCGAACAGACCGATACGATCGCGATCGCCCCGAACGTCTATGTCCGTTGCCAGTACCGGATAGCCGCGATTTTCCCGAGTCCGCCGATGATGCGGGATATCACCTATACCAATGGCGACCTGAAGGTCCCGGCGCGCCAATTCTACGTCGAACGGGGCATGGACTTGTTCAGCGTGACCGTCGCCGATTTCACCAATGGGCCGGCCATCGACGACACCATCGTCGAGAATGCGGTGGTGCCTCTGCGTCAGCGCGGCGAAGTTCGCTTCCAGCATCCGGAGGACTACACGCCCGGCATTCCGGGCCGCCAGCTGAATATCTTTGAAGCCAATGGCCGTCAGCATCGCGCCTCGGTCTACATGGCCGACCACCGCCTCGTCATCACCGAAGCCAATGCCGCGCCGGGCGATTTTAACGCCCTTCAGTTCGAGCAATCGATACTGATGCTCGACGCCAATGGCCGCGATCTGAATAATGTCGCCAACCGGCAGCGTTATGCCTGCGAGAAGTAGGCTTGCGTTTCGGGGCGGATATTTTTCACGGGAGGGGCATCGATGAAGAAAGAATCACGCACGCGCGCGGACAATGATCCTGTTTCGCGGCGCGCGGCGCTTGCGACGGTCGGAACGGCCGCAGGCATTGCCGCCTTTGCACCTGCCGCATTGGCGCAGCCGGCCGCTCCGGCGCCTGTTCCCTCTCCGAACGCGATGCGGGTCGATGCGCCGAGCGTCATCTCGAATCCGGCGCGCAATTACTACCCCGGTTTTCCGGTCAGCTATCCCGATCCGGACATCGTAACCATCGATCCGGCGTTCGCGGCTTTGCGGGTCAACAACACGGCGATTCAGCGGCTCTTCACCGGCGGCATGTGGGATGAAGGCCCCGCCTGGTGCGGTCAGGGGCGCTATCTCGTCTGGAGCGACATCCCCAACGATCGCCAGCTGCGCTATATCGAAGACGACGGCCGCGTGACGGTGTTCCGCTCGCCCTCGAACAACAGCAACGGCAATTCTTTCGATCATCATGGGCGCCAGCTCTCTTGCGAACATCGCGGCCGGCGCGTCGTGCGTTACGAGCATGACGGCTCGATCAGCGTCGTCGCCGAATTCTGGCAGGGCAAGCATCTCAACTCGCCGAACGACGTCGCCTGCCATGTCGACGGCAGCTATTGGTTCACCGATCCGCCGCCGGGCGCCTCTCTGTATGAAGGCATGCCGGACGCGGCCGGAGGCTTGCGCAATATGGCGGGCCTCTTGAACGGCAAGGTCGGCCAGCCGGTCGGATCGGGCGTGTTAAAGGGCGAACTGCCTTCGAACATCTACCGCGCCGATCCGAGCGGGCGCGTCGATCTGATGATCAGCGAAGAAGCTTTCGGCGGCGGCGGCAACGGCATCGCGTTCTCGGCCGACTACAAGAAGGTCTACATCGTCAGCCGCCAAATGGTGTGGAGCTTCGATATCGGCCCCGACGGCAAGTCGATCCGCAACCAGAAGCAGTTCGCTGATTTCACGGTGGACGGCATCCGCTGCAACACCGACGGCATCCGCGTCGATATCTATGGCAATCTTTGGTGCAGCAGCAATGCGGGCGTCAATGTCGGCTATAGCGGCGTGACGATCTGGAATCCGGAAGGCAAGTTGCTCGGGCGGATTCGTCTCCCCGAAACCTGCGCCAATGTCTGCTTCGGTGGACCCAAGCGGAACCGGCTCTTTATGACCGCCGGCCAGTCGCTCTATGCCGTCTATGTCAACACGCAGGGCGCGGCGCCGGGCTAGGCAAGCGGGTTTGAACAAGGCCGATTATGCGACCGAGGGACCCCACAAGGCAGAATATGATCGATCGGCGGCTGTTCAACCGTCTTGTTACCGCTGCCGCAATCGCATCTTACAGACCTGCCTTCGCACAAACCGCCGCCCCCCAGTCCATTCGCCGCGTCCGCACGCGCGTGCTTGAAATCGCTTACGAGGAAAGCGGTCCGGCGACCGGCGCTCCCGTGATTTTGCTGCACGGCTTTCCCTACGATCCGCGGGCCTATGACGAGGTGACGCCGCCGCTAGCTGCCGCTGGCTGCCGCGTGATCGTTCCATATTTGCGGGGGTATGGCGAGACACGGTTCCTGTCTCCCGCAACGATGCGCTCGGGCCAGCAGGCGGCGATGGGACGCGATCTGCTCGATCTCATGGATGCGCTTCGCATCCCGAAGGCCGTGCTTGTCGGCTTCGATTGGGGAGGGCGCGCGGCCTGCGTCGTTTCCGCGCTGTGGCCGGAACGTGTCAACGGGCTCATTTCATGCACTGGTTATACGATCCAGGACATCGCGGCCTCTCTAAAGCCCGTTTCGCCTGAGCAGGAGCGCCGCATCTGGTATCAATATTATTTCCACACCGAGCGTGGGCGCGCGGGCCTCGCGGCGAACCGTCACGATCTCTGCAAGCTGCTATGGCAATTGTGGTCGCCGAACTGGAAATTCGACGACGCCATCTACGACCGCACCGCTTCATCGTTCAACAACCCCGATTTCGTCGATGTGGTGATCCATTCCTATCGCCATCGCTTCGGTTATGTCGGGGGCGACCCGGCACTGGATTCTATCGAACGCGAGCTTTCAAAGCAGCCGAAGATCTGGGTGCCGTCGATAGTGTTGCACGGCGCTGGCGACGGCGTGAACGCGGCGTCGGCGTCGGAGACGCAGGCGCGCTTCTTCACCGGTCGTTACGAGCGGCGTGTCATTCCGGTTATCGGCCATGACGTGCCGCAGGAAGCACCCAGGGAAACCGCTCAAGCCACGCTCGATCTCGTGAAGGCATGATTGCACGCCTTCGTGAGGGCTGCGAAAATGGCTTGGAGAACCGGACAAAATCCCAATTGTGGCTCTAATATCCCGCGAAGAGGCTGGATCGGCCGGCCGCATGGCAACCTCACTTCGCGACAGGAGGACATCGTGTTGTCGAAATCGGTATTGGCTTTGGCATTTTCGCTGCCCTTGAGCCTCTCTTTGTTCGTGACGGAGGCCATTGCCGCGCAGGCGGCGTCTTCCGGTCCTCCCGCGGACGGCAAGCTCGAACAGATCATCCCCGGCCATTACGTGTACAGCACCGGCGCGCGCATCAGCGGGATCATCGCGACGAGCGAAGGCGTGGTGGTTCTCGACTCCCTGAGCAATGAAGCGATGGCGCGCCATGAGCGCCAGCTGATTGCCGAGACGATCCGCCAGCCCGTCCGCTATCTGATTTCTGGAACGCACCACGGCAATTATGCATATGGCAACGTCGCCTATCAGGACGCCATCCGGATCGGCCACGAAAATTACAAGACCGATCTTCTCGCCGAGATGAAGATGAACAACATGCCGACGGCGCAGCAAGCCGCGATCCTTCCGCACCTGACCTTCCGCGATCGCATGACGATCACGCTCGGCGGCAAGGGGATTCAGGTTCTCTATATCGGCCGCGGACACACGCGCGGCAATGCCATCGTCTTCGTGCCGCAGGACCGCATCGTCTATCTGAGCGAACTGTTTTTCGACAAAAGATTTCCGTTCATGGCGGACGGATATGCCGACTGGATCGGGACGATCGATAACGCGTTGAAGCTCGACGCCGACATCTTCGTGCCCGGCCAGGGGCCGTCGTCCATCGCCTCCAATCCGCGCATGTCGCGCGAGGCGCTGGTTAAGGCCCGCCAGGTCCTGGTGGATTACCGCGATGCCGTTCAGCGAGAGGTCGCGCGCGGGGCAACGGAAGATCAGGCGGTGGCGGCGGTTCTGCTGCCGCAATATCGCGACATGGTCGGATATTACGAGCAAAGGCCGGTCGTGGTCCGCCGGATGTATCAAGGCCTTAAAGGCACGCGCCCGTAACAGATCCGGTATCGAACATGCGCCTGGCCGGCAAGATATTGCTTTATTTTCTGGCCTTCGGCGTCGTCGGCTATTCCGCTGTCGTCTACAGCCTGTTGCCGATGGGCGCGGCGGTGCACCCGGACATGAAGGCGGACTTCGTCGCGCATTCCGCCTTCATCTACACGCATATCATGGCCGCCATTGTGGCGTTGGCGCTCGGACCGTTTCAGTTTTCCACGCGCCTGCGCCGCAGAAATCTACGCCTACACCGCTGGCTGGGCCGGCTGTATCTCGGGATCGGCGTGCTCGTGGGCGGGATGGCGGGTCTTTATATTTCGCAATTTGCGTTCGGCGGGCTTGCCGCGCTATTGGGCTTCGCCTCACTGGCCATGTGCTGGCTCTTTACGGGCTTGCGCGCGTGTCGCGCGGCCCGCAATGGCGCCATCGAACAGCACCGCAAATGGATGGTCCGAAATTTCGCGCTCACCTTCGCCGCCGTGACGTTGCGCATTTACGTTCCGGCCTCTCTTGCCGGAGGCGTCGATTTTGCCGTCGCCTATCCGATCATCGCCTGGCTGTGCTGGGTTCCGAATCTGCTGGTCGTCGAGTGGTATCTCAACACCGCAAACGCAGCACGGCCTCGCCTCGCCTAGAAGCGAACGTTACGGAATCGCGCGCACCACGCCGCCGTCGCAACGCAAGGCCGCGCCCGTGGTCGCGCTCGCCGCCGGGCTGCACACATAGGCGATCATGTTGGCGACTTCCTCGGTCGTAGCGAGCCGCTTGATCAGCGAGGTCGAGCGGTGCGCGGCGATGAAATCCTTTCCCATCTGCTCGAGATCGGGATTGGCGACGCCCTTGGCCATCTTCTTCATGAAATCGCCGACGCCTTCCGACAGAGTTGGCCCCGGCAGCACGGAATTGACCGTGACGCCCGTGCCGGCGACGGTTTCGGCGAGACCCCGGGCGACCGCGATCTGCGCCGTCTTGGTCATGCCGTAATGGATCATCTCGGCGGGAATATGCAGCGCCGATTCCGATGAGATGAAGACGACGCGGCCCCAGCCGCGCGCCACCATCTTCGGCGTGTAATGGCGCGCGAGCCGGATGCCCGACAGCACATTGGTCTCGAAGAAACGCAGCCAATCTTCGTCGGGGATGTCGAAGAAGGGTTTCGGCTCGAAGATTGCCGCATTGTTGACGAGGATGTCGCAATCGGGAACGGCACGGATCACATCGGCCGCGCCCTTTGCGTTGGAAAGATCGCCCGGCGCCGAAAGAAACTCCCCGCCGGTCTCGGCCTTCAATGTCTTTATCGCCGCATCGACGCGCGCTTGCGTGCGTCCGTTGATCGCGACGACGGCGCCCATGGCGCTAAGCTCGCGCGCGGTCGCATAGCCGATGCCGCCGGTCGAGCCGCTGACCACGGCGCGCCGGCCTTTCAAATTCAAGTCCATTCGCGAAACCCCTATTGCACGAAAGAGAGGCCGACGCGGAAGATGCGCGGCGCGTCATAGACGACGACGCCGTCCGCGCCCTTGGTGGTGGCGATGCTCTCATCGGTGAGATTGTCGACCGCGATATAGGCGGAGACATTGTCCGAGACCCGTATCGTCGCGCGCGCGTCGACCGTCACCGCGGTGCCCAACGAAAGCGTGTTCAGATCGTCGGCGAAGCGTTCGCTCTCATAGCGGATCAAGCCCGACAGCGTCAGCCGGTTCATCGGCATGACATCGAGACCTCCGACCAGCGTCAAACGCGGCTGCTGGACCGGCTGCTTTCCGTTGAGCTGTGGCGCGACGGTGCCGCCATGCACGTCCGCGCTCGAATAGGAGAAAGCCCCATTCAGCGCGAACATCTCGTTCATGCGATAGCGTGCCTCGCCTTCCACGCCGATGGCGTCGATATAGCCCGCGTTCTGGCGCCGGATCACCAGTCCGCCGGCGGGCGCGAAACCGGCCTCGGTGGCGAGCGGCCCGGTCCCGATGGTGACATTGGTGATCGCATCCTCGAGGCGGTTCCAGAACAACGTTCCGTTCCAGGTGAAATCTCCCATGTCGCCG
>SHWE01000067.1 GCA_009693985.1 Alphaproteobacteria bacterium | reverse complement strand
CCCCTGCAGCTGCTCTATCCCGCCCAATGGCCGAGACGATGAGCACCGATCTTTTTCGCCTCGATGGCCGCGTCGCGTTTCTCTCGGGCGCGGCGGGGCATCTGGGGCGCGCGATGGCGCTCGGTTTGGGCCGTGCCGGCGCCCATCTGATCCTCAACGGCCGCAACGCGGATAAACTCAAGGCCTTCTCGGGCGAACTCGCGGGCGCAGGGATTTCGTCGGAATACGCCGCCTTCGACATGATGGATTTTCCGAAGCTGCGCGCTTTCTTTGCGCAACGCCCGCGCATCGACGTGCTCGTCAACAACGCCGTCACCATGACGGTCAAGAGCTTCGCCGAAGTAACCTCCGCCGATTTCGAATCCACCTATGCGAGCGCCGTCACCGCCGCCTTCGAAGCGGTGCGCGCCGCGCGGGCTGCGTTGGTCGCAGCCGCGCGCGCGGCCGGCGATGCCAGTATCGTCAACATCGCGACCATGTATGCCTCGGTCTCTCCCGACCCCCGAATCTACGATGCGCCGGGCCAGGTCAGCCCGCCCCATTACGGCGCGGCCAAAGCCGGGCTGATCCAGCTCACACGGCACCTCGCGGCGGAACTCGGTCCCGACGGCGTCCGGGTCAATGCGATCGCGCCTGGCCCGTTCCCCCCGCCCGCAAGTTGCGGCGGAGAACCCGGCTTTCGCCCAAAGACTTGCCTCGCGAACCATGCTCTGACGAACCGGGCGCCCATCGGAAATCTCAGGACCCCTGCTGTTCCTGGCCTCGCCCGCCTCCAGTTTCGTCACCGGCGCGGTGCTTCCAGCGGACGGGGGGTGGACGGCTTGGTAAAATGAACATAGCAACTCCACCGATCGACATGGCACTCCTGGCGCGCTTCCGGCCTGAAACCGATTCCATTTTCCCGGAAAGCCTACGCGCGCGCCTGAACAGCTTTCCGATACTGGAAGGCATCGGCGACAACGCGGTTCAGCGGATCCTCTCCGAAACGGATTGGTTCGGCCTTCCCGGCGGCACCCAACTGTTGCGTCAGGGCGAGAACGATCACGCCGTCTTTCTGGTGGTGACGGGTTCGCTCGGCGTCTTCGTCGATGAGGAAGACGCGCCGCGCCGTCTTGTCGCCACCATTCCGGCCGGGGAGACGGTCGGCGAGATGTCGCTCCTCACCGGCGAATCCCATTCGGCGACGTTGGTGGCATTGCGCGACACCGAATTGCTGCGCATCGGCCCCAAGGCCTTCGACACGCTGCTGACGCGCTATCCGCGCGTGATGTTCAATCTGTTGAAGCTCGTGGTGCGGCGCCTCAGGGCGACCACGCGCGGCAACCGCCAGAAATCGCGGCCCAAGACCTTCGCCGTCATCCCGTTGCAAGAGGGGCTGCACAATGTGCAGGTGGTGCGCGACATCGCCGCCACGCTGGCGAAGATGGGCGCCAAAGCGGCGGTGCTCGATGTTTCGGCGCATGACGAGGCCACCGACTGGTTCAACCGCTTCGAAGCCGAGCACGATGTCGTCTTCTATCAGGGCGATCTGCCCGACAGTCCGTGGACGCATTTTTGCCTGCGCCAAGCCGACAGCGTTCTTTTGATCGCGCATGCGGACGAGGATTTGCCGCTCCATCCCTATGGCCGCCGTTATTTCAAGCGCGAGACGATGGCGGCGCCGGAGCTGCTGCTGGTGCATCCCGAAGGCTCGTGGCGCGGTGTACCACGTCATATCGAGCTGCGCAGCGATCTCTACGGCACCCATCATCATGTGCGCACAAGCTCGCCCAGCGACATCAAGCGGCTGGCCCGTTTCGTCGCCGGCTGCGCGGTGAATATCGTGCTCGCGGGCGGTGGCGCGCGCGGCTTCGCTCATATCGGCGTGTTGAAGGCGCTGAAGGAAGCGGGCGTTCCCTTCGATTATGTCGGCGGCACCAGCATGGGCGGCGTCATCGCCGCCGGCGTCGCGATGGAATGGGACATCCCCGAACTGACCGAGCGCGTGCGCGACGCCTTCGTCACCGGCAATCCGCTGTCCGACCCGACGCTGCCGCTGATCGCGCTGTTCCGCGGCGCCAAGGTGAGCGCGCTGTTGCGAAAACATTTCGGCGACATGCGCATCGAGGATCTGCCCAAGCCCTATTTCTGCGTCTCTGCCGACCTCACGACGGGGCGCGATTACATCCATCGCAGCGGGCCGCTGTGGCGGGCCTTGCGCGCCAGCGTGGCGCTGCCCGGAATCCTGCCGCCGGTCACCGAGGAAGGCGGCCATCTTCTGGTCGATGGCGGCGTGATGAACAATCTTCCGGTCGACGTCATGGCGGCGGAAGCGCGCGGGCCCATCATCGCGGTGGACGTCTCGGGCGAGATCGACCTTCGCGCCGACGACGACCGCTATGGCGAGCGTTCGGTATGGCAGCTCATCAAGCAGCGCATGCGGGGCTCGCCTTCGATCGTCTCGATCCTGATGCGGGCGGGCACGGTCGGCAGCAATCTGCAACGCCGCACCGTGCGCGAGCTCGCCGATTTCCTCTTCGAACCGCCGCTGGCGGGTGTCGGCATGCGCGATTGGAAGTCCTATGAACAGGCCATCAATCAAGGCTATGCGCATGCGCTGCTGGAGATCGAAAAGCACGGCGTGCCGCTGTCCGATTCCTGGGCGTCGGGCCCCGCGGTCGCGGTAAACCGCTCGACGACGTAACGCTCCTTGACTTAACTTGTATCTGAACTGTCATGCTCGGCGAGCCGCGCGAAGCACGGCGAGGGAAGGGCATCCATTTCTCGAATTGGATTCCCTTCCCCTCGCGATAGTCATCGCTCGGCCGGGAATGACAAGATAGGAAGATGTTGGGCGCGGACGATCCCATTGCTCAGGCGCAAGCGCTTGTGACCGCTGGCAAAGCGGGTGAGGCCGTGGCGCTGTTGGCCGCGCGTTTGGCGCAAGCGCGCGGCGGGCCGCTGATGCGCCTGACCCTCGGCCGCGCGCAATTGGCGGCGGGCGATCCTGTAGCCGCGCTCGAAACCTTGCGCGAGGCTGTTTCGCTGGCGCCCGGCCTTGCCGAAGCGGCGCTGGCGCTCGGCGAAGCGCTCTTTGCCCAAGGTTATTTGCCTTCGGCCATCGCCGAGTTCTCCCGCGCCGTGAAGCTCGCCCCCGATTCTGCCCGCGCGCTGGTCGCGCTCGGACGCGCCTGGCTCGAATTGGGCGAAGCGGCGCGAGCGCTGGAGCTTCTCAACCCGCTGGCGGAAACGGATGCCGACATCGCGTTAGCTTGCGAAGCGGCCAAAGCCATGCTGGCCATGGACCGCGCGCCTTCCGCCTATGTGCGCCATCTCTTCGATCAATTCTCGCATGATTACGATGTGCGGATGATGGGGGAGCTTGGCTATCGCGCGCCCGCGATCCTGCGCGAGCTTTGCGATCTCGTCGGCGCCGCGTCCTCGCCGCCGTGCGACATCGTCGATTTGGGCTGCGGCACCGGGCTCTGCGGTGCGCGCTTCAAGGATGTGGCGGGGCGGTTGGACGGCATCGATCTTTCCCCCCGCATGATCGAGGTGGCGCGCGGACGCGGGATTTACGACACCCTCATTGTCGGCGATCTCGAAACCGCGTTGCCGGCCGCGCGAGATTCGTACGATCTCGCGCTCGCCGCCGACACGCTCGTCTATCTCGGCGATTTGCGGCACGCCTTCGCCGCGACGGCCGTGTGCCTTCGCCCATGCGGGTTCTTTCTCTTCACCGTGGAGAAGAAGGACGGCGAGGGCTTCGAACTTGGTCCGAAGCGCCGTTATCGCCACAGCGAATCCTATTTGTGCGCGGAAGGCTCGCGCGCCGGATTCGAGGTCATGGGCGTCGTCGAATGCTCGCCTAGGGACGAGGCGAAACAGCCGGTTCCGGGCCTCGCCATTGCGCTGATGAGACCCTGAACGCCACGGTTTCCCTTAGAAATACCGGCTTTTAGCAAGGCAACTTTTGTGCTTTTATCGCCGCTATTAGGGGCTTGGGAACGCTAAAGGGAGCTTTCAATGATCCGTGGAATTTGCCTGTCGACCGTCGCATTCGTGATGCTGGCGGCCGCCACCTTCGCTGCGGAGAACACCTGTGCTCTGCCGATGGTTCCGGCGATGCCCGATGGGGCCACCGCGTCGCGCGACCAAGTCATCGCGGCCGCCGCCTCCGTGAAAACCTATGTGACGGCGTCGGACACCTATCAGGAATGCCTGAACGTCGAATTCAACAAGATGATCGAACAGTCCAAGAAGGACAAGAAAGTCGTCGGTCCGGAAGCCAATGCCGAGCGCGAGGCTCGGATCGCCGCCAATCAGGAATCGAAAGTGAAGCTCGGAGAGGCCTACACCGCTACCGCGGCGGCCTATCGGACGGCGCATCCGCCCGCACCGCGCTAAGCTTTTTTCCGACTTGCGTTGAACAACCCGCGAGCGCTGCCCGCGGGTTGTTTATTTCCGGCCGTCCGCACGGTTAGAATGATTCGGGCCAAGAGAGGTCACGCGATGCGTTCCGGATACGAAAATCGCCGCTCCAACTATCTCGCGCTTCTGTTTCCCGTGGTTCTGCTGGCGGCGCCGGCCTTCGCCGCGGAACACACATGCAAGACGCCCCCAGCTCCCACCGTTCCCGACGGGCGGACAGCGGAACCCCGCCAGCTGGTCACGGCGAACAACGACGTCAAGGTGTTCATCGAAGCCTCCGACCAATATCAGCAATGCCTGAACGATTGGATGGGCGCGGAACAGGTGGCGGCCTCGCAGGCGAAAAAGGCGATGGACCCGCGGATCAAGACCGAGCACGACCGGCTGGGCGACGAGAACCAGAAAGAAAAGGAACGCGTCGGCGGTCTCTACAATGCGGCCGTGTCGGCCTATCGGGCGGCGCATCCCCGCTAGCGAATCATTTATCATGGGCCGATGAGCGAAACGCTTACCCGCCGCAGCGAACGCAAGCACAAGAGGCGCGCGTCCAACCGCAGCGCCATTCTCGACGCCGCGCGCATCGTCGCCGCGCGCGAGGGCGCGGGCGAGCTTTCTTTACGCGCGGTGGCGGCGGAAGCGGGCTATGCGCCGGCTTCGGTTTACGAATATTTCCGCAACCGCGCCGAGCTTGTGCTGGCGCTCGCCGCCGACGACCTCGGGCAAATCGCGCGGGCGTTGCGCGAAGCGGGCAACGGCACGCGCAAATTCGCACAGGTCGCGCGCGCCGCGCTCGATCTCGTGCGCGGCAACGGCGCGCTGGCGGCGGCGGTGGGCACGCTGGAATCCGGCGATGCGCCGCCCGAGGCCGAGCGGCTCTTCAACGGCAAATTGATCGCGACCCTGACGGCGCTGGCCGAAGCCACGGGGCGCAGCCCCGTCAAGGACCGCGAAGGGCAGGCGGACATCGTGCTGGCCGCGGCCGCCATCGCCGGCCTTGCGATGCTGGCGCGGGCGGGCCGCCTGAAGGCGCTGGGCTTCGAGGAGCAGGAGCTTCTGGAGCGCCTGGATATGCGATTCGCGCCCGTTTAAGCCCCGCGCAAAATCCCGGAACTTGGGTTAGATTGGCTCCAGCTAATGGAGGGCATCATGGACGTGCAACGGCGCGATTTTCTTCTCACCGGAGCTGTAGCGGCAGCGGCGGCAGCTTCTGTGGCACCCGCATTGGCGCAAACCGCAGCAGCGCCCGTCGGCCCCGGCACGGAGCGCGGCGGCAATGCGCGCCCCGGCGATGAACGCATCCAGTATCAGGGCGGCACCGAGGTGAAGCGCTTGCGCATCATCAACACCGCCGAGCTCGAAATCGAAGCCGAGAAAATTCTGCCCAAGGGCGGCTATGGCTACATCTTCGGCGGCTCCGGCTCCGAATATACTAAACGCGAAAATTTGCGCGCGATGGAGTCCATCCATCTCGAGCCGCATTTCCTTTCCGGCGTCGGCAAGCCCGATCTTTCGACCACGATCCTCGGTCACAAGCTTCCCTTCCCGATCATCGTGCCGCCGATGGGCAGCCACGGCCTTGCCCATGTGTCGAAGGAAATCGGCACCGCGACGGCGGCCAAAGCCGTCGGCACCGTGATGATGCTGTCGATGCAGTCCAACGTCCCGCTCGAGGAAGTGGCCAAGGCCAATCCCGGCAATATGTGGATGCAGCTTTATTTCCCCGCCGACCGCGGCTATGCGCGCGAAGTCATCATGCGCGCCAAGGAGGCCGGCTACACCGCCATCGTGCCGACCATCGATTCGACGCTGGCCTATCCGCGCGACAACAATATCCGCAACGATTTCCGCATTCCGGTTTCGCTCGGCAAGGGCAATGCGCCGCTGAACGAGCCCGATACCGTCAAGGCCGCCAACATGATGGGCCGGCGCAAAGTGGATTTGAATTTCGACGACATGGTGTGGATCAAGGAGCAGACGGGATTGAAGGTGATCCCCAAGGGCATCATGTCGCCCGCGACCGCGATCCAGGCGGTCGAACGCGGCCTCGATGCCGTCTATGTCTCGAACCATGGCGGCCGCGCGCTCGACGGCGTTGCGCCCGCGATCAACCAATTGCCGCGCATCGCCGATGCGGTGCGGGGGCGTGCGCCGATCATCTTCGATTCCGGCATTCGCCGCGGCCAGGATGTGTTCCGCGCGCTGGCGCTCGGCGCCGATGTCGTCGCCTGCGGACGGCCGATCCTTTATGGGCTGGCGCTCGGCGGGCCGCTCGGCGCGCAAAGCGTGCTCGAATATCTGCGCGACGATCTCTACATCGTCATGCAATTGACCGGCTGCAAGGACATCAAATCGGTCACGCGCGACCGCCTCGCCCCGCGCATTGCGTAGAGATAACCCTCTCCCCTGAGGGGAGAGGGATTCTACTTCAGGAAATTCGCGATCGCGGCGACGCCTTTGTGCGCGCAGGCATCGTCCTGCACGAGGCTGGAGCCCGAGCTTCCCACCGCGCCGATGGTCTCATCGCCCATCTGGATCGGCACGCCGCCAGCCAGCGCCAGCACGTCTTCGAGATCGCGTTGCGGCGCGATGTCCTGGCCGTCGCGCGTGCGCTCCGCCCAATCCTTGGTGGTGCGGCGGAACATCTTCGCCGTATAGGCCTTGCGCCGCGCCATCTCCATCATCTGCGGCGTGGCGCGTTCATCGCGCAGCGTGACCAGCACGACGCCAGCACGGTCCACCACCACGGCGGCGGTGTGGAAGCCATTGGCCTGACATTCCGCCAGTGTCGCTTCGGCCGCCATCTTGGCGAGGTCGAGCGAGAGATCGTGCCACATGATGGTGCCGGTGGCCGCATAGGCCGACGAGCCCAACGCCAACGCGCCGCAGGCGGCCACAATCTTCAACCGGAATGACATCGATTCCTCCAATGGTTCGCTCGACGGCTTTGCGCCAGTCTAAGGGAAGCGGGGCGGTTTTGAACCCCTTGAGAGTCACTCCTGAGTGACACGGGCGCGCCAAATGCGCTATTCAGGTCGTGGGGAGGACCGCCATGTTTCGCATTCTGGCCGCCGCTTCATTCGCGATGCTCGCAACTGCCGGTCAGCTCGCGGCAGCGCCCGCTGCGGTGCCGTTCCGCATCGGCATCACCGCGCCCACCGTCAACATGCTGCCGATCTGGATGGCGCGTGACACAGGTCTCTTCCGGGCGCATGGGCTGGAGGCGGAGATCGTCGTCACCGATGGCGGCAGCCGGGGCCTCGCGGAAGTCGGCGCCGGACGGCTCAACGAGATGACGGTCGGGCTGTCTTCCGTGCTGGATGCCAATTCCAAGGGCGGCGATTACCGTCTGGTGGCGTCGGGCGCCAACACGCTGAGCCTCGGCTTCTTCGCCGCGAAAGGAATCAGCGCGGCGCAATTGAAAGGCAAGCCGGTCGGTGTCAGCAGCTTCGGCTCGGAAAGCGATACCGCCGCGACCTTCACCTTGCGCCGGCTCGGGCTCGCGCGAACCGATGTGACGATGGTGGAAACCGGCGGCACCGAGAAACGACTGGAGCTTTTGAAAGCGGGAACCATCGCGGCCTCCGCGTTGAACGCGCCGGTCAATTTCATGGCGACACGCGATGGGCTGCCCAAGCTCGTCGATCTTGCCAATGATGTGCCGTGGATTTTCACCGGCATGGTGTTCAGCACCAATTACATCGCCTCGAACCGCGCCGCGGTGAAGAATTTTCTGAAAGCCTATGTCGAGGGCATTCATCTGGCGCTATCCGACGAGGCGCGTGCCAAGGCGACTCTGGCGCGCGAGTTCAAGAATCTAACCCCTGCGATTCTTCAAGACACCTATGACGATTTCAAACTCCGCGTGCCGCGCGATGCGACGCCGTCGCGCCAGGGCGCCGGAAGCATGATCCGCGAGCTGGCCGCGCAAGGGCTGCGCCTGAAAAGCACATCCATCGCCGATTACATCGATTTCAGCCTGCTCGAGGAATTGCGTAGCGAAGGCTTCTTCGAGGCGACGCAGGCAAAGTATCGGGTTCCATAATGCATTATTGTCATCCCCGGCGAGCCGTGGCGGTAGCCGCGGCGAGGGAAGGGGATCCACTCGGCGAAATGGATTCCCTTCCCCTCGCGGCTAGCGCCGCTCGGCCGGGAATGACAACGCGGTACTGAGGTGCTGCGCGGCCTCACCAGAATCTTCGTGCGCTATGCCGAGCGCTATATCCCCGATCCCTATCTTTACGCGCTGATCCTGACCTTCATCACAGTCGGCGCGGCGCTTCTCTTCACGCCGGCCGATCCCGTTCGCGTCGTCAACGCCTGGTATGACGGCGTCTTCGCCATTCTAGCTTTCGCCATGCAGATGGCCCTGATCCTCGCCACCGGCGTCGCGCTGGCCGAAGCCGCTCCGGTCAAGCGCGCGCTGCAATCGCTCGCCGCCATCCCCTCGACGCAAAGCGGCGCGGCGGTGGTCCTGTTCCTCGTCGCCGGCGGCGCCAATTTCCTGAATTGGGGTTTCGGCCTCGTCGTCGGCGCGTTGGTGGCGCGCGAGATGGCGCGGCGGCTCAAAGATGTCGATTTCGCTTTCCTGGTCGCCATCGCCTATATGGGCAACATGGTGTGGGCCTCGGGCTTGTCGAGCTCGATCGCGCTCGCCTCGGCGACGCCGGGATCCGCGCTCAACATCATCGAGAAGGTGACGGGGCGTATCGCGCCTTTGAACGAGACCATTTTCACCGCCTACAATCTCGTGCCCACGATCCTCGTCTTCATCGTGCTGCCCATCGTGCTGGTCGCGATCCAGCCACGCGAAAGCGAAATGAAGCGCGTCGATCCGGCGCTGCTCGCGCGCACCGATGCGCCGCCCATAATCGAACCCACCGAGAAAACCTTCGCGACGCGGCTGGAGAACGCCTGGATCGTCACCTATGCGCTGGTCGCGATGGGTCTCGCCTATCAGGTGAACCGCATCGCTACGGTGGGGTTCTCGCTCGACATCAACGGCATGATCTTCATTGCGCTGATGCTCGGGCTCATCTCCCATGTGCGCCCGATCCGCTATGTGCGCGCCTTCAACGCGGGCGCGCGCAATGTCGGGCCGATCCTGCTGCAATTCCCGCTCTATGGCGGGATCATGGGAATCATGACGGGCACCGGCCTCGCCGATGTGATCTCCAAAGCCTTCGTCGCCTTCTCGACCGACGCGACGCTGCCGTTCTGGACCTTCGTGTCGTCCAACATCATCAGCCTGTTCATCCCTTCGGGCGGCGGCCATTGGGCGGTGCAGGGACCGTTCATGATTCCAGCGGCGATCGATCTTGGCGTGAGCCCCGCGCTCGTCGCCATGGCGACCGCGATGGGCGAGCAGACCGCCAATATGATCCAGCCCTTCTGGGCGCTTCCCGTCCTCGCCATCGCCGGGCTCGGGATCAAGGACATCATGGGCTATTGCGTGATGGCGCTTCTCGTCGGCCTCACGCTCTATGGCGGCGCGTTGTTGGTCTTTGCCTAGATGCCGAGAAGCGCGGGCAGCGCGTCCAGCGATTGCACCACGCGGTCGGGATTGCCGGGCAAGCGTTCGGGGCGCTGGCCGGAGCGATTGCACCAGACGACGCGCATCCCGAAGGCCGATGCGGCATAGGCGTCCCAGCCATTGGCCGAGACAAAGACGATGGCGCCGGCGTCGCGTTCGAGATGGTTCACGGCGAGCTTGTAGGTCTTGGGATGCGTCTTGAACACGCCGGCTTCTTCCACCGAGATGATCGCATCGAACAGGGCTGCGAAACCCGCCGCCTTCACCGCGCCGTGCAGTGACCTGACCGGGCTTTTTGGGACCAAGCGGTTTGTTAGAAACCGTCTTGGAAAGGAGCCTGGTCATGCCGAAGAAGAGGTTTAGCGCGGAGCAAATTGTGACGTTGCTTCGCCAGATCGAAGTCGCGATGGGTCATGGCAAATCGACCCCAATCGCCTGCCGGGAAGCTGGGCTCTCTGAGCAGAGCTATTACCGCTGGCGTAAAGAG
>SHWE01000013.1 GCA_009693985.1 Alphaproteobacteria bacterium | reverse complement strand
GCCCACCCTGTCCGACGAGGACATGGTCAATTACCAGCGCATCCATCTGTTGGATTCCGCCGCGCCCAATCCTTCGGTCGAGACGCTGCTGCACGCCTTCCTGCCGCACAAATTCGTCGATCACACCCATTCGACCGCGGTTCTGGCGCTTACCGACCAGCCCGACGGCGAAAAACTGGCGCGCGAGACCTTCGGCGCCCGCATGGCCTATGTGCCCTATACGATTCCGGGTTTCGCGCTCGCCAAAAGCGTCGCCGAAATCTACGCCGCCAATCCGAAGGTCGAGGGGCTGATCCTGCTGCGCCACGGCATCTTCACCTTCGCCGAAGATGCCCGCACCGCCTACGAGTTGATGATCGAGATGGTGACCCTGGCGGAAAACCGCTTGGCGCAAGGCACCAAGAGGATCGCGCAAGGAAAACTGCCCTCCGCGCTTGCCTCGGTCGCCGACATCGCACCGATCTTGCGCGGCGCCGTCGCGCTCTCCAACGATGCGAGCGAAGGCAACGCCAAGCGCCAGATCCTCTGTTTCCGCGGCAATGAAAAAATACTCTCTTACGTGAACGGCGCCGAGGCCGCGCGCTATTCGCAGCAAGGCGTAGCGACGCCCGACCATACGATCCGCACCAAGAACTGGCCGCTGGTGGTGCCCGCGCCGGAAGCCGGCAAGCTTGGCCAATGGAAGACCGCCGTGCGTGAAGCGGTGGCGCGCTTTGTCGCCGACTATCATTCCTATTTCGCCCGCAACAATGCGCGGCTGAACAATGTCAAGAAAGAGCTCGATCCGCTTCCCCGCGTCGTGCTGGTGCCGGGAATCGGTCTCTTCGGCCTCGGCGCCTCGGCGAAGGATGCGTCCATCGCCGCCGACATCGCCGAGAACACCGTCGATGTCATCATTGCCGCCGAAAGCATGAGCCGCTACCAACCGATCTCCGAAGCCGATCAGTTCGACGTCGAGTATTGGTCGCTGGAACAGGCCAAGCTCGGCAAGGGCGCGGAGAAGAAACTCGCCCGCCAGGTGGCGCTTGTCACCGGCGGTGGCTCCGGCATAGGGGCTGCCACCGCCAAAGCCTTCGCGCGCGAAGGCGCCGAGATCGCCGTGCTCGACCGCGACGGCGATGCGGCCGCGCGAATCGCCAAGGAGATCGGCGGCCGCGCGCTGGGCTTGGCTTGCGACGTCACCAAGCCCGACGATGTTAAACGTGCCTTCGATGCGGTGGCGGAACGTTTCGGCGGCGTCGATATCGTCGTCTCCAATGCGGGCGCCGCCTGGCAGGGCCGCATTGGCGAGGTCGACGACGCGATTTTGCGCCAATCCTTCGAGCTCAATTTCTTCGCCCATCAGACCGTGGCGCAGAACGCGGTGCGCATCATGCTGGCGCAAGGCACCGGCGGATGCTTGCTCTTCAACACCTCCAAGCAGGCGGTGAATCCGGGCAAAGATTTCGGTCCCTATGGCCTGCCCAAAGCGGCAGCCCTGTTCCTCACCAAGCAATATGCGCTCGATTACGGCAAGGACGGCATCCGTGCCAATGCGGTCAATGCCGACCGCATCCGCACCGGGCTCCTGACCGGCGAAATGGTTAAGGCGCGGTCGGCGGCGCGCGGAATTTCCGAAACCGACTATATGAGCGGCAACCTCCTGAAGCGCGAGGTCACCGCCGAAGACGTCGCGGATGCCTTTGTTTTCCTTAGCCTTGCCCGCAAAACGACGGCCGCGATCATCACCGTCGACGGCGGCAATATCGAGGCCTCCTTGCGTTAATTTGGGTGCTCCGCGGGGGCCAAATTAACCGCGCATTTGCAAATTCCCGGGAAGATGCGAGCGACCGGGAGCGGCCCATGGGCAGGTCTTTCTCCAGTGTGAGGGTCGTCATCATCGACGACAACAAGAACATGCGTGCGCTGCTGCGCACCATGCTGGAGGCGTTTGGCGTCACGCGCATCGAAGAGGCGAATGACGGCAACGAAGGCATAAAGAAGATGGCCGAGGTCAACCCGGACTTCGTGGTCACCGATTATTCGATGAAGCCGGTCGATGGCGTCGCCTTCGCCAAGAGCATCCGCAAGCTCAATTCGCCCCTCGCCTGGGTCCCGATCATCATGGTCACGGGCCACACCGAACGGCGCTACGTCGAGATGGCGCGCGATGCGGGCGTGAGCGAAACCCTGTGCAAGCCGGTGACCGCGCGCGACCTCTATGTGCGTCTCGTCGAAGTCATCGAGCGTCCGCGGCGATTTGTAAGAGCCCCGGGTTTTGCCGGCCCCGACCGCCGCGGCAAGAAAATGGATTATGAAGGGCCGAAGCGCCGGCGCGACGACAAGATGGACATCCAGTTCGAGTGAAGTAATTCCCCTCTCCCCTTGAGGGAGAGGGCGGTGCGCGGCGCACATTCGTGCGCCACTCGCGCGCCGGGTGAGGGGTGAATCCTTACTTCGGTCTTCTTGCGATCAGCACGCGATTGACGAAGCTGTAATAGAGCGCCCCCTCCGCATCGCGCGCTTCGTTGGTGCCTTCCAGCAATCCGAATGTCGGACGCGACGGCCAATCGAGCTTCGCGCTGGTTTCGTTGGTATAGATCAGCGTCGTGCCGGGCCGCACCGGACGGTGCCAGCGCAAATCGCGCACGCCGGGCGAGACGTAATTGTCCTGCGTCGCTGCTGCGCCCGCTTCGACTGCCGCACGGCGGTGCGCGATCGTCAGCTTCATCCATACGGCCGCAGTGTGCCAGCCGCTGGCGATGATGCCGCCATAGGGCGAATGCGCGGCGGCCTCTTTGTCGATGTGGAAAGGCTGCGGATCGTAGATCCGCGCGAAGGCGAGGATGTTCTCCTCGGTGAATGTGTAGGAGCCCAGCACCGTCTTCACATGGAGCGGAATGTCCTCGAACCACATCTCAGCTGCTCCGCCGGCCGATGATTATCGCGCTTTCGAACATCATCACCATCTGGCCCGCGCGGTGCATCTCGAAGCGGAATTTGACGAAGCCGCGGTCTGATTTCGAGGAGGCCCGCACGCCCAGCACCTTTCCGGTCAAATGCAGCGCGTCGCCCGCCAGCACGGGCCGGCGCCACTGCACTTCGTCGACGCCCGGCGAGCCCTGGCTGTCCGCGCGATGCAGCAGCCCATCGACGATCATCCGCATGGCGAGCGCGCAGAGCTGCCAGCCGCTCGCCGCCAGCCCGCCGAGCAGCGAGCTTTTCGCCGCTTCGGCATCGAGATGCTGCGGCTGCGGATCGAATTCGCGCGCATAGGCGATGATCTCTTCGGCTTCGATCCTGTGCGTGCCGAGGTCGTAGACCTGGCCTTCGGCAAAATCCTCGAAGTGAAGAAGATCAGCCATCACACATTGAACCGAAAATGCAGGACGTCGCCGTCCTGCACCACATATTCCTTGCCTTCCAGCCGGAATTTTCCGCCGTCGCGCGCCCCCGCTTCGCCGTTGAACTTCACATAATCCTCATAGGCGATGGTCTCGGCGCGGATGAAGCCTTCTTCGAAATCGGTGTGGATGACGCCGGCGCCTTGCGGCGCGCGTGCGCCGCGCTTCACCGTCCAGGCGCGTGTTTCTTTCGGCCCCACGGTGAAGAAGGTGATGAGGCCGAGAAGCTCGTAACCGGTGCGGATCAGACGGTCGAGGCCCGGTTCGCTCAAACCGAGGCTCGCGAGATATTCGGCGCGGTCGGCGGGCGCCAATTGCGCCAGCTCCTCTTCGATACGCGCTGAGATCGCGATGGAGCCCGCGCGCTGGCGCTTGGCCATCTCGGCGACACGCGCCGACTGCGCATTGCCGGTGGCCGCCGAGGCTTCATCGACATTGCAGACATAGAGAACGGGCTTTTCCGTCAAGAGACCAAGCTGCCGATAGGGCTCGCGCTCCTCGGGCGTCAGGTCGGCGGCGCGCGCGGGCTTGCCGTCGCGCAGCAGGGTCACGGCCTTCATCATCAGATTATATTGCGCGACGGCTTCCTTCTCGCCGGTCTTGGCTTTTTTCTCCAGCGGCACGATGCGCTTTTCCAGACTATCGAGGTCGGCCAGCATCAATTCGGTCTCGACCGTTTCGGCATCCGCGACCGGATCGATGCGCCCCTCGACATGCACGACGTCGCCATCCTCGAAACAACGCAGCACGTGCGCGATGGCATCGACCTCGCGGATATTGGCGAGGAACTGATTGCCGAGACCCTCGCCTTTGGACGCGCCGCGCACCAGCCCGGCGATGTCGACGAAGGTGATACGGGTCGGAAGGATCTGCGCCGATTTGCCGATTTTGGAAAGCGTATCGAGGCGCGCATCGGGCACCGCTACGTCGCCGACATTGGGCTCGATCGTGCAGAACGGATAGTTCGCCGCTTGCGCCGCTGCCGTCTGCGTGACCGCGTTGAACAGCGTCGATTTTCCCACATTCGGCAGGCCGACAATGCCGCACTTAAATCCCATCTGGTTTTTTCTCTTCCGGTTTCGATTTAGGCGGCTTCGGCGGTTTCACCAGAACGGCCACGCGATTCATGAATCCGGGATCGTCGCCCGCGGCCAGAAACGGCGCGGCGTCGGCGATGGCATCGATCAGCGGCACCAGCCATTCGCGATCGGCCTTCGAGAAATCGTGCAGCACGTAACTATGCACGGCCTCGGGCGTGCCGGGATGGCCGACACCGATGCGCACCCGCTTGTAATCGGCCCCGAGCGAGGCCGTGATCGAGCGCGCGCCATTATGGCCGGCATCGCCGCCGCCGGTCTTCACCCGCAATTTTCCCGGCGCGAGATCGAGTTCGTCGTGGATGACGGCGACCGCCGCCAGCGGGAGCTTCAGATAGCGCGCCGCCGAACCCACCGATTGCCCGCTGACATTCATGAAGGTCATCGGCTTCAAGAGATAGACTTTCCGCCCGTTTAGGACGCCTTCGGCCATGAGCCCTTGATAGCGCGGCCGGAACGCCAAGAATTTGTGGCGCTCGGCAATCGCGTCCACCGCCATGAAGCCGACATTGTGGCGATGGCGCGCATATTTCTCGCCGGGGTTGCCGAGCCCGGCGATGAGGAGGGGCGTATCGGTCATCGCAAGTCAGATAGCAGAAATAGGAAAGGCGGAAATCTGTTTCTGATTTCCGCCTTTTCCGATTCGGCGAATTCCCGGACTATTTCTTCTCGGGTCCCTTGCCCTTGGCGGGTGCGGCAGCGGCCGCTCCGGCGGCAGGCTTGCCTCCGGCGGCGGGCTTGGCGCCCGCGGCAGGCGCGGCTCCGGCAGCACCCGGCGCGGCGGCGGCAGCGCCTTCGGCACCTTCCGCGGCAGCAGCGCCCTCGGCGCCTTCGGCGGCCACGGCGGTCGTCGTGACCTCTTCGGTGAAGGTGGTCGGCGGCGCCAGCGAAGCAACGGTAAAGTCGCGTCCGCGAATGACCGGCGTCACGCCTTCAGGCAGATGGAAATGCGAGATGTGCAAGCTATCGCCGATGTCGAGCTCGCTGACGTCGCTTTCGAGATATTCGGGAATGTTGTCGGCCGAGCAATAAACGTCGATCTCGTGGCGGACGATGTTCAACACGCCGCCGCGCTTGATGCCGGGCGAATTCTCCAGGCCCTTGAAGCGGGCGGGAATGGCGATACGGATGCGCGCGCCCACTTCCAGCCGCATGAAATCGACATGGACGGGACGGTCGGTGACGGGATCGAGCTGGACCGCGCGCGGCAGCACGCGGGTCTTCTTGCCGCCGATGTCGAGCATCATCAGGGTCTGAAGCAGCGAACCGGTGTTATAGAGCTTGCCGAAATTGCGCTCATCGACCTGAACCTGGACGGGCGCGTCCTTGCCGCCATAGACGATGCCCGGGATGCGCCCCTTGAGGCGGAGCTGGTGGGCCGGTCCTTTGCCCGTGAGGGTGCGTGGTTCGGCGGCGAAGTCCAACATCTGGCGCATGGGGAACGTCTTCCGTTTTTGGCCTTGGTTTTTGGCCATTTTGGCCGAAGGCCGTGGCTTTTAGCGGATGCGCGAAGCGATGGCAATAAAGCCCTGCTAGCGGGGCTTTTTTTCCAGGAAATCCTCGATATAGGCCATGCGGACGATGGTCATGGTCACGACCGCCAAGGGGGTCGCCAGCAGCACCCCCCAGAACCCGAACAAAAGGCCGAAGGCGAGGATGGCAAGGAGGCTGAGGGCCGGCGGCATATGGACCGTCCAGACCTGGAGCAGCGGCAGGCTGACATTGCCTTCGAGCTGCTGGCCGATGACGTAGACGATGCCGGCATAGAGGGCGAGCTCGGGACTGACCGAGAGCGCCAGCAGCAGCCCAGGCACGATGGCCACGATGGGGCCGATATAGGGCACGAACACCGACAGGCCGGACAGCACGCCGAGCGGGAAGGGGAAGGGCGCGCCGACCAGCCACAGCCCCACCCCCGTCACCGTGCCGAGGAACAGCATGTCGAGCGTCATCGCGATCAGCCATTTTCGCAAATTCGCCGCCGCCACATCCATGATCTCGCGCGTGCGCTTGCGCCGCGACGGTGGCAACAGCCGGAGCGTGCCGTCGACATAGGAATCCCCGTCGGCGGCGAGATAGATGCCAATGACGATGATCAGGAGGAAATTGGCGATCCAGCCGAACACGCCGCCGGCCAGCGGCAGCGCCGAGAGCAGCGTCGTGGCGGCTTCCGTGCTTGCCCGGTCGACCAGCGAGAGAATCCAGCGTCCCACCGGACCCGAATCCAGCCAGAAGCGCGTATCCGCCCAGGCTTGGGGCAATTGCGCCACCAATTGATTGAACTGGACCGCCGCCTGGGTGCCGAAGGCGGTGAAGAAGCCGATGGCGATCAGCGTCAATCCGACGGTGGTCAGCGCCAGCGCCGGGTGATGCGGCAGTTTCAGGTTCCGCTGCAACGGCTCGGTCATGCTGTTCAGCATCACCGCGACGATGACGCCGCCGAACGCGATGATGAACACCAGTGCCAGTTGGAAGGCGGTCAGCATCCCCACAAAGACGACCGCCACAAGCAATACCTTGCCGATGAAACCCGGCTCGGACCGCTTCTCGTCGGGCGTTGTCATGGACCGTCCTTTGCGACTCGTCTTGTCACTATGGGGCGCGCTAGCCTCGCGAACAATCCTCGTTTCCAGGCTCTCCGGCGCTCCCGAAAAGGGATATGATGGGGAGCAACGGAAGGGGGCGAAGATGGCCAAATTTCTCATCCAATTGCACCGGCCCCGACGGCAAGCGTCACATGCCGGTCGGCCCGATGGTGCTGGCCTTCGTCGCGCAAATCGTCATCGCGGTGATGTTGCAGGGTGTGATGGCCATGTCGGTCCGCTGACGCCGATGAGCGGCATCATCTCCAGGATTCTGGTCTGGCTGGGCTTCGTCGTCACCACCAACGCGGTCAACAACGCCTTCCAGAAACGAAAGACGATGCTGACGGTGATCGATTCCGGCCATTGGCTGGTGGTGCTGATCGTCTCCGGCGCCGTCATCGGCCTGTTCGGATAGACTTAAGAAACAACCTTCTCAGGAGGAACGACATGAAGATCGCCTGCGCGGCATTCACCCTTGTGCTTGGCTCATTCCCGGCGCTCGCACAGAACGTCAAGATCACGCCAATCGGCTCGCACCCTGGCGAGCTGTGCGCGAACGACCGCGCGATCATTTTCGAGGACCCGACCGGCGTGCGCTTCCTCTACGACGCGGCGCACAATGTGACAGGCGGCAACGATCCGCGGCTAGGCACCATTCATCTGGTGCTGCTTTCCCACATGCACGGCGACCATGTCGGCGACCTCAAGCTGAAGGCGCCGGGCGAAGGCACCTGCGCGAACTCGGCGAGGGTGCCGGCCCCGAACTCAACCACCGCCGAAGTCGTCGCGGCGAAGAACGCCGTCACGCTGACGACCCGCGCGATGGCCGGCTTCGTTCACAACAAGGTGGATGCAATCCGCGGCAGCGGCAGCAAGCCGATGGACTTCTGCCCCACTCTGGCGGTCACCGTCCCGGTTCCGGCGGCGTGCAGCTCGCGCATCGACCTGGGCGGCGTTTTCACCGCCAAGACGGAAGGCGCGCAGCAAGGCGTGGAATTCACGATCGTTTATTCCTCGCACGTCAACGACGTCGCGCCCGCGCTGCTCACGAAGCCCCAGCAGGACCTGCTGAAAGCCGACGGCGCCCAGCTCGGGTACGGCCCACCGGTCGGCTTCGTGGTGAAGTTCACCAACGGGCTCGTCGTCTACCTGTCGAGCGACACGGCGGTCTTCGGCGACATGAAGACGGTCATCGGCGATTTCCACAGTGCGAGCCTGGCCGTGATCAATCTCGGGCCGAACCCGGGCCTCTTCCAGTCCGGCGCGTACGCCGTCAACGAGCTGCTCAAGCCGGCCTCGGTGATCTTCACGCATGTGAACGAGGCCGCGACGGAAGGCGGCAAGTTAAGGGCAAACAGCCAGACGGCGGCGCTCATCAAGCAGGTCAAGGCGCCCGCTCACCTTGCCATCAGCGAGCGCACCATGGAATTCGACGGCAAAGGCAAATGCGTCTCCGGCTGCTGAAAACCGTGGCCGGGAAGTAAACGGAGGACTGGCGCGCGCCTGTCCTCCGCCATTGCCTATTTCTACTGGTCGAGCACTTCGATGTAGCCGAGATGGGTCGAGGTATCGCCCGCCCACCAGATGCGGTTCGGGTTGGACGGATCGAGCTCGATCCGTCTCGCATCCGACTCCACGATCGGCAGCGAGAACTCCGTCCAGGTCTCCGTCTTGGGATCGAAGCGGGCGATCTTGTCCGCCGTCTGTTCGGTCACCCAGATCATCTTCGTCCGTGCATCGGGCACCGCGATATAGGTGCCGCTGTTCTTGGTCGGAGGTTCGTAGAAGGTCATCTTGCCGGTCTTCTGATCGACCTTCACGAGCTTGCCGGTCTTATGGAAGCCGACCCAGACATTGCCGTCCCAATCGGTTCCCATCCGGCGTGGAACATCGACCCCTCCGGTCGGGAACTCGTCGATCTTTCCCGAAACGGGGTCCAGCCGGCCGAGCTTGTTCGCTTGCCGCTCGGCAAACCAAACGCGTCCGTCGCCCGCGACATCTATCCCGTACGCGCCCGGATTCTTCGTCGGAATGTCATAGGCGGAGAATTCTCTGGTTCCGATATTCAATCCGACGATCCGATTGCCGGCCGTCGACCACACCATCTTCCCGTTCGGGTCGGCCCGCATGAAGTTGCCGCTGATCGGGCCCTTGAAGTCGGCGGGCACCAGGAACGATGCGAAGCGCTGGGTCTTGGTGTCGAATTGCAGCCAGCGGCGCGTGCCGCCGATATCCGCCATCCAGATCGAATCCCCGGCGCCCCGCGCCGGCGGTCCCATATGCGCCAAGGTGCCCGGCTTCGCGCCGACTTCGGGAGGACGAACCTCGCTGAAGGCGAACGTCTTCGGATCGAACTTGGCGAGGGCATAGACGTTGAGCTGGTTCAGCCACGCGACCCCGCGGGCATCCACCGTGACGTCGTGGAACGCCGCATCGGGGTTGGGCCCCTCGAAATCGACCGCGATGTATTTGGCGGCGTCGCCCTTCAGCAATGTCCTGGACAGACGGCCATTGGGGTCGGGCTTCGGCGTGGTGGTGGAAAAGTTCTTCGCCAGATAATCCACCACGATCTTCTGTTCGGCAGGGGTCAGATCGTTGGCGCCGCGTTCATGGATGCGTTCGCGCATCCAGACGATCTTTTGCTCCCAATTGTTGCGGGTCCAGCGCATTTGCGTCAGCCGGTGCAGGAAATGGCACTGGCCGCATTTTGCTTCGACGATCGCCTTGCCTTCGCCTTCCGGCAGAACCGGCGGCGGCAACTCGGAATCCATTTCGTTGCCCGATACGCGCCCGGGGGTGCGAATCCAGCCATTGGCAATCGCGTTCCCTTGTCTATCGGTCAGCGAGACATCGGCCATCGCCGGCTTACCGTCCGTCAACGACACCGGCGTTGCTTTGCTTTGGAAGCCGTTGCCGATGCCCTGCACCGTGTAACGTCCCGGCGGCAGATTGTTCATCGTGTAACGGCCTTGCGCCTGCGTGACGGCCATGAACGTCAGGCGTCGCTCCGGATTGATCAATTTGACATAGGCCCCGGGAAGCGCTTGCCCCGATGCGCTCTTGACCACGCCTTGAACGTTGCCGGTGAAGTCTTCCGCTTGAACCGAGTGGACGCTGGCAAGCAGCACGGACGCGATGACAGGTAGGATTCGACTTGGCTGACGAAGCATTGTTGTTCCCTCCCTTGGCCGGTTTGACTTTTTGAGCCTTATTCTGCCCGGCACTATACACCAATTTTCGCTCGTTCTCTGATATAAATGTGCTGTCCATGGTCATGTGCGGGGGCACGCGATGACGCCTACCGAACAGTTCTTCGATTGGCTGGAACACGCGGCGCTGTCGATGTGGGTGCACGGCGAATCCATGTTCGCCTTTCCGCTGATCCTTGTCTTCCACACCATCGGCATGGGCTTCCTCGCCGGTATCGGCGCGGTCATCGCCTTGCGTATCCTGGGTGTCGCGCCGCAAGTGCCGCTGGCGATCCTCGAGAAATTCTATCCCGTGCTGTGGTTCGCCTTTGCGATGAACGCCGCCTCCGGCGTGCTGCTGTTCATCGGCTATCCCTACAAGGCGTTCACCAATCCGGTGTTTTACGTGAAGATGTTCTGCGTCGCGCTCGGCATCTATCTGATCGTGCGAATCCGCAACGAGGTCCTGCGCGCAGCCATCATGGTCTCCGGGCAATCGGCGGCGGCCGCCATGCCGCGCCACGCGCGCACGCTCGCGATCCTCTCGCTCGTTTCCTGGGCGGGCGCGATCCTCGCGGGGCGGCTTCTCGCCTACACCTACAATTGGCTGCATGTCGGCTTTAAGGGAGGGTTCTGATGTTCACCGAACCTTTCGAGCCGGAACCGTGGGAGCTGTGGATCCGCGACACTTGGCTCCACAGCTTCATCCTCGAATATCAGTGGATGTGGCCGACGCTGGAGACGCTGCATTATATAGGCCTCTGCACGCTGATCGGCACGGTCGGCCTGTTCGATTTGCGCGTGCTCGGCATGGCCAAGTCGATCCCTCCTCACGCGCTGCACAGGCTGATCCCGATCGGCGTCGCCGCCTATTGCTCGAATGTGCTGGTCGGCATTTGTTTCTTCGCGGCCTTCCCCGAGCAATATTTCTACAACCCCTCCTTCTGGTGGAAGGGCCTGTTCATGGCGGTGGCCGGCATCAATGTCGGGGTGTTCTATCTCTCTAGCGCCTTCGCCTCGGTGCGGACGCTCCCCGCCGGCGCCGACGCCCCGCGCCTCGCCAAGATCGTCTGCGGCATCTCGCTCGCCTGCTGGGTCGGCGTGATCGTCTGCGGGCGGCTAATCACCTTTTACCGCCCACCTTTTTTCCACTGAATCACCCTCTCCCTCCTCAATTTCCCCTCTCCCCAGCGCGGGAGAGGGCGGTTCGCCTTGCGCGTCGTTGCGCTTAGGCGAACCGGGTGAGGGGGGATTCAACGGGGCGAAGCACGTATAAATCGCCCCTCCCGTAAGCTCCGGTTTGCGCTAAGCTCATGCCATGACTCGGACGCTTCCCTTCCTTGTCGTGACGCTTTTCGTCGCCGCCACCGTTCCGTCCTCGGCGGAGCTGCGCAACATTTTCGTGCCCGTCCGCACCGTCGGCCTCGGCCCCATCGCCGAGCCCGACGATTACGTCGTCGTCGCCACCGGCGGCGCGCAGCAATATGACGCCCGCACCTTCCTCCGCAAAGAAGGCGCGCGCTCGCTGGCCGATGCGATGGCGGGCGAGAATCTGCATCTCGGCGGCGAGCTGCACGAAGCCGTCGCCGAAGCCTTGCTGGAGGCGGGCTTGGAAGTCGTGCCGTCCGACGCGAAGGACGCGCGCATCAAGCTCGCCGTCGCCATCATGCCGAACACCGTCGCCTATAGCGACCAGACGCTGGGCGACGATCTGATGCCGGGCTTCACCGTGCGCCTGTTCGTCACCGACGCGCGCACCGGGCGCTTCCTCAAGACCGACAGTATTCTTTACGGCCAGACCACCGCGCGCGGCGTGCGCACCGTCTATCCCGATGCGCGCTACCGCTTCTCGTCGGTGGATGCGCTGCTGGCCGATCCCAAATCCGCTGCCGAAGGCTTCCGCGCCGGCATCACCGCCATCGCCAAGGAAATCGCCAAGGGCATGGGCGGCGGCACGCTGACCACGGCTTCCGCCCCGCGCGGGCGTTAGGGGCGCTATACGTCTTCCCCTCTCCCCAACGCGGGTCGAGGATCGAAAAGTAAAAGGTCCAGTGGACCTTTTGCCGAGCGACGGCGCGCCGCGCGCCGATCTGCCTGTAGCGGAGCTACTCGCGCGCCTCGAACGCTGAGACGCGCGCTAGTTCCGCTGCCGGGGCGGGAAAGCGTCGGCGAGATAGGCCGTCAGCACCGGAACGTCTTCGGCTTTAATCCGCGCGCCCATCGCGATCATGCTTTTGACGACGATTTCCCAATCTTCCTTGGAAAAGCCGCCGCTGCCGCTGATGGGCGAAAGATCGTGGCAGCCGAGACACGACATCCGCAGGATATCGCGGCCGCCGCCATCGGGAAGCTGCGCCAGCACGGGATAGCAAAGGGCGGCCGCCATCATCGTCGCGGCGATAGAGGCAAAGATCGTCTTGGTCATGGGCGGGGCTCTGCCGGGATTCGTCAATCGAACAGGCTGGAGACGGATTTCTCGTTGGCGATGCGGTCGATGGCTTCGCCGAGCAGCGGCGCGATGGCGATGCGCCTGATGTTCGGGCATTTGCGGATTTCTTCGGTGGCGGCGATGGAATCCGTCACCACCAGCGATTTCAGCTTGGAATCGCGGATGCGCGCGACCGCGCCGCCCGACAGCACGCCATGCGTGGCGTAAGCGTAGACGGCCTTGGCGCCGTTGTTCAGCAAGGCTTCGGCGGCGTTGCAGATGGTGCCGCCGGAATCCACGATATCGTCGATCAGAAGACAGGTGCGCCCCGTCACGTCGCCGATGATGTTCATGACTTCGGATTCGCCGGCCCGCTCGCGGCGCTTGTCGACGATGGCGAGGTTGGAGCCGAGGCGTTTCGCCAGCGCGCGGGCGCGCACCACGCCGCCGACGTCGGGCGAGATCACCATCAGATCCTCGCCGCCGAGATAATCCTGGATGTCCTTCACCATCACCGGCTGGGCGTAGAGATTGTCGGTCGGAATGTCGAAGAAGCCCTGAATCTGCCCGGCATGGAGATCGACCGTCAGCACGCGGTTGGCGCCCGCTTCGGTGATGAGGTTCGCCACCAGCTTGGCCGAGATCGGCGTGCGGGGCCGGGTTTGCGGTCCTGCCGCGCATAGCCGAAATAGGGAAGCACCGCGGTGATGCGCTTGGCGCTGGAACGGCGCAGCGCATCGATGACGACGAGCAGCTCCATCAGATTGTCGTTGGCCGGGAAGCTGGTCGACTGGATGACGAACATGTCCTCGCCGCGGACGTTCTCCTGGATCTCGACAAAGACCTCCATGTCGGCGAAGCGCCGCACGACGGCCTTGGTGAAAGGTACGTGCAGATATTGGGCGATCGCCTCGGCGAGCTGACGATTGCTGTTGCCGGCCAGAAGCTTCATGCCACCACCCTACATGCGAGGCCGGACCATCCTATGACGATTCCGTGACCCGACGCGCGTGCGTTCTAGCAAGGGGGTGAGGGTGCGTAAACCGGCGCGATGATCCAATCACAGCTCAATCTTTGAGCAGAATCACGGAGATTTCGCGGCCGTAATCGGGCTCTTTGCGATGGGTCGTGCGGCGGTAGGAGAAGAAGTCGTTTTCGCGCGCATAGGTGCAGGCGGGAATGATCTCGACGGCGCCGATTCCGGCTTCGCTAAGGCGGTGAGCGACGAAGGCGGGCAGGTCGAATTGGAAGCGCCCGTTCTGGTTGCTTGCGAAGAATCGTGCATAGGCGGCATCGGCGGCGCGGAAGCGCTGTTCGAATTCGGGACCGACTTCATAGGCCGGCTGGCTGATGCAGGGACCGATTGCGGCGCGGATGCGATTCGGTTTGGCGCCGAGCTTCACCATCGCGGCGACGACCGATTGCGCGACGCCCGACAGCGCGCCGTTCCAGCCCGCATGAGCGGCGCCGATGACACGGGCGTCGGCATCGGCGAGCAGGATGGGCGCGCAATCGGCGGTCAGGATGCCGAGCGCGATGTTGGCGCGGTCGGTCGCCATCGCGTCGGCCTTGGGGTTGTCGGGGATTTCCCACGGCGCCTTGACCGTCACGGCTTCGGCGCTATGTATCTGATAGAGCGTGACGAGCTTGGCGCTGTTGCTGAGTGCGCCCACCGCCCGGGCCCGGTTCTCTATCACCCGTTCGCGCGCATCGTTCGAGCCCGGCCCGCAATTGAGCGAGGCATAGATGCCGTCCGAGACGCCGCCCCGGCGTCCGAAAAATCCGTGGGCGATGCCGGGGTCGTCGAGCGAGGCGGCTTTGAGGATCAACGTAGAAATCCTGGCAGCTCCCTAAAATGGCCGTCGGAAATGGCCATGACTTTGAACAGCGTACCCATTTGCTCCGGTCCCGTCAGCCGCGCCACCGCCGCATCGATGTCGGCGGCCTCGCGCGGCGTGGCGCGCTTCAGATTCTCGGCGCGCATATGGATGCCGAGTGCTTCCAGAAATGCACCTTGCGGCACGGGACCGTGGACGAGCGCATCCGCCGCGCGTGCGAACTCCGCCAGCCGCTCGAAATCCACATGGGCGGTCAGATCGGCATCCCCGGGTTCGGCGAAGGGATCGGTGTAGTGATGTGCCTTCACCGCCTGGAACGTATCGCCGAAACCGGTCGCCGTGTGTCCGTAATCGACGATCAGCGCGACGCCGCCCTGCTCCACGATGCGCTCCGCGAGATACGAAGCGCGCCCGAGCGCCGCCACCGACATCTCCACCACCGCGCCATGCGGCGCCTCGAGCGGTATGCCGTTGAACGGGATGGGATTGGGCATCAGGCGTATGTGCAGCGTGTCGCCCTCCGCCCCCACCATGCGCTCGTGCCAAATTCCGTTCACCATCTCGAACTGGCGGATCGGCAGCGCATCGAAGAACTCGTTCGCCACCACGAACAGCGGCGCATCGGCCGGAATGTCTTCCATGGTCGACGCCCAGGCGATCTCGACATGGCGCAGATTGCGGGCCTGAACATCGCGCAACGCCGGGCTGGTTTCGACCAGCGTCACATGGGCCGCATCCACGAAGGCGGGGCGTATCTTCGCGGCGCGGAAAATATCGGCCATCAGCGTGCCGCGCCCCGGGCCAAGTTCGACCAAGTGAAACGCCTTCGGGCTGCCGCGATCTTCCCACGCCTGCACCAGGAAGAGTCCGATCAGCTCGCCGAAGATCTGGCTCACTTCCGGCGCGGTGATGAAGTCGCGGCCCAAGGGATCGCGCGTCGCGTAATAGCCGTGGCTTGGATGCTGAAGCGCCAAATTCATATATTGCGCCAGCGTGATCGGCCCATCGTTGCGGATGAGCCGAAGAATAATCTCCTTCAACGCATTCACGGACGGGCTTTGGCGCGGGCGCTGAGCGCATACCAGAAGAAGAACGCGGCGGCGGCCCACATCGGCAGGCTGAGCGCCTGGCCCATGCTGAACCAGCCGGCGATCTTGGATTCGGAATCGCGGAAGAATTCCACCGCGAAGCGGCACAGCGCATATCCCGTCAGGAACCAGGCGATGACGAGGCCGGGGCGGCGATGAATCTGAAATTTCACCAACAGGATCCGCAGCACGAAGAACAGCAGCACGCCTTCCAGCGCGGCTTCGTAAAGCTGGCTCGGATGGCGCGCCATCGTGCCCGCCGGGCAGGCGCCGCCGGTAGCGGCACGGATCACGTCGTTGCAGAAGACGACGCCCCAGGGCGCATCGGTCGTTGTGCCCCACAATTCGCCATTGATGAAATTGGCGACCCGCCCAAAGAACAATCCGATCGGCGTCGCCGCCGCGATCAGATCGCCGACGGCGATGAGCTGGAGCTTGCGGCTCCGGCAGAACAGCCAGATCGCGATGATCACGCCGGCGAGCCCGCCATGGAACGACATACCGCCTTCCCAGGCGGCGATGATCCGCACCGGATTGTCGAGATAGGCGCCGGGCAGACCCGCGCAGGCCGGTCCCAGCGGATTGAAGCCGCAATAGAGGACGCCATAAAGCAGCACATAGCCGAGACGGCCGCCGATGATGACGCCCAAGGTCACCCAGACGAAAAGGTCGCCGATATCGTCGGCGGTCGCCGGGGCTTTGCCATTGAACGGCGCGCCCGCCCACAATTTCCGCATCGCCAGGAGCTTGGTGACATAGAACCAGCCCAGCAACAGGCCGGCGATATAGGACAGCGCATACCAGCGGATGCTGATCGGCCCATAAATATGGAAGATTACCGGATCGATGTTGGGGAAGGTGATGACGGCTTCGACCATGGGCGGCTCGTGAAAGAGCGAGGGATTAGCTCGCGCGAGCCGGGTGACACTGTCAAGGGCGCCCCGGTCATGGAAGATGGGACCATGGAATTCGTGCGCAGGCATCACTACCTTAGCCCGAGGCCCCGAGAGGATAGGACATGCAGACCGACAATCGCGTTCTGGACCAGTTCGCCCGCTTCTTCACCGATGCGGCGGGTGCGGCGAAGTCCTTCAAGGCCGAGATCGAAACCATGATGAAGTCGCGCATGGAGCGGATGATCGCCGATCTCGATTTCGTGCCGCGCGAGGAGTTCGACGCGGTCAAGGCGATGGCGGCCAAGGCGCGCGCCGAGAACGAGAAGCTTGCCGCTCGGCTCGCCGAGTTGGAGTCGAAACTCGGCGGCGGCGCGAAGGCAAAACCGGCGGCGCCGAAACGGTCCAAGGGAAAGCTGTGAATTGCGAGGCTCGACTTGGTGTCCGCCCACAAGTTGAGGCGGGTCGGGCTTGTACCGAATCAATATCTTGTGTCAGGCTCTTAGCAACTGCTTCGCGCTTCGCTTGCCGAATGGCGCACCCGAGGGACCTGATCCATGAAGCTTGCAATGACCGAGCAACCGGTTGCCCTGGAACACCCGCTCGACATGCTGGAGCGGGCGGTCGAGGACAATGGCTGGCCCTTCGAGCGCTCCGGGCATGACGAAATAAACCTTTCGGTGGCCGGCCGCTGGTGCGACTACCATTTCTGCTTCACCTGGCGCGAGGAGCTGCAATCGCTCCATGTCTCGGTCAGCTTCGACATGCGGGTGGCGCATGAGCGGCGCTCGGAGATCGCCGAGCTCCTGGTCTCGATCAATTCGCAGCTCTGGCTCGGACATTTCGACCTCTGGTCCGACGACGGCGCCATCCTCTACCGGCACGTGCTGATCTTCCCCGATTCCACGGTCAGCGCGGCGCAATGCGAGGCGCTGCTGCACCTCGCGGTCGAAGCCTGCGAGCACTATTACCCGGCCTTCCAGTTCGTGCTCTGGGGCGGCAAGACGGCCAAGGAGGCCATGGCGGCCGCCGTGCTGGAATGTTCCGGCCGGGCCTGACGGATAGCTATATTAAACCCCTAGTCTCCTTCCCCCCTTGTGGGGGAAGGTGCCCGCTTGAGCGGACGGAAGGGGGAAAATTTGACCGATAAGCAAACGAACGAAGCGGTCCTCCTCATCGGCGCCGGACGGATGGGCGGGGCGCTCATCAAGGGCTGGATCGGGACCGGCAAATTCTCCGCCATCCATGTCGTCGAGCCTTCGCCCGCACCCGAGATCCAGCTTTTGGCGCGCGACAAGGCGATCCACCTGCACGGCGCGTTCGCCAGCGATATTCCGGATGTCGCCGCCATCGTGCTGGCGCTCAAGCCGCAAGTGCTGAAGGCGGAGAGCGGGCTTCTGGCGGCGCTCGGAAAACGGGACGCGCTGGTGCTCTCGATCGCGGCCGGCGTGACGACAGCGGCGCTTGCCGCCGGGTTGGGAAGTAAGGCGCGGCTGGTGCGCGCCATGCCCAACACGCCGGGCGCGATCGGGAAGGGCATCACGGTGCTTTATGCCGCTGCGGGCCTTGCGGCCGCCGACAGGGCGCGCGCCGAAAACCTGATGGCGGCGCTTGGCCAGACGCTGTGGCTTACCGACGAAAAACTGATGGATGCGGTGACGGCGGTGTCGGGTTCGGGCCCCGCCTATATCTTCCTGCTGGTCGAAGCGCTGGCCGCCGCCGCCCGCGCGCAAGGGCTGGACGAAGCGACGGCCGAAAAACTGGCGCGCGCGACGGTCGCGGGTGCGGGCGCTCTGCTCGATGCGGATAGCCGCGCGGCGTCGCTGTTGCGCAAGGACGTCACCAGCCCGGGCGGCACCACGGAGGCCGCACTCAACGTGCTGATGGCGCCCGGCGGATTGGAAGCGCTGATGAAGCGCGCCATCGACGCGGCGACCAAACGCGGCAAAGAGTTGGGGAAGTAACCTCGCTGTCATTCCCGGCGGAACGACGCGAAGCGTCGTGACGGGAAGGGAACCCAGGTATCGACACCGATCAGATGATTCACACCTGGGTGCCCTTCCCTCAGCCCACGCTGACGCGCGGGCTTCGCCGGGCATGACAGTAATTTTCAAGAACCCACGCCTGGATGGCCAGACTTGAGCGGGCCATCCAGCCGGCGCATGCCCATGCGCCGCGTGAATCCTACGCCCGCCTGGATGGCCCGCTTTTGCGGACCATGACATCTGTGTCTTTCGACTGGCGCATCGGGCTTCGCATCCCCATCTAAGTTTCGATGGACGCGAGAGCGAAAACGGATGGAGGAGCGCAACGCTGGTGGGTACAAACGGTACTTTATCGTCACGCAATTTCGCGGCCAGCGATTTCGTTTTACCCCTGCCACGCTTGGCTTTTACGCATCGCGACGCCGTCGCAACCTGGGAAGGTGGTATACGCAAGCGAGCGCAGCGTTGCGCTCCCCCTTGAAACTAAATCGGCAGTCTGAGCACGGCTCTCAACCCGCCCATCGCGCTCGTTTCGAGCCGCACGTCGCCGCCATGGGCGCGCGCGATGTCACGCGCGATGGCGAGGCCGAGACCGACGCCGCCCTTTTGCAGATTGCGCCCTTCATCGAGGCGGTGGAACGGACGGAAGGCTTCTTCGCGCCGGTCTTCGGCGATGCCGGGCCCATCATCTTCGACGGAGAGTTCGACGCCGCGCCCGACTTGCTTGACGGCGACGGAAGCGTGCTCGCCATATTTGAGCGCGTTGTCGATGAGGTTCACCAGGCACCGCTTCACCGCGTCGCGTTTGACCGCGAGCGTCACCGGCTCGGCGGCGGCGATTTTGATGCGGCCGCTCGCGCCATGGGTGCGCACGCCATCGGCGACGACTTCCTCGACGAGGGCGGTCAGCTCCGTCGGCTCGGCCGGATCGCCGCCCTCGCCGCGGGCGAAGGCGAGATATTCGGTGAGCATGCGCTCCATCTCGGCGAGGTCGGATTCCATCGCCTCGACATCGGAATCCTTGGGCATCATCGCGAGCTGCAAACGCATCCGCGTCAGGGGCGTCTTCAGATCGTGGCTGATGCCGGCCAGCATTTCCGTGCGCTGCTGGATATAACGGTCGATGCGTTCGCGCATCTGGATGAAAGCGGAGGCCGCGCGCCTGACTTCGGTCGCGCCATAGGGTTTGAAATTGTCGACCTCGCGCCCCTTGCCGAAAGATTCGGCGGCCGCGGCGAGCCGTTCGATCGGTTTTATCTGATTGCGCAGGAACAGCACCGCGATGGCGATCAGCACCAGCGAGGAGCCGATCATCCAGAGGACGAAAATATCCGCGCTCGACGCCGTCACGCGCCCAACCGGGATCAGCAGGCGCAGCACGCCGTCGCGCAATTGCATGCGCAGATCGACATTCTCGGGATCGCGCGCGGTGTCGAAGGTGACGTTCTCTTGTATCTCCGTCATGAAGATGTAGGCGAGCGCCCGGTCGAGCACGGTCTGCGGCGTCGACACGGTGCGCGCGAGCCGCTCGCCCGGCAGGAATTCGGCGCCATAGCCGAACAGATTCGCCGCTATCTGGCGCTGCGTGTCGCGCTGAGGTCCAAGCGGCAGGGTGTTTTCGAGCATCACCATATAGGCGACGTCGTTCACCACGCCGCGCGTCATCGTCGCCGTCGTGATGCGGTAATGGCGGTCGAAGAACACGATGGTGACCACCATCTGCAATAGCAGCATCGGCATGACGATGATGATCAGCGAGCGCCAGAACAGGCCGCGCGGCAGAAAGCGCTTCAGCGCGCGCAGCGGGTGCACGGAGGCGTTCTTCAGTGTCGCGCGCCCGCTAACCGGCGTGGTCTGGGATGAGGACATAGCCGACACCGCGAACGGTCTGGAGATACAGAGGAAGCTTCTGGTCCTCTTCGATCTTGCGCCTGAGGCGGGTGACCTGAACGTCGACCGAGCGTTCGAGCGCGATGGAAAGACGCGAGCAAAGTTCGCTACGCGAGAAGGCGCGGCCGACATTGGCGGCGAACAGTTTCAGCAACTGCGCCTCCGACCCGGTGAGCTTGACGCGCTTTCCGGCGCGTGTGAGCTCGCCGCGTTCGGCGTCGAACACGCAATCGCCCATGACGAGCTGGCGCAACGCCGGCGGCCGGCTGACATGGGCGCGGCGGATGAGCGCGGCAAGGCGCAAGGCCAGCTCGCGCGGCTCGAAAGGCTTGGCGAGATAGTCGTCGGCGCCACGCTCCAGGCCCTCGATACGGTCTTCGGGCTCGCCCCGCGCGGTCAGCATCAGGATCGGCACCAGCGATTGCGCGCGCAAGGCAGAAGAGAGGTCGAGGCCGCTCTCGCCCGGCATCATCACGTCGAGCACCAGGCAATCGAAATCGATGCTCTTGATCAGCGTGCGCGCTTCGGCGGCGTCGGCGGCGGCGGTCACGCGGAAGCCGTTGGCGGAGAGGTAGCGCTGCAACAGGCTGCGCAGCCGCGCATCGTCGTCGACGACCAGAAGATGCGGACTGTCCGCTGCTATCCGCCCCGAATTAACGGCCTTCGCTTCGGTCATGTTGACATCATTAAGGCGGCCCCTTAGGCGTAGCAAGTCCGGCACCTGTTAAGGTAATTTGGTCTACGCGGGTTGCGTAAAAGGCAGCATTATCGAGGACTTCCATGGCTGGCATCATTCCCTTCGACGATCGCGACGGCTCTCTCTGGTATGACGGCAAAATGGTGCCGTGGCGCGGCGCGCAGACCCATGTGCTGACGCACGGGCTGCATTATGCGTCCTGCGTGTTCGAGGGCGAGCGTCTCTATGCCGGACGCATCTACAAGCTCAAGGAACACACCAAGCGGCTGTTTGAGTCGGCGCGCATCCTCGGTATGAAAATTCCGTATACGGAAGATGAGATCAATCGCGCCTGCTACGAGGCGGCGGAAGCGCAAGGGATCGTCGATGGCTATATCCGCCCCGTTGCCTTTCGGGGCAGCGAGATGATGGCGGTGGCGGCGCAGCAGACGAAGACTCACGTCGCCATCGCGGCGTGGACCTGGCCGTCCTATTTCGATCCGGCGGAAAAGCTCAAGGGCATTCGCCTCGACATCGCCGAGTGGCGGCGTCCGGCGCCCGATACGGCGCCGACCAATGCCAAAGCCGCCGGGCTTTACATGATCTGCACGATGTCCAAGCACGCCGCCGAGGCCAAAGGTTATGCCGACGCGATGATGTTCGATTATCGCGGCCTGGTGGCGGAAGCGACCGGCGCCAACATCTTCTTCGTCAAGGATGGGCGTCTGCATACGCCGACGCCAGATTGCTTCCTCAACGGCATTACGCGTCAGTCGGTGATCGCGCTCGCCAGGGCGCGGCAGATTCCGGTGCATGAGCGTGCGATCACGAAGGAAGAACTGATCGGCTTCGAAGAATGTTTCCTCACCGGAACGGCCGCCGAAGTGACGCCGGTGTCCGAGATCGGACCCTATCGCTTCAAGCCCGGCAAGCTCAGCGAAACGCTGATGAACGATTATTCCGCCGACACGCTGCGCGCGCCGGCACAGGCGCGGGTCACTGCCAGCGCTTGACGCTTTCGTCGTCTGCTTCGCGGGCTTCCACCCAAACGGAGCCCGTCTTGCGCTCTTCGAGCTTCCAGAAGGGCGCGCGCGTTTTCAGGTAGTCCATCAGAAATTCGGCGGCCTCGAAGGCGGCGCCGCGATGGCTCGACGCGACGCCGACAAAGACGATGCGTTCGCCGGGGACGAGACGGCCCACGCGATGCACGATGCGCAATGCCAAGATCGGCCACCGCTTCTTTGCTTCTGTGACGTGGGCGGCGATCTCGCGTTCGCACATGCCGGGGTAATGATCGAGCGTCATGGCGGCGAGGCCATCATCGCCGCGCACCACGCCGATGAAACTGGCGATCGCGCCGATATTCGCTTTGACCGAAGAAATCGCTGCGATCTCCGCACCGGGATCGAAATCCTGGTGGCTAATGCGAATCTCGCTCATCCGCCCGTCACCGGCGGGAAAAATGCGACCTCGTCATTAGGGCCAAGTTTCGCATCGAGCCCGACATGTTCCTGATTGACGGCGCAACGGATCGACTTCATGTCGCGGAACGCGGCCTCGTAACCGGGCCCACGCGCGCGAAGATGATCGATCAGGCCTGCGACATTAGCCGCCGGTACGTCGAGCGTCTCTTCGGAGCGCCCGATCTTCTGCCGAAGCCATGCGAAATACAAAATCTTCACGCCGTTCGGTGCTCCTCGCGCGGTTGCGTGGGGGCACGCGCATTTGCCGCGCCGGACCGCGCGCCCTTCGCCTCGCGCACATGGAGGAGGCCGGCGCGCCAATAGGCGTAGCCCGTATAGAACGTCAACGCGGCCGCGGCCCAAAGGCCGATAAGAGCGGCGCTCGTCACGCCCGGCAGCATGGTTTCGCTTGCGGAGCTTGCGATCAGGGCGGCAATCGCCGCGACCTGCATCACGGTCTTGAGCTTGGCGATTCTTGTCACCGGTACGCCGACTTGGGCGGCCGCCAGGAACTCGCGCAAGCCGGAGACGAGGATTTCGCGGCAGAGAATGATGAGAGCCGGCGCGAGATGATAGTCGTAGATCGTATGATCGTAGGCGAGCATCAACAAAGCGGCCGACACGATCATCTTGTCGGCGATGGGATCGAGCATCCGGCCGAAGGACGATTCCGCGTTCCATTTGCGCGCGACTATGCCGTCGATCGCATCGGTGACGCCGGCAAGACAGAACAGCACGAACACCACCCAGCGCCCCGGGTCGACGGGAAGGAAAAAGGCCGCGACAAAGAGGGGCACAAGCCCGATGCGGGCGATGGTTATGGCGTTGGGCAGCGAGGACATGGAAGCAGTCTAATACAGAATCGGTGGAATCCTACTCCCCGTGCGCCCAAGGGCGATATAAGCATCCCTGCCATGGCCTACCTTAAGAACAGCACGGTAAACCTTCTGAACCTGCATTATGGGCTGCAGATGCTGGCTCTCAATGGTGCCGGCGTATTCTTTTTTGTGTTTTTGCTGCGGGCCGGTGTACCGGCAGCCGCCGTCTTCATCTGGCTTGCCCTCGCATTGGCTGGGCGCTTTGCCATTCGTCCGCTGGTTCTCATTTTGGCTCCTCACTGGGGCCTACGCGCGCTCGTGATATTTGGAACGGTTGCGAGCGGTGTCCAATATTTATTCCTAGCTGAAGTCCACGGCATCGACTTCATGTTATTGGGTCTTTGCGTGACGTCTGCGATTGGCGACGCGTTTTACTGGACCACCTATCATGCGTATTTCGCCGCTCTTGGGGATGCGGAGCATCGAGGCCACCAAGTCGGAGCGCGCGAAGCGCTTGCTTCGATTACCGCAATCGTCGCGCCGCTCGCTGGTGGATTGGTGCTCACCGCATTGGGACCTCGCATTGCCTTTGGCGCCGCGATGGCGTTGCACGCGCTGGCGGCCTTGCCGTTTCTCGCGACTCCGGACGTGAAGGTGGTGCGAGAAATGCCCGGTGCTTTTAAGGCCGCAATTCCTGGCATCCTGCTGTTCGTTGCCGATGGCTGGAGCGTGATAGGATACATGTTCGTTTGGCAGATCGCGCTTTTTCTGTCGCTCGGTGAGAGCTTCTCGTCCTTTGGAGTGGCGATGGCGGTTGCCGCACTGGTAGGCGCCATCAGCGGTCTCATTCTCGGACGTCATATCGATGCCGGTCATGGCAATCGGGTCGTCTGGTTCACCTTCGCCGCCCTTGCCGCGGCGACGATGTTCCGTGCGGTGAGCACGGGCGATGCCACCCTGGCAGTGGCAGCGAATGCGTTCGGGGCGCTGGTAGGCTGCTTTTATATCCCCACCCTGATGACGGCGGTTTACAATTTGGCCAAGCGCTCGCCCTGTGCCCTTCGCTTCCACCTCGCGGCCGAAGGCGGTTGGGACATCGGCGGGGCCGCCGCCAGCCTCTTTACTGCGCTTCTCATTGCAGCCGGTCTGTCGCTGTCTTTCGGAATTCTTCTCTCGCTTGCCGGACAAGGGCTCGCTCTCTTCTTGCTTCGCCGCTATTACGCGGGAATGGATATCGTTCCGCGGCCGCCGGTCACGCAGCCGTTGCCCGGCGCCTGATCAGCCTTCGCTGCGGAAGAAATCATAGATCTTGCGGGCGAGCGCGCTGCTGACGCCTTCGACCGCTTCGAGCTCGGCGAGGCTTGCCTGTGTCACGCCCTTGGCCGAACCAAAATGGGCGAGCAGCGCCTTTTTGCGCGTGGCGCCCACGCCGCCGATTTCTTCCAGCGGGCTGGCGCCGATCGCCTTCGCCCTTTGCTTGCGATGGCTGCCGATGGCGAAACGGTGAGCTTCGTCGCGCAGGCGCTGCAAATAATAGAGAACCGGGCTCTTCTCATCGAGGCGGAAGGGCGGTTGCCCCTGCCGATGGAAATGCTCACGCCCCGATTCGCGTTCGATACTTTTGGCGACGCCGATGACAACGATGTCGTCGGCGCCGACTTCCGCGAGAGCGCGATGCGCCGCTTCAAGCTGCGCCTCACCGCCGTCGATCAGAACGAGGTCCGGCCATTTATTCCATTTGGTCTCGGCCGCCTCTTCGCCGCTTTCGCGCATCAGCCGGCCGAAGCGGCGCGTCAGAACCTCGCGCATCATCGCCATGTCGTCGCCGGGTGCGAGTTCGACCGATTTGATGTTGAACTTGCGGTATTCGGCTTTCTGGAAGCCGTCGGGGCCGGCGACGATCATGGCGCCGACCGCATTGGCGCCTTGGATATGCGAATTGTCGTAGACCTCGATACGCTTGGGCGGCGCGTCCAGAGTGAAGGTTTCGGCCACGCCTTCGAGCAATTTGCGCTGTGCGGCGTTCTCCGCCTGCTGGCGGGCCAGCTGGGCGCGTGCGTTGTGGAGCGCGGAGAGCACGATCTCGCGTTTTTCTCCGCGCGCCGGGATAGCGATCTCGACCTTGTGGTCGGCGCGGATGCAAAGCGCTTCGGCCAACAAGGCGCGTTCGGAAATCTCTTCGCTCACCAGAATAAGCTCGGGCGCCAGCCTTGTATCGTAGAACTGGCCAATGAAGGCCGACAGCACTTCGCTACTCGGAATTTCCGCCGCGTGGCGCGGGAAGAACGGGCGGTTGCCCCAATTCTGTCCGGCGCGGAAGAAGAACACCTGCACGCAGGATTGCGCGCCTTCGCGGTGGAGCGCGAACACATCGGCCTCGGAGAACGTCGAAGGATTGATGCCCTGACGCGATTGGATATGGCTCATGGCGCGGATGCGGTCGCGCAATTGGGCGGCGCGCTCGAAATCCGTCTTCTCGGAGGAGGCGTGCATGTCGCGCGCCAGGTCCTCCTGCACGTTGCGGCTCTTGCCAGTGAGGAAGGCTTTCGCTTGGGCGACCAGCGCCGCATATCCTTCGGAATCTATTCTTGCCGTGCAGGGCGCGCTGCACCGCTTGATCTGAAAGAGCAGGCAGGGCCGCGTGCGCCCCTGGAACACCGCGTCCGAACACGAACGCAGCAGGAACGCGCGTTGCAGCGTGTTCAGCGTCATGTTCACCGCGCCCGCCGAAGCGAAAGGCCCAAAATAGATGCCGTCGCGCGATTTGGCGCCGCGATGCTTCAGGATCTGCGGGAAGGCATGGTCGGTCCGCAAGAGAATGTTGGGGAAGCTCTTGTCGTCGCGGTAGGAGACGTTGTAGCGCGGCTTCAACCGCTTGATCAGATTGGATTCCAGCAAAAGCGCCTCGGTCTCCGAGGCGGTCGAAATGAAGATCATTTCGGCGGTTTCGGAAATCATTCGCTGAAGCCGATAGGAATGCGCCGTCGGCTTGGCATAGGCCGCCACGCGTTTCTTCAGGTTTGCCGCCTTGCCGACATAGAGTACTTCGCCCTTCGCATTGATCATGCGATAGACGCCCGGCGCGTCGGGCAGCGTCTTCAGATAGGCTTCGATGCGCGCCGCCCCTTTGAGGCGCGAATTTGTGCCTAGATGTTCTTCCGAATCTGAATTATCGCCCATGAAACGAATATAGTGCTTGCGGGCGCGCGCCCAAAACGAGGAAGCCGGCGGTGACGCTTATATTCAGGCAATTGTTCGATCCGCAATCGTCGACCTACACCTATTTGCTGGGCTGCGGCCGGACCAAGCAGGCAGTCCTCATCGATCCTGTGTTCGAACAGGCACGTAGGGACAGCGCGCTGATCGCGGAATTGGGACTTACCATCGCCGCGACACTCGACACCCATATTCATGCCGATCACGTGACGGGAGCCTGGCTGCTGAAGCAGCGCTTCAACAGTAGCATCGGGGTGGGTGCGGGGGCCAAAGCCGCCAATGCCGATCTTGCGCTTTCGCATGGCGACAGAGTCCGCTTCGGTGACCTCTATGTGGAAGCGCGGGCGACCCCCGGCCATACCGACGATTCGCTCTCTTATGTGCTGGGCGATGAAAGCGTGGCGTTCACAGGGGATGCGCTGCTCATCCGGGGCTGCGGGCGCACCGATTTTCAGCAGGGTAGCGCCCACGCGCTGTTTAGCTCGGTCCATACCCAGCTCTTCACCCTGCCCGAGAATTGCCTCGTCTATCCGGCGCATGATTACCGCGGCCTGACGGTGACCAGCGTGGCGGAAGAGAAGCGCTTCAACCCGCGTCTCGGCGGCACGATTTCCGAAAAAGATTTCGTCGGCTATATTACGCATCTGAACTTGCCGCATCCCAAACAGATCGACATTGCCGTCCCTGCCAATCTTCAATGTGGAAAACCAGAAAATGGCCAACCCATGAACGAACCCGATTGGGCGCCGCTCACTTTCACCTTTGCCGGGATCTGGGAAATCCAGCCCGACTGGGTCGAGGAGAACGCGGGCGCGGCGCAAATCCTTGACGTCCGCGAGCCCGACGAATTCATCGGCCCGCTCGGCCACATTCGCGGCGCGATCCTCATTCCGCTGGGACAGCTTTCCGCGCGGGTCGCTGAGCTCGACAAGGCGCGCCCCGTGGTCTCCGTGTGCCGCTCCGGCGCGCGCTCGGCCCATGCCACCAATATGTTGCGCCAAGCGGGATTTTCCAGGATCGCCAATCTTGCCGGCGGCATGCTCGCCTGGCGCGCCGGCCACCATCCGGTCGAAGGCGGCCGGTCTTAGTTCCAGCCGCGTTTGTGTTCGATCTCGACGCCAGCGGCTTCGGCGCCCGGCAGCGCGTGAAGCTTTTCCACCCTGACGCTGACTTTGGTAACGCGCTCGTCTTCGAGGCAGGAAGACGCGATGCGCTCCGCCAGGGTTTCGGCGAGGTTGATATGGCCGCCCTCGACGATGGTGCGGATCTTGGCCGTGACGGCTTCGTAATCGATGGCGTTGTCGAGGCGGTCGCCGGACGTCACCGCATTGGTCCACAGCGAGACGTTGAAACGCACCGGCTGCGGCTTGCCCTGCTCGTGCCCATGGACGCCGATGCGCGCGAGCAATTCGAGATTGCGGATGAAGATTCGCGTTTCATTCATTCGGCGCCGCCAATTTCTGTGGAGCGCCACGCGAGGTGCTCGCCGCCATCGACTGTGATCATCTGACCCGTCACGCTCTTGGCTTCAAGCAGATATCGTGTCGCGGCGGCGATATCTTCCGGCGCGCTGCCATGGCCGAGGATTGTGGCGGCCTGTTTGGCCTTGAAATGCGCTTCGCTCTGGCGCGCCGCCCGCATGGTGGGGCCGGGCGCCACAGCATTGACGCGGATGCGCGGGGCGAGGGCCTGCGCCAAGGTCACCGTCAGCCAATGCAGCCCGGCGCGGCTGACGCCATAGGAAAGAAATTCCGGCGTCGGCTTCAAGAGACGCTGATCGAGCAGATTGACGATCGCCCCTTGCGACCCGGCCGACAATTGCTCGGCGAAGCTCTGCGACAGTACGAAGGGCGCGCGCAGATTGGTTTCCATATGCTTGTCCCACGACGCGCGGGTGGCCGTATGGATGGTGTCGTTGTCGAACGCCGAGGCATTGTTGATGAGCGCGGTCAGCGGTCCCACCGCTTCGCGGGCGCGGCCGACGAGGCGCTGCACATCGTCCTCCATCGCAAGATCGGCGTTCAAATGCGCCGCATGCACGCCCTTGCTATGCAGCGCGGCGACGGTTTCCTCGGCGTCGGCTTGCGAGCTTTTGTAATGGACGGCGACCGACCAGCCCGCGTCGCCGAGATGGAGCGCAATGGCCCGGCCCAAACGCTTGGCGGCACCTGTGATAAGGACGGTTTTTGGCGGCTCGGACATTCCCGATTTCCTACACCGGCGCGGCAATCCTGTCGAACGCAAGCCTGACTGCCTGCTCCCGCGTCCTCAAGACAACTTGCGTTTAAGGGCCCAGCGGCCTTCTATGACGGGTAAGCTTTTGAAGGTGAATCGGCGTGGTTGTGGATACAATCAGCCAGACAATGGCCAAGGTGACGGACAGCGCCCAGCCGCTGGACGGCGCAGCCTTGCGCGGCGAGCTCAATTCGCTGGCGCGCGCTGTCGGCGGCGAACGCGCGGTGTTGCGCAAAGCCTCGCTCGAATTGATCCGCACCGCGTTCATGGCCGCGCGCGAACAGGTCAAGGCCGGCATGGATTCCGGCGTCAGTCCCGGTCTTTCGGTCGCGCGTGCGCTTTCCGCGCTGCAGGACACCACCATCCAGGTGCTTTACGATTTCGCCACACGCCACTTCTACCCGGCGCCCAATCCCACCAGTTCCGAACGCCTTTCTGTCGTGGCGACCGGCGGTTATGGCCGCGGATTGCTGGCACCGTCCTCCGACATCGACCTTCTTTTCGTGCGGCCGTTCAAGGAAACCGCCTGGGACGAGTCGGTCATCGAATTCATCCTGCATATGTTATGGGATCTCGGCCTGAAAGTCGGCCACGCGACGCGCTCGGTTCCCGAATGCGTACGTCTGTCCAAGCAGGACATCACCATCCGGACCTCGCTGCTGGAATCCCGCTATGTCTGGGGCGACCGCGAGCTTTACGACGAGCTGCGCCGGAAATTCTGGAGCGACGTCGCGACGGGTAGCGGACAGGACTTCGTCGAAGCCAAGCTCGGCGAACGCGACACCCGCCATGTGCGCCAGGGCGAAAGCCGCTATCTGGTCGAGCCCAACGTCAAGGACGGCAAGGGCGGCTTGCGCGATCTCCAGACGCTTTATTGGATCGGCAAATATCTCTACCGCGTCGAAGACCCCAGCGATCTCGTCAATCACGGCGTCTTCACCAAGGAAGAATTCAAGACCTTCCAGAAGGCCGAAGCCTTCCTGTGGACGGTGCGCTGCCAGCTTCATTATCTTGCCGGCCGCGCCGAGGAACGGCTCTCCTTCGACATGCAGCCCGAGCTTGCCAAACGGCTCGGCTATGCCGATGCCAATCTGCACCGGGCGGTCGAACGCTTTATGCGCAGCTACTTTCTGGTGGCGAAGGATGTCGGCGATCTGACCCGCATCTTCTGCGCCGCGCTCGAGGAGCAGAACCGTAAAGCGCGCCCTTCCATCGCGCGGTTGCTGCCCGGCTTTCTCAAGCCGCGTTCGACCGATGATGATTTCTATGTCGAAAACGGGCGCCTGGCGGCGCGCACCGGTCTGTTCCGCGACGATCCGGTCAATCTGATCCGGCTGTTCCAGATCGCCGACGCCAAGGGCGTCGACGTCCATCCCACCACTTTGCGCGGCGTCACGCGCCAGCTCGACCTGATCGACGACCGCTTGCGCAACGACACGCAGGCGAACCGCCTGTTTCTCGACATCCTCTGTTCGCGCCGCGATCCCGAACGGGCGCTGCGCCGCATGAACGAGGCCGGCGTCATGGGCCGCTTCATGCCGGAATTCGGCCGCGTCGTCGCGCTGATGCAGTTCAACATGTATCACCACTATACGGTCGACGAGCATCTCTTGATGGCGGTCGGAAACGCGTCGCGCATCGAGCGCGGCGAGTTCCGCGACGACAATCCGCTGGTCAGCGATCTCATCAAGCGCGTCAAATCGCGCGAAGTGCTCTATGTCGCGATGCTGCTGCACGACATGGCCAAGGGACTGCCGGGCGATCATTCCGAAGTCGGCGCGGCGATGGCGGATTCGGTGTGCCCGCGGCTCGGCCTGTCGCCCGCCGACACCAAGACGGTGTCCTGGCTGGTGCGTCATCATCTGGTGATGAGCGATGCGGCGCAGAAGCGCGACGTCTCCGATCCCAAGACCGTGCAGGATTTCGTGGCCATCGTGCAGACGCCCGAGCGCTTGCGGCTGCTGCTGATCGTCACCGTCGCCGATATCCGCGCGGTGGGCCCCGGCGTGTGGAACGGCTGGAAGGGCCAGCTTCTGCGCGAGCTCTATTACGAATCCGAGACGCTGATGTCGGGCGGCGACACCGCGCATGCCAAAAGCGTGCGCAATGAGCGGGTCAAGACGGAGCTGGCGGAACGGCTGAAGGATTTTCCGGAAAACGCGCGACGTCACACGCTGGCGCGTCATTACGATGCCTATTGGGCGGGGTTCGAGACGGGCGATCTGGAATTCCATGCCCGGCTGATGCGCGCCGCTGACGAAAAGGGCGAGAAGCTTGCCGTCGGCGCGCGCGCGGACTCGTCCAACACGCTGACCGAGATCGTGATCTATACGCCCGACCATCCGGGATTGTTCTCGCGCCTTGCCGGCGCCATTTCGATGTCCAACGGCACCATTCTCGGCGCCAAGATATTCACCACCTCCGACGGTTACGCGCTCGACGTCTTCCGGGTGCAGGACGCCTCTGGCGGGCCGTTCGGGGACGGCGGGCGCATCGAGCGCTTGCGCCAAACGATCATGAAGACGCTGGCGGGAGAAATCCTGCCGCGCGCGGTCTTCGCCAAACGCATTCCGGGCAAGCGCGCGGCGGCCTTCAAGACGCGCTCGCGGGTGATCTTCGACAATGACGCGTCGACCCAATCGACGGTCGTCGAGGTGGAAAGCGCCGACCGGGTCGGTCTTCTCTATGAGATCACGCGCAGCCTGTTCAATGAGGGCCTGGGTATTTCCTCCGCCGTCATCGCCACCTATGGCGAACTTGCCGTCGATACTTTCTATGTGCGCGACGGCTTCGGCCATAAGGTCACCCATGCCGAGCGCCTTGCCGCCATCGAAGAGCGGCTGATGAAGGCGCTGGAGGGCTAAAACCACCCTTGATGTTGGCCTGCGCCTCGGCGATAAGCGCGGCCATGAGCGACGCGCCGAAGCACACACCGCTGGTTTTCTCAGGCATGCAGCCCACCAACACGCTGCATCTCGGCAATTATCTGGGCGCGCTGAAGAATTGGGTGAAGCTGCAGGACACCATGCCCTGCATCTATTGCGTCGTGGACATGCATGCGATCACCGCTTGGCAGGATCCCAAGGAGCTCGTCCGCTCCACGCGCGAGGTGACGGCCGCCTATATCGCGGCCGGTGTGGACCCTGCGCGTTCGATCCTCTTCAACCAGTCGCAGGTCTCGGCCCATGCCGAGCTCGCCTGGGTGTTCAATTGCGTCGCGCGGATCGGCTGGCTGAACCGCATGACCCAGTTCAAGGACAAGGCCGGCAAGAACCGCGAGAACGCTTCGGTCGGCCTCTTCGTCTATCCCAATCTGATGGCAGCCGACATTCTCGCCTATCGCGCGACGCATGTGCCCGTGGGCGAGGACCAGAAACAGCATCTCGAGCTTTCGCGCGATATCGCGCAGAAATTCAATCTCGATTTCGGCGCGCCCGATTTCTTTCCGTTGCCCGAGCCGGTGATCGTCGGGCCCGGCACGCGGGTGATGAGCTTGCGCGACGGCACCAAGAAAATGTCGAAATCCGACGAATCGGACAATTCGCGCATCAACCTCACAGACGATGCCGACACTATCGCGCAGAAGATCCGCAAGGCGCGCACCGATCCAGAACCGCTGCCCGATTCCAAGGACGGCCTCAAGGGCCGCGCGGAAGCGGAGAATCTCATCAATATTTATGCGGCGCTTGCCGATCATTCGCCCGAAACGGTGATCGGCCAATTCGCCGGCGCGCAGTTCTCGGTGTTCAAGAACGCGCTCGCCGATTTGGCGGTGGAGAAGCTGACGCCCATCGCCGGCGAGATGCGTGCGCTGCTTGCCGATCCTGCCGAGATCGACCGCGTGCTGAAATCGGGATCGGAACGGGCGCTCGCCATTGCCGCGCCCGTGATGGCGGAGGTTCGCCGCTTGGTCGGGTTTGTCGGCTAAATCGATATTGGCTGTTCAGTGGCGTTGCGCACCCAGGCGAAATAATCCGGCGTGCCTGCCTCCAACGGCAGCACGACGAAGCACGGCACCGAATATTCGTGGATGTCCCGCGCCGCTTTGATGGTGGCCTCCACAAGCACACGCCGCGTCTTGATAAGCGCGGAAACCTCCTCCACTTCCTCGCGCTTGCCTTCCCAGACATAGACGCTCGTCATCGGCGCATTGATGTTCACGCACGCCGCCAATTTCTTGTCGATCAGCAGGCGGGCGCAGGCAAGCGCCGCCTCCTTATTCGGGAACGTCGCATAGATGAAGCAGAATTCCTTGGTCGTCTCGATCATCGCGCTCACCAGCGTTCGCTCAAGGGAATATGATTGGGCTGAGCCGCCACGCGTTTCAACCAGTAGCTTACGGCCGGATAGCGCGAAAGTTCGAAACCGCCTTCCGCCGCCGAATGCGTGTAGCCGTAAAGCGCGATGTCGGCGATCGAATACGCCCCCGCGAACCAATCGTTTTTCGCAAGATGCTTCTCCATTACCGTAAGCGCCACGTTCCCTTTGGCGTGCCATTCGGGAACCAGATGGCGCTTCGCCTCCAGCGCCTCTAGCGCCTCCTTCGGTTCGAAGGCGAGCCAGCGGCGCGCCACCGCGACATAGGGCTCGTGCTCATATTGCTCGAAAAACATCCATTCGAGCATTTTTGCGCGGGTCCACGAATCTTTCGGCACTAGCGCCGAGCCTTCGGCGAGATAGAAGAGGATGGCGCCCGATTCCGCGAGGCAGCGTCCGTCCTCCAATTCGAGCAACGGCACCCGTCCAATCGGATTCTTGGCGAGGAACTCCGGGGTGCGGGTGAGTCCGCTGCCAAGTCCATATTCTTTCAATTGAAGCGCAATCCCCAATTGGCGCGCGGCAAGCCGCACTTTGTAGCAATTGCCCGATATCTGCATGTTGTGAAGAATAAGCATCGTACCCCCCCAAGAAGAAGGGCGGCGAAGGTTTCCCCGCGCCGCCCCTTGAAGTCGAAATTTCGAGCCCTAGGCAGCGCGCAAGTTCACTGCCTTGGCGCCGCGCGCGTCCGGCTGAATGTCGAAAGCCACCTTCTGGCCTTCGCTCAGCGTGCGCATGCCGGCTGCTTCCACCGCGGCGGCATGGACGAACACGTCCTTGCCGCCGCCTTCAGGCGAAATAAAGCCGTAACCCTTAGCCGTGTTGAAAAACTTGACCGTTCCGATTGCCATGGTTGCTCCTCTGCAAAGCAATCTTTCCGCGGGCGATATGCCTTAGCGGTGCTTCGGGACCATCGACTTCGGAAGTTAGGCTGTCTCGTCCAGGCGCGCTTACTCAGGCGGGTCAGGCAAAACAAGCGCGCTTCATCGAACGGACGCCGTCGCGCCTGAAACCATAGCGTAACCGTCGCAAAACTCAAGATGTCGGCATGTCGGAGAGCAGGGAACCCATAGCGTTTCCCGGAGTTTTCCTTTGCGGTGAAGGCACATCCGTGCATCCGGGCGGGGGCCCAAAAAGAAGGATTTTTCCTATGAGATTTGCGCACCTCGCCTCGGCCCTTCTCTTTTCGTCCGTCATCGGCGGCGGCATCGCTCTGGCTCACGCCGACAGCAGCCAGGTCCATGACGAGCCCATGATTGTGGCCGGCATTGAAACCGTCTGCACCGGCGTCGGCCTGGAAGCCCGCACCGATCCGAAATGGAGCGCCTATCCGCTCAAGCTCGAATTTGTCGGCAAGTTCGGCCAGATGCTTGGTGGCACGAAGGTAACCGTGTCGGGCAACGGCCATACGGTCGACGTGCATTGTTCGGGCCCTTGGGTCCTGATGAAGCTCCCGGCCGGCAGCTATCATATGTCCGCCGATGTTGCGGACGCGGGCCATAAGGAAATGAACATTCGGGTTCCGAGCAAGCTCACGATCCGCTATCCGAATTCCGGCGGCGAGATCACGAAAAATAAAGAACAGATCGCCGCGCGATAGTCCCGTTAAGCAAAAGAGGCCGCCTCAGGTGGCCTCTTTCTGTTTTCTAAGCACTTTCTGTAGGGTTCCCTGCCGTAAAAATTTATTAGCCAAATTTGAGTGGCAAGGGAACGCTTGCCATAGCTTGGCCGTTCTCTCTTCAGTTCCGGTTCAGTTTGCCTCGTGCAGCCTACGCGCATGGGGCAAATACCGGATAGGGAGCGGGCCCCTACCAGCGGATTTCGATCAGGAGAAAACACATGACGAAGAAATATCTTGTCGCCGCAACCGCGGCGGCGCTGTTGGGCACGCTCGCAATCGGGCCCAGTGCGGCGCAACCCAATCGCTACGACAACAATCCGTACAACGACAGCCAATTTGACCGTGGCGGTCCAGGCGGCCGCTTCGAGGAGCGGATGGAGCAAGCCTATCGCGATGGTTATCGCCGGGGCTTCGATGATTCGCGCGCACGGCGCCGCTTCGACGATCGCTATGTTTCGGCAGGCCCGCCTCCGGGCCGGGGAGCCGGACCGGGCCGCGACCTCGATCGCGACAACCGTTGGCGCGCCCGCTACGCGCGCACCTACACCCGCGATGACGATGTGTACTACCGCGAATGCCGCCAAACGGCTGATCCGGCCGGCATCATTGTCGGCGGCCTGCTCGGCAATGCCATCGGTAACGGCAGCGGCGGCGCGACGGGTGCGGCCCTCACGCGCAATCTCGACTGCGACGACCGCAGCTACGCCTACAAGACCTACTCCGACGGCTTCAATTCGGGCCGCCGCAACGCCACCTATCAGTGGCGCAATCCGCGCAACAACCATCGCGGCGATTTCGTCGTCGGCGATTATTACGACGATCCGGATGGCTTCCGCTGCGCCACCTATACGCAGCGGGTGTAGATCAACAACAATCCCCAGACCGCTTCGAGACGCGCCTGTCAGCAGCCCGACGGCACCTGGACGATCGTCGGCTAGTATCGCTTTAACCGCGTTACGACCAAAGACGCTCCCGGGTTCTGCCCGGGAGCGTTCTTTTATGCGGAAAATGGCCGCCAATGCCTGCAATCCCGTCGAATGCGGCAAGAAGCTGGTAACCATTTTCCAGTTAGGTTGACGGGAATTTCCGCGGGAGACGTTGCGCTCATGATCGGCGCCTGGAGCATGAATGTCGGGGGCAAGGTCTATGGGCCGTTCACATCCGAGCGGCTGCGCGAATTCGCCACCGAGGGACGGCTGGCGCCCCATTCGCTGATCGCCCGCGAGGGCACGGAAGATTGGCACGAAGCGCGCGACGAACCCGAATTCGCCGAAATCTTCGCGCCCGGCGCAGCTGAGCCGGAAGCCGTCGCCGTGCAGCCCCAGGCCGAAGCCGTCGCCGTGGCGTCTGTGGCCCCGGCCAAGACGGAAATCGCCGAAGGGGGGCACTGCCCATTTTGCCATCGTGGTCGATCGCAAATCGCGGTCCACCGGCAATCTGGAAGACGCCATCGCCTCGCTGGGACCGGCCTACGCGCTGATGCCGAACATCTGGATCCTGGCGACCGACCAATCGGTCAACGCGGTGCGCAACCGCTTGGTGCAGGAATTGGGCAAGCTCGATTCGCTTTTCGTGATCGACGCGTCGCGCGGCAAGGCCGCGTGGTTCAATTTCGGTCCCGAAGTGGACGTGCGCATCCGCCGCGTCTGGAAGAAGGCGTCCTAGCCTAACCCACCTCCTTCATCTCCACGGCGTAGCGCTGCCAGCGCTCGAAATAGATTCGCGCGTTCATGGTCAGCATCGGCACGTCGCTTTCGCTGAGCGTGCGGATCGCTTTTCCCGGCACGCCGACGATCAGCGAATAATCGGGAAACTCCTTGCCCTCGGGGATCAGCGCGTTGGCGCCGACGATGGAATTCTTGCCGATGCGGCAGCGGTTCAACAGAGTCGCCCCCATGCCGATGATGCTGTTGTCGCCGACGGTCGCGCCGTGGATGACGGCGCCGTGCCCGACCGACACATCGGCGCCCAGCGTCAGCGGAATGCCCGGATCGGTATGCAGCACCGCGAGGTCCTGAATGTTGGTGCGCTTGCCGATGGTGATCCAATCATTGTCGGCCCGGACCACGCTGCCGAACCACACGCTGGCGCCGGCCATCAGCCGGACCCGCCCGATCAGCATCGCGTTGGGCGCCAGCCAATATTCGCCTTTGGCCGGCAATTCGGGACGCCAATCGTCCAGCGCATAGATGGGCATTCGCTTCTCTCCAATGTGAACAACATAAGACATCGCGGCTTGCACAGAAGGAAGGCAGAAAATTCTTTCGCGCTCACCGATGGTGTGGGACGGATTCGCGCAAAGCGATTACGCTTAGTGGTGCGAATAACTTCGAGTCTACGAGGGGATCCATGACAAAGCGTTCCGGGCGTAACCGAACCCGGGACCGCAGTCATGATGAAACCGCATCCGTCCATCGCTTGTTTCCGCCCGCTTCGGGCTGGCATCCGCTCGAAAACGATATCCGCGACCGCAAATATGTGAAGAACGTCCGGGCCATGAGCCCGACGCAGGAAGAGATGATCCGCGCCGTCGAGGAGCGCTCGGTGGTTCTGGCGCTCGGCCCGGCGGGCACCGGCAAGACCTATCTCGCCGTCGCCAAGGCGGTGGATGCGCTGGATGGCGGCCGGGTCAGCCGCATCGTGCTGTCGCGCCCGGCGGTCGAAGCGGGGGAGAGCCTCGGGTTCCTGCCCGGCGATGTCGGCGAGAAGCTGGCGCCGTATTTGCGCCCGCTCTACGACGCGCTGACCGAGCGTCTCGGCACCAAGCGGCTGAAGGCGCTGCTGGCCGAGGGCACCATCGAGATCGCGCCCGTCGCCTATATGAGGGGCCGCACGCTCAATGATTGCTTCATCGTCATCGACGAGGCGCAGAACTGCACCTATAGCCAGCTCAAAATGCTGCTGACGCGGCTCGGCTGGCGCTCGACCATGGTGCTGACGGGCGACCCCGACCAGACCGATCTGCTCAGCGGCCTGTCGGGCAACAGCGATATCGCCGCGCGGCTCGAAAAGGTCGAGGGCATCGCGGTAATCCGGCTCGGCGAAGCGGACATCGTGCGCCATCCCCTGGTCGCGGGCATGCTGACTGTGCTCTAGGCGCAGGCAGTGATAGGCTCCCTGGCTTAGGCTAGGGAGGACGCCATGAAACATCTGGATAGACTGATTGCCTGCGCCGCGATTGCGGGCGCGGTACTTTTCCATGCATCCATCGCGATGGCCCAGGCGCCGGTGCCGGCTCCGCCGCCGCCCGTCCAGCCGCCCTCGCTGCCGCCGACCTATGTCGTCGACCTGATGACGGGGCAGGGCTCGTCCGCCCTCGCCGCGGCCTGGAAGACGATGGAAGCCAAGATCGTCGCCGCCAAGCCCATCGATGCGGCGCTGCCCGGCTACACCACGGCGACCGACATCCAGCCGCACGCCGGTGAAGCCGGCTTCAGCGACGCCAATTGGCCCACGATCAAGCCCGAAGACCTCGCGGCGCGCCGCAGCGGCGGCCATGTCGCCTTCATCTGGTTTCGCACCGGTCTGACCATCCCGGCCAAGATCGGCGACTTCGACACCGCCGGCGCCAAAGTGGTGCTGCGCGTGCTGGTCGACGATTACGCCGAAGTCTGGGTCAACGGCCAGATGCCGCGCGCCGCCGGCGTTCCGTCTCCGGCCACCATTCAGGGCTTCAACATGCCCAATCGCGTGGTGCTCGGCGATGCGGTGAAGGCCGGCGACAAGTTCCAGATCGCGGTCTTCGGCATCAACGGACCGATCTCGGTCGCGCCCGCGAACACGGTGTGGTTCCGCGAAGCGAAGCTGGAATTCTACAAGTGAGGTGAGGGCGGAACGATGTCGCTCCTGACCATCCATGTCGCGTTGAGCCTAGTTGGGATCGTCACCGGCTTCATCGCCATGTTCGGCATGGTCCAAGCGCGCAAGCCCGGCGCTTAGACCGCGCTGTTTCTGCTCACCACGGTCTTGACCAGCGCGACGGGATTTCCTCTGCCGCCGCCGGGATTCGATCCGCCGCGACTGTTCGGAATCATCTCGTTGGCGCTGATGGCGATAGCGATCCCGGGACTCTACGTCTTCCACTTGGCGCGGCGCTGGCGTCTGCTCTATGTGCTGAGCGCCACGGCTGCGCTCTATCTCAACGCCTTCGTCGGCGTGGTGCAGACCTTCCAGAAAATTCCGTTCTTCCAGGCGCTGGCGCCGACGCAATCCGAGCCACCCTTTGTCATCGCGCAGGTGGCGCTGCTGGCGATCTTCATCCTCTTGGGCGTGACGGCCGCGAAGAAATTTCACCCCGGCTGAGACCGCACGCTCACCCCTGGTATTGCAACACGTGCAGGCCGGCGTTCCAGTCGCTGACATACATCAGCCCGTTCGGCGTCACGTAGCAATCGCAGGTCATCGCGGACCGCGCCATGTTGGGACGCGGATCGATCAATTTGACCGGCGCCGGCGGGATCCAATAGGCGATCTCCTTGGGCGCGAACTGATCGCGGATGTCGTACACGCGCACGCCCGCATTGTGATAGGTGGCGAAGATGGTCTCCTCGGACACGAAGCTGCCGGGACGGTTTTCGTGCAGATTGTGCGGCCCGAAATTGCCCATCTTGCAATAGTCGCGCTCCTTCGGCGTCGGGAAGGTGGCGATGGGCACCGGATTGTCTTCCGCGCGGATGTCGACCACGAACGTATAGAACAGCCCCTTGGCGCAATAATCGGCGTTGGATTCGTCGGCGACGATGGCGAGCTTGCGGCCCGGCAGCGGCAGCGGCGTGTGCGTGCCGCCGGGGAAGGGCGGCGACCAGTTGATGTGCGACAGCAGCTTGAGATTGCGCACGTCGGACACGTCGTGGATGGTGAAGCCGCCGTCGCGCCAGGCCGAATAGCCGCGATTTCCCGCGACGATCATGTGATGCAGCGCATAGCGTTTGCCGGCCGGATTGGTCGGCGTCTCGCCGGCGGCGCGGTTCATGCCGGGCAGCGCCCATTTCGAAACCATCTCGGGCTTCAACGGATTCTGGATATCGACGATGACGAGGATGTGGTCGGTGTAGCCGTCCAGATGCGCCGACACATAGGCGTAGCGTCCGCCCGCCCACCACAGACGGTTGACGCCGATGCCGGGCATGTCGAGGAAGGCGATCTCGCGCGGTTGGGCCGGGTTGGTCTTGAGATCGTAGATGCCGAGCCCGGAGCGGAAGGGCTGACGGTTGCTCAAGGAATCGGCCAGCGTGTTCTCGAAATAGCCGCGCAGCGAATTGTAGGATTGCATCCGCACGATGTTGGCGCCGTTGGCCAGCAGCATCATGTCGTCGGCGACCTGCATGTGATGCGTGCGCGTGTTGGGCGCGGTGACGAAATAATTCACCGCCTTCAGATTGCGCGGGTCGGAGGCATCGAGCGTCGTCACGCCGTCGCCGAACATGTGCCCGACATAGAGGAAATTGCGGTAGGGCATGATCTGCACGGTATCGAGCCGCCCGCCGACATCGCTGTAGGAGATGTGGCGGATCTTGCTGCCGATGCCTTGCTGCGGGATCGGGGCCTCCGCTGCGCCGAGGGCTCGCGGCATCGCGGCGGCCCCCGCCAAACCCATCATTCCGGCCAAATTCGTGCGTCGCGTCATCATCGGCATGGCAGCGGTCCTCGTCGGGCTTGGATCGCGCGCAGCATAGCAGTTGGGCTTGGGGGCGGAAACCCGGCGGCTTTCCAGCGCCAATCGTTGTGAATGTGCCCGGAACGCGGCGAGCACGCTGCGGGCGGAACGCAGGCGGCTGCCGACGCTTTTGCGCAGCGCGCGCATGTTCGCCGTATAGCGCCCATGCTTGAACGCGTTGCGGTTTCCGATAGGCGCACCCCCGCGATTTTTAGTCCCCTCTCCCCTTGTGGGAGAGGGCGGCGCGCCGCGCACCGGAGGTGCGCTACTGGCGTGCCGGGTGAGGGGGCCGACGAGGGGGGGTGTTTTTCAATTTCCGTCCCCACCCCCCTCCTGCTTCTGATGGGCAATGGTGATGCGCTGATGGAATTCGCCCTTAAGCCGCGCCAGAGCCGAAGCGAGCGCCGACGAGGCCAGCATCAGCTTGCTCGCGCTCTCGAACATGTTCGTGCGGTCGGCGTCGTAATCGCTGAGCGTCTCGTCGCACGCCGTTTTCACGCAATAGGCGACGGCCTGACGACAGGCGGTCAGCTCGGCGGCCAAGACTTCCGCGACGTCGCCCGCCGCTCTGTCGATCTTGTCGCCGTCATCTGTCGTCTCGTTCGGTTTCTTCCGCGCCATTGTTTCTCCTGTTCGCGCATGATCACGCGAACGGAGTCTAAGGCCGGTTCAAAAGACGGGGATAAGTAGCCGGAGATGCGGGGATAAGTGGAGGATATCTTTCACACCGCAGTCCAGATGGACAGACGTTGCTCGCGCTGCCAGTCAGCGTTGACACACGAATCGCGTTCTGACTCTATACGAATCATAAGGCCGGCCCGCCACCAAGCAAGACCGCCCTCCCTAGATCAAATCCTAATTACTTAGGATCTTTTCTTTTTGATCGTTTCAACAACAGAGGTCTGCTTCTGTTGTTTGGCGGCTGACACGGGTTTGAAACGTCCCATGATAGCACTACGACCAATTTTGAACGTGGAAGATTTGCTCATCGTTTTTCTCCTTTCCGGACCGATTTTGGTCCCGTTGTCAAACCTCATCGGGCCGACAGGAGATCGCGACTCGCGCACGTTCGGAGAGACTCACCCCCTCGTTTTGTCGGGATTCAAGCATTCTTTTTCGCGCCACCCCAAAAGAGCGCGCTTTCCGCTTAAGCGTATTGGCTTTGTGAGTCTGTCGATAGGAAGACGACGAGTGGATTAGAGTAGCGCGCTAATCGGTTCTTCCAGAGCGCTGGGTTTTGTCGAGGAGCCGTAGCGGGCGACGACCGCGCCGTTCTTGTCGACCAGGAATTTCGAGAAATTCCATTTGATCGGCTCGCTGCCCAAGAGGCCGGGCTTCTCTTCCTGCAAATATTTATAGAGCGGATGGGCGCCCGCACCGTTGACGTCGATCTTGGAGAACATCGGGAACGTCACGCCGTAATTCTTGGAACAGAACTCGGCGATCTCCTTGTCGCTGCCCGGCTCCTGCGCGCCGAACTGATTGGACGGAAAGCCCAGCACGGCAAACCCGCGCGCGCCGAATTTCTTTTGCAGCGCTTCGAGCCCTTCATATTGCGGGGTGTAGCCGCAGGCGCTCGCCACGTTCACGATCAGGAGAACCTGGCCGCGATAATTGGCGAGTTTCTTGTCCTTGCCGTCGATCGTCTTGGCGGAATAGTCGTAGACGGTCGCCATCTGCCTTCCTTCCGCCGCGTTCAGCGGTCATAGCCTTTGCGGTTGGACCAGAACACCAGCCCCATGAGCCCCGCGCCCAAGGCGAAGGACAGAACGACGCCCAGCACCAGTGCCGTCATGCCGGTGGAACTGACGACGCCGTCGGTGAGGTTCCAGCCCCAATAGGCGAACCACAGAGAGGCGATAAAGACGGCGGCCAGCACGAGAAGGATAGCCACGCTTCCCATGCCCATTGCGGCTTTCGGTTCATTCGCCATCGCTGTCACGCTCTCGAAGGTGATCCGATTCATGATATAGGGATGCGGAGGAACGGGAAAACATATTCTGTCCTTTTGTCGCGGGAATGGGAGGAAAAAGATGAAAATCGCGTCTCTGTTGGCGGCTTCGCTGGCCCTGTTGGCGCTGGCCGGAAGCTCCGTCGCCGCGCCCGCAAGCGAACCGCGCAATCCGGCGACCGGCGACACCTATGCCCCCGGCGAGATCGTCCAGCGGGGCGCGGAATTCTTCGGCGTCGCCACCGAAACCATGGGCAAGGCGGTCGAGAAAGTGTTCGCGCAATATGGCCAGCCCAACGCCTATATCGCGGGCAATGAAGGTTCGGGCGCTATCGTCGTGGGCCTGCGCTATGGCGAAGGCAATCTCTACATGAAGCGGACGGGCGACGCGCCGACGCGCGTGTTCTGGCAGGGGCCGTCGGTCGGCTTCGATATCGGCGCCAATGCGTCCAAGAGCTTCACGCTGGTCTACAATCTGCCCAATCCGCAGGCGATCTATCAGCGGTTTCCGGGCGTCGACGGGAGCTATTATTTCATCGCCGGCATCGGCGTGAATTATCAGCAGAACGGGCGCATCGTGTTGGCGCCGATGCGCACCGGCCTGGGCTTAAGGGCCGGCGTCAATGTCGGCTACCTGTCCTATACGCGCGAGCGCAATTATCTGCCGTTCTGAGTTCGCTTAGGACTCGGAAGGCGGCGGCGTTCCGTAAGTCAGGCGCACCGATATGTCGGGGCGCGCGCAACGCCAATATTCGAGAATGGCGACCGCGAAGATCGCAAGTCCGATCGACTCGCAGGATTCCTCGGCGATGAACTCGATCGTGTATTGCCAGGAGTCCATCCCGCCATAGAGGGTTTGGAACGCGCCGCCGATGATCTCGAGGCCGACCGAGCCGCCGACGAAGATGGCGCCGCCCGCGACGAAGCCGGCCGCGTAACGGCGCGGTGTGCGTGTCAGCAGCGGAAGGAGATAGGCGCCCAGCGCAAGCGCCAGCGGGATCGCCCAGATCACCCAGGGGACGACATAGAACGTGCCCTGAAGATCGAGATATTTCTGCATGAACACGACGCTCGACGCATGGATCGTCACCTGCTCGTCGAGCGAGATGTACGCCATGATGAACGCCAGCACCGCCCAGCGGTGCCGCAAGCCGGTCTCTCTCGGCTCGGACGCGGCCAGCGCCGCCGTCATCAGAAGGCCGAAAAAGGCCAGCGAGGATTGGTGCCACGCCTGGAAGGAATGTTTCTGCTCGAGACTGATGTGGCGCAAATCCTTGAGCACCGTATCGAGGCCGAAATTATGGACATAGACCTCGCGAAAGATGCCGAGCACGATGACCGCCGCCGTCGACCACCAGATCCAGCGATAGATCATGCGAAGGTCGAACCCGGCATAGGGCGGATGCACCAGCGTATCGGTTTCGCGTGCGGCGGATTCGGGAAAGAGCTGGCGGAGCAGCCGAAACAGCCACCCTTCCGCTCTCGTTCCGCCGATCCCGTCCAACATGCGCCAAACCCATAGAAGGCCTACGCCGCCATTATGGGACCCCCCCCGCTAAAGGAAGGCAAACAGCGTCTAAAGGGCTTTTAGGGGTTTCAGGCGCCGATGATGAAGGAAAGCCCGTGCGCCAGGCCGAACAGGACGAGGCTGAGCACCAGCGTGCCGAAGATGCCGATGGCCGAGCCGATCAGGATGGCCAGGCCATCGCGTTCGATCAGTCCGAGCCCGATCAGCAAGAGGCCCAACGCCGGCAGATTATGGGCGAAGGGAATCGGCAGCATGCAGACCAGCGCCAGCATGAAGGAGATCGCGCCGATGACGCGCTCCACATGAGGCGTCGTCACCCAGGGAAGGCGCAATTTGAGCAGGCGCTCGAACCAGGAGAGCACGCTGGCGACACGCGGCGCCGCCGCCTTCAGCATCTTGGTGCCGATCGTGCGCCGCGCGATGAAATTGGGAAGGATCAGCGTGTTCACGCCCAGCATCAGCTGAATCGCGAAGATCAGCGGCGGAATGCCGGTCGCCACATTGCTGAACGGAACGGTCGAGGGAAGGATATTGGGCAGCGAGAAGATCGCGATCAGCACGCCGAGGCCGCGGTCGCCCAGGCCCGATACGATGTCGCCCACGGTCACGCGGTCGGTGGTTAGCGCGCTTGCGAAGTCGCGCAGCAACTCCGAGGTGCGTGCGTTGCGTTGCCTTGTACGCAGGCCGGTTACTACGTCTTGATTCATCGCTACCTCGAAGCACCGGGCCGGGCTTCGGCGCCGGCGGCCGGTTCCTCACGGTTGGCGGTGATTTGCGGCAGATAGATCAGCAAGGCGGCCGCGACGTAGATCGAAGAGAACGTGCCGACCACGATGCCGAACAGAATGGCGGCGGTGAAATCGAACAAAGTGGGTCCGCCCCAGACGAGCAGCGGAACGATCGAGATCGAGGTGGTGATGCTGGTCAGCACCGTCCGCGTCAGCGTCTGATTGGTCGAAAGATTGATCAGCTCCTTCAGCCCCATGCGTTTGAAGCGCCGCCGGTTCTCGCGGATGCGGTCGAACACCACCACCGTATCGTTCACCGAATAGCCGGCGAGGGTGAGCAGCGCCGCCACCGAGGTCAGCGTGAAATCCAACCCGAAGAGCGAATAGAGGCCGGCGGTGACGAAGACGTCATGGCCTGTGGCGACGATGGCCGCCACGCCATATTGCCATTCGAAGCGAACCGCCACATAGGCGCCGATCGCGAGCACGGCGAAGACGGTCGCGACGATGCCCGCGCTCTTGAGCTCGTCCGAGACTTTCGGGCCGACCACTTCGGTACGGCGGAACTCGTAGCCTTCGCCCAGCGCCATGCGAACCGCGTTCACCACGGCCTGATCGCTCTGATCGGCGGAGGCCTGGGGCTGGACGCGGATCAGCACGCAGGAATTGACCGGCATCTCGCATTCGCCGCCGCCGAAATATTGCAGCTGGGCCTCGGCAAAGCCGACGCTGTCGACCTTCTCGCGCATCTCGCCGATGTCGATGCTTTGTTGCGCCTTGACCTCGACCAGAACGCCGCCGGTGAAATCGATGCCGTAATTGAGCCCGTTCCAGAACAGCGCCACGATCGCGACGAGGACCAGGAGCCCGTCGAGGCTGAAGGCCCAAAAACGGGCGCCCACGAAATCGATATTCGTGCGGTCGGGGATCAGTTTGAGAAGACGCATTCGATCTATTCCGTTTGCGGCAAAAAGCCCGCGAAAATGCGGCTGAGACATAACACAAAGGCGGGCCAAGCCAAGCGGTCACCCCGTGCTTTGGACGGCACGCGCTGCCGCAGGCACGGACACGCATCCCTTTCGGCGGCCCGGATGGCGATTTTAAGGCTGCCGACATTACCGTTTTGCAAAGGTAAAACCGGCGTTACCGAAGATGGGTTCCGTATTGGGGCCGCGCAAGAGGCAAAGGCTGCGAATCAGCCCCTAAAATGGGCGGTCGCCCGCCACCACGGTGCGATACATGGTGCGTGTGTCCGGATAGACATAACCGCCGGCCGCCTGGTGGATGACGGAGCGGTTGTCCCACATCACAAGGTCACGATCCCGCCATCTGTGGCGATAGACGAATTCGGGGCGGATCTGATGCGCGAACAGCGCATCGAGGATCGTGTCGGCTTCGTCCTCGCCCATCCCCTCGATGCCGATGGTGAAGCGCGGGGACACATAGAGAGTTTTCCGCCCCGTCGCGGGATGCGTGCGCACCAGCGGCCAGATCTGATCGGGGAGCGATTTCTGGCGCTCGTAGAAATCCTTGCCGTCGGGGCGGCGCGGCGAAACGGTGACGCGCTTGTTCTTCAGCTTCGAGACGGCGTGAATGCCTTTGAGCGTTGCGATGCGCGTCTTCATCGCAGCGGGTAGCGCCTCATAGGCGGCGTGCATGTTGGCGAACTCCGTATCGCCGCCTTCGTTCGGATTCTTCACCGCATAGAGGATCGTCGCCATGCTGGGGAACGGGCGGTGCGAGGAATCCGAATGCCAGAAATCGCCGCCGTCGATCAGACCGACGGGTTTGCCGTCCTTGACGTCGTTGGAGAGGACCAGAACTTCGGGAAAATCCGGCACCGTGTAATGCGCGTTCAATTGATCTTCCAGCGCGCCGAAGCGGCGGCTGAAGGCGAGCTGATCGGCGGGCGAGAGCACTTGGTCTCGTATCGCGATGACCTGATGGGTGAGGAACGCGTCGCGGATTTTCTCGAACGTATCGTCCGAGAGCGCGCGAAGATCGATACCGGTGATCTCCGCTCCCATCGCGGCGTCAAGCGTCCTTACCTCCAAGGTCCCGTTCCCGAGCAATTGCGCGGTAACACTAATACCACGCGAAGCGGACGGCGCTACGGACTATTGGATGCCAGATAGGCCGAGACGGCGACCATCTCCCGGTCGGACAGTTTGTCGATGATAGGCTTCATCAGCGCCGCATTCTTGTTCTTGCGCGCGCCGGTCTGGATGTCCTTCAACTGGCGGATCAAATAAACCGTGTGTTGCCCGGCCAGACGCGGCACATCGCCGACGCCCTTATACGCGGCGCCATGGCACGTCCCGCAGGCGCCCGCGGCCGCGACTTTCTCACCCAGCGCCAGGTCTTCCGCGTTTACATATTGGACGAAGCCGCCGTCGATCTGATCGCGGGCGCGAACGAGATCGTCGTCCGCCGCGGTTTGGACGACCATCCCCAAAGGCAGCGGATCGGTGCCGCCCTCCGGCGCGCGGTAGCGGAAGCCGCCGCCGCCGAAAGGCGCGGGCCCCTTCGGCACCTCATTGCTCACGACCGTCTTAACCCATTGCTGCCGGTCGGGCCCAATCGCGGCGTAATATTCCGCCGCCTCCCTCAACTCCTTCTCGCTGATGAGTTTGGCGACTTGAACCATGCGGCCCGTGCGCACGTCGACGCGCTCCCCGTCGCGGAAGGCGTGCACCTGCTCGATGATGTAGTTCACGGAGAGGCCCGCAATCGCCGCAGATTCCGGATGCGAGCCGCCATTGGCGAGGTGACATTGCATGCAGGGCAGCGGCTTGCCCGTCGCGACCGCTGCCGGCATTGCCGGGAGCCCGGTGTAGGAGCGCAAGATAAGGTACTGGTTGACGGGCTTTGACGGCGGCGCTGCGTCCGCGTTGGGGGCGCCG
>SHWE01000066.1 GCA_009693985.1 Alphaproteobacteria bacterium | reverse complement strand
GGAAGCTGGTTGAAGCCGATGAGATAGATCGCCAGCGCGATCAGCATGCCGATGCCCGCGGCGCCGAAGCCGTAATGCCAGCCGATCGTTTCGCCGAGCGTGCCGATGATCAAGGGCGCGATGAAGGCGCCGATATTCACGCCGACATAGAAGATCGAATAGGCGCGGTCGCGGCGGGGATCGCCGGGCGCATAGAGCGTGCCGACCTGCGCGGTTGTGTTCGTCTTGAACAGTCCCCCGCCGACGACGAGCAGGAACAGCGCGGGAAACAGCAGCGCCTCGAAGGCCATCATGAAATGGCCGAACCCCATCAGGGCGATGCCGATCAGAACGACGCGTCTCTGGCCAAGCACGCGGTCGGCGAGCCAGCCGCCGGGCAGGGGCGTGAAATAGATGAGGCCGGTATAGAAGCCGTAGATCAGCGACGACAATGGCTGCACATCGAGCGGCCCGGCGAAGGATTCAAAGAAGCCTTTGATGCCCTCGTAACCCCAGACATTTTCGACATGGCCGGGCAGCAGCAGATATTGCGTCAGGTAGAGGATGAGAAGCGCGCGCATTCCGTAATAGGAAAAGCGCTCCCACATCTCGGTGCCGAACAGCACCGTCAGCCCGGCGGGATGACCGAGGAATTCGCGCTTTCCTGCACGGCCGCCGGTAAAGCCTGCGGAGGTCTCCGAATTCATCGCGCGGCGGCGTCCGGCGCTGCGAAAGATTTGCCTAGCGCCCAGCGATAAAGAAGGATGCCGATCACGATGAAGCTGATAAAGCCGATATGCGTGGCGGGCCCGAATTCGCCGGTCAGAAGCGCGAGCGGAGCTTGATTGTTGAGCCCGACGATGAGCCCGGCGATCAGCACGCCGAACAGACTCTCGCCCACAATCATGCCTGATGCGAGCAGCACGCCGAGATGCTGGGCGCGGACAGGGTCGGGCGCGCGCAGCGCCCGATTGTTGTACCACCAGCCGATTCCCGCCCCGATCATCACCGGCAAGGTCGCCGACATGGGAAGATAAATTCCCATGCCGATGGCGAGCGGCGGCAGGCGCATCCATTTGCGGTGCGAGAGAAAGGAGTCCAACGCCACGGCGGCGGCGCCGATAAGAACGCCGATGCCGATCATGCTCCAATTCAGCGTCTTGCCGATCACGCCTTGCGCCAGGGTGGAGATCAGATTGGCTTGCGGCGCGGGCAGCGGGTCGGCCGCGATGGCCGCCACATTGGGTGCGCCGGCAAAGCCATAGGCTTGCGCCAGAAGATTCAGAATGGGCGGAATGACCGCGGCGCCCGCGACGATGCCGATGATCAACGCCACCTGCTGCCGCCAGGGCGCGGCGCCGACGAGCTGGCCGGTCTTGAGATCCTGGAGATTGTCGTTGGAGGTGACGGCGACGCCGAAGACGATGGCGGTCACGAACAGCGCGAAGGCGACCAGAGCGGAAGAATTCTCGGGGCTCACGGGCACGATAATGAGCAGCAGCGCCGAGAAGGTGACGACAGCAAGAATGCCGACGCCCGACACTGGGCTGTTGGAGGAGCCGACCAGCCCCGCCATGTAGCCGCAGATGGCTGCGATGATGAATCCGGCGATGACGACGAAGGGAATGGCGAGAAGCGTCAAGCCGAACCCGGAAGGCGCCAGCACCGTGCCGCTGGCAAACCCCCAGACAAGCGCGGCGATCAATGCAAGGCAGATAAGGGCAAGCACCAGGATCATGCGCCCCGAGACGTCGCGGTCTGTCTGATCGCCCGTCGCGGTCTCGTTGACGCGCGCCGCGGCGATGGTGCGCGCGAAGCCCGACACCAGCGGATGGGCCAGGCGTCCGAGCGTCCACAGCGCGGCAACCGCCATCGCCCCGGCGCCGATGAAACGCACCTGCGTCGTCCAGATGCCCATGACGCGGACTTCGAGAACGCCGTTGGGGTCGTTTTGCATCGCGGTCAGGATCGGAATGGCGCCCGCCCAGGCGATGGCGAGGCCCACCATCATGGCAAGGCCGACCGACAGGCCGACAAGATGGCCGACGCCGAGCAACGCGAAGGAAAACGGAAACATGAACCCGCTGGCGCTGTTGACGCCCAAGCGGAAGAAGCCCTGCATATCGCCCGCCGCGATGCGTGTGGCGGCGAGGATGGCCAAGCCCGCCGACGCAACGGCGCCGAGCATGATGGCGCGCAGACCTTCGCGCGCCGCGCTGCCGTTCGTTCCGCTCTCTTGCAGCCCCGAGCCGACCTTCAAGACTTCCGCCGCCGCGACGCCTTCGGGATAGGGCAGGTCCGAATTGGTGACGAGCGCGCGCCGCAACGGAATGGTGAACAGCACGCCGAGCACGCCGCCCGAGGCGCAGACCAGAAAGGCTTCCCAGAACGGAAAGCCGCTCCACCAGTCGACGATGACAAGGCCCGGCAGCACGAAGATGATCGCCGACATCGCGCCCGCTGCCGAGGCCACCGTCTGAACGATATTGTTCTCGCGGATGTTCGAGCCGGCAAAGAAGCTGAGCACCGCCATCGATATGACGGCGGCGGGAATGGACGACGCAACCGTCAATCCAACGCGCAGACCGAGATAGACATTCGCCGCCGTGAACACGAGGCAGATGGCGATGCCGAGAATGACACCCCTGATGGTCAGCTCGGTGCGGTGGCCCGGATCGTGTTGCATGCTCATGCGGTCATTCCCTCAGGACTCACTATAGACACGCGGCTACGAGCTAAGAAAATCGGCCGGCACCGGCACGATGCGCTCGGAACGGGCATAGGCGGTAAAGCCTGCGCGCTGATAGGTGGCGAGTGCCTTCTTGTGGTCGAGCGTAGAGGTGTTGACGAGCACGCGGCTGACCGGTTGGGCCCAGCACAATTCGAGCGTATGATGGAGCAGCCAAGGGCCGATGCGCCGCCCGGTGAATTCCGGCGTCAGGCCGAAATAGGCGATCTGCGCGATTCCGGGCTCGCGGAAATCGAGCTCCGCCATGCCGCCCGGCACGCCGCCGATATAAAGGACGTAGAGGTGAAGCTTCTCATCGCTGAGCAAGGCGCGAAGCTTCTCGTCGCTCCACGCCCGCCGCTCGACCCAGAAATAGGGGCGGCCGACCACGTCGTAGAGATAGCGGTAGAAATGAACCGGCGGATGCTCGCATTTGAGGATCGCCGTCTTCAGAAGCGGTGGCGGCGCGAGCGGGCCGGAAGGCCGCGCTTCCATCGCCAGATAGGTCACGGTCGCTGGAATGTCCCGTCCGCGTGCCTTGCCCTTCTTCATGCGCATCAGCCCGTCGCGATGGGTGCGCCCTCGCGCGCTCCCCATTCCGACCACGAGCCGTCATAGAGCGCGGTGCCGCTCGCGCCCGCGCGTTCGAGCGCCAGCGAAAGTATCGCCGCCGTTATGCCGGAGCCGCAGGAGGTGACGATGGGGCGGTTCAGATCGACCCCACGCGCGGTGAAGAGTTGTTTCAGCTCGCCGGCTTCGCGCATGGTGCCGTCGGGATTCAGCACGTCGGCGTAATAGACATTGATGGCGCCCGACATGTGGCCCGGTTTGACGCCGGGGCGGGGCTCCTGCTCCTCGCCACGAAAGCGGGTTCCGCTCCGCGCATCGACGATCTGTTCGGTTTTCGATTCAACATTGGCGCGCATCGCATTGTAATCGCGCACAATCGCTGCGACGGGGCGCGGGGTGAAATGGCGCGAGCCGGGGCCCGGCGGCGCAGTATCGAGGCTGCGCCCCTCGCGGCGCCATTTCGGCAGACCGCCGTCGAGCACCGCTGACTTTTGATGTCCCATCGCGCGCATCATCCACAGCGCCCGCGGGCTCGAATAGATTCCGGTGCCATCGTAGAAAACAACAGTGTCGGAATCGCCGATGCCGAGCTTCCTCATATGGCTCGCGAACGCGACCGCATCGGGAAGCATATGCGGCAGGTTCGTCTTCTGGTCCGAGATCGCGTCGATATCGAAGAAGACAGCGCCCGGTATGTGACCGGCTTCATATTCCGCGCGTGGATTGCGGTTCGCTTGCGGCAGATACCAGGACGCATCGGCGACGCGGACATTCGGCCCACCCAGATGCGCCGCCAGCCATTCGGTGGTGAGAACCGAATTCTCGCTCACGCGAAGGGCACTTTCGGCAAAGGGCGGGGCGCCGCGAGCCATTTCGGCGCCGGCAGATTTTTCGATTCCAGGAATTCCGGATTGAACAGCTTGCTCTGATAGCGCGTGCCGAAATCACAGAGGATGGTGACGATGGTGTGACCCGGGCCCATTTGTTTCGCCAGCCGGATGGCGCCCGCGATGTTGATACCGCTCGACCCGCCGAGACAAAGCCCTTCATGCTCCAGAAGCTCGAAGATCAGCGGCAGGGCTTCTTCGTCGGAAATCTGAAACGCATCGTCGATCGGCGCGCCTTCGAGATTGCCGGTGACGCGCCCCTGGCCGATACCCTCGGTGATCGAGCTTCCTTCGGCGATCAATTCGCCGGTCTTGATCCAGGAATAGATCGCCGCCCCCAGCGGGTCCGCGCAGGCGGTGACGATCTTGGGATTGCGCGCCTTGAGCGCCATGGCGACGCCCGCGAGCGTTCCGCCGGTGCCGACCGAACAGATGAAGCCGTCGATCTTGCCGCCGGTCTGGTGCCAGATTTCGGGGCCCGTGGTTTCGACATGGGCCTCGCGGTTGGCGACATTGTCGAATTGATTGGCCCAGATGGCGCCGCGCGGTTCGCTCTTCGCCAATTGCTCGGCCAGACGGCCCGAAAGTTTCACGTAATTGTTGGGATCCTTGTAGGGGACGGCAGGGACTTCGATCAGATCGGCGCCCAGCAGGCGCAGCGCGTCCTTCTTTTCCTGGCTCTGGGTGTCGGGAATCACGATCACCGAACGAAGCCCAAGCGCATTGCCGACGACAGCGATGCCGATGCCGGTATTGCCGGCGGTGCCCTCGACGACGGTGCCGCCGGGTTCGAGCAGCCCGTCCTCCATCGCATTCCTGATGATGTACAGGGCCGCGCGGTCCTTGACCGATTGGCCCGGATTCATGAACTCGGCCTTGCCGAGAATTTCGCACCCGGTTCGCTCCGACGGCCCCTTGAGGCGGATCAGCGGAGTGTTGCCGATAGCGGCGAGGAGGTCGAATTTCACATCAAGCATAAGCGGAAAATATCCAGCGGGAGCGCGACCCTAAAGCGGCGGCGCGGGGGCATCAAGGACGGCCCATTTGCGCTCCGGGGGAACCTATGGAACCGCGGGGGGGCAAGGCCGTAGGATGATGCGTTGCGTATCGTTTCACCCGGGGAAGCCGACCGATGAATTCTCGTCTTTTCGTTCTTTGCGCCGCAGCGACTTGTAGTGTTCTTGCAGCCTGTGGCGAGGATAGCGGCAACACGGCCGCGGCCGCCGCGGCGAACACCAATTGTCCGACCCAAGCGCAAGTTCAGGCGGCGCTGACCAAATATATCAATGTGGATTATTGGACTCCCGCCCAGCGCGACATCTGGAAGATCAAAACGGTATCCCCGTTGAATCTCGGCCCGGTGCAGTTCGGCAGAATTAGCCAGAAGCAGGTCGAATACGGAAAGATGGCGCAGGACGTCTGTCCGGTTCGGGTCGTTTATTCCTTCGGCACGGAAAGCGTGGCCGGGGAGAAGAAGGAAACCAAGATGGGCGAGAACAAGACCAATCTCTTCTACAAGAACCCGTTCGACGAATGGGTTTTCAAGACGGAATAGAGGCGTAACCACGGGAATTTGGCCGGGCCCATCCTTGAGACGGGGGCCCGAGGAGCGTATGATTCCCCGTTGGAGCTTTCCGGGGAGAACGACGATGAAGAACCTATATGCCGGTACGGCATTAGCGATTCTTGCTTTCGCTTCCGCCTTTACCACAGACGCCTTCGCGCAAGAGGCGACTCTGCTCAGCGGCAAAATCGTGTCGAGCACCGGAAGCCCCCTGGCGGGCATCCCGATCAAGGCGCAGCGCACCGGGAGCAACATCCTCGTCTCGGTCTACAGCAATGCGCGCGGCGAATACTCGTTTCCGATGTGGTCGGACCTGACGCCGGGAACGTACAACGTCGCGATCGAGCTTCCCGATTTCGAGCATGTGAAAAAGGATGCCGTCGCGATCGCCGCCGGCAAACCGATCAAGGCCGATTTCACGCTGAAGTCGAAGCCCGTCGCCTATAGCGACGCGACCGCTTCCGAAATCATCGCCGGTCTGCCCGGCACCGACCATCAGAAGGTGCTGTTCGCGCAGTGCAGCAATTGCCACTCGCTGCAATGGGTGCTCCGCAACCCGCGCACCAAGGAAGAATGGGTCAGCCTTGTCGCGCGGATGGCGGGACGGGCTGCAAGGAACGACACGCCCGGCACCTATGCGTTCAGCCAGAAGGCCATGATCGAGCCGCTGGCCGATTACCTCGCTTCCATTCGCGGGCCCAATTCGACCGGTAAGATTCCGTTCAAGCAGCGTCCACGGCCGACCGACGAAGCCTCCACCAATCTCGTGGTGACGGAATACGCTCTGCTGCGCGGCGGCCAGCGCGAGGTCTACATGCTGCGCGGCGATGCGCGCTTCGTGTGGCCGCACGACGTGATCGTGGATAAGGACTACGCCTATTACACCGATCACTTCTCCTATGTGCTCGGCCGCATGGACCGGAAGACCGGCGAGGTGAAGGAAACCGAGTTCCCGCTGGCGCCAGGCGCCGGACGCGACGAGATGGGCGGCGATGGCCGTCCGGGCAATCCCGGCGGCGGCGCGCATGAGCTCGCTTTCGATCATCAGGGCAATGTCCTCGTCGGCATGGACAAGGCCACCGTCAAATACAATTCGACGACGGGCAAATTCACCACCTGGGCGTCGGGCGATTCCATGTTCGGCGTCGATCCGAAGGGCAATGTCTGGCACTTCGAAGGTGGCGAGAATCTGACGATGATCGACACCAGCAGCGACACCCTGAAGCGGACGATGTTTCCGATTCCGAAGAATTCCGGGATCTACGACCTCGACACCGATTCCAAGGGGCGCACGCATTTCTACATCTGGCGCGAAGGCAAGATCGGCATCTTCGATCCGAAGACGCTGCAATATGCCAATTACGACGTGCCCACCCCGAAGGCCGGTCCGCGACGCGGCCAGATCGACGCGCAAGACCGTCTGTGGACGACGGAGTTCTTCGCCGGTCAGGTTCTGATGTTCGATCCGGACAAGAAGCAGCTCAAGGAATATCCGCTCATCAACGGCGCCAAGCCCTACACCGCGCCCTATGCGCTGCCTTATTCATTATCGGTGGACAATAAGAACCAGCATCTGTGGACCAACGATTTCAGCTCGAGCCGCATCTACCGGATCGACATGAACACCGGCAAGTCGACCGAATATATGACGCCGTCGAATTACGAGGTGCGCTATTTCAAAGTCGAAGAGAACGTGCCCCGTCCGACTGTGTGGATCCCGGCCTACCGGCCACCCGCCAAGCTGGTGAAGATGCAGATGCGTTAATCGGCGGTCTCATCGTTGCAAAAAGGAAGGCGCCGTCTTCGGATGGCGCTTTTTCTTTTATGCGGGTGTACGGAACTTTACCTGTTAAAGATTTGACGCAAATTGAAAACCGATTATGCCGCAGGCTTGAGCGGTACCGAAAATCGCTGCTCCATCTGGATTTGGAAGGATTGCGGGCGTACTACGTTATCGTAGGGGATATGTTTTAGGGGATGCGTGTGCGTCGCGCGATCATGGCCTTGGCCTTGTTGACGGTACTGGCGGGATGCCAATCGATGCGGGTTCAACCGCAGCCTCCGCCGCAGCGTGATTTCTTCGTCGTCTTCTTCGCGCCTGGCACGATCCGGTTGCCGCCCGAAGCGCAGGATATCGTAAGGCAGGCGGCGGACACCGCCGTGGGAATACGCGCCTCGCGTATCGAAGTCGCCATCCCCATAGACCCGCCGGGAGGCACCCGTTTGCGCGAGGGACGCTTCACCGCGATACAGAATATTTTCTCGGCCTCGGGCGTGCCTCCGAGGCTCTACGCGAACTCGCCCCTGGCCACGCCCGCGGCGATGCTTCTGGGCGCGAACGACCGCGCCGAGATCAGATTGATTCCATAGTCAGCTGCCAAGCCCAGAGGCCGAATTCAGGGGATCGTATGGGGAAGTTCATCATCGAACCGCATTTCCGGCTGCACGAATGGGTGGCCGAGGAAAAGGGTTACTTCAAAGCCGAAGGTCTCGATTACGAATTCCTCGAACTGGTGCAATCGACGAACGGTCAGAACCACGCGACGCCCGATAAAATCGGCGCCTATCACGTCATCGAGCAGGGCCGCAAATCGAACGTTTCCTGCGCCTGTCATTGGACGGTGAACGTCTCGGCCAGCACGGGGCACACCAAGCTCTATGCCGACGTCTATTCGGTGTCGCCGGCGGGCATCTTCGTGCCCGAGGATTCGCCGATCCGTTCCCCTGAAGATCTGGCCGGCGTGCCGATTTCCGTGGGCTACCGCTCGGGCAGCCATTACTCGACCGTCCAGGCGCTCGAACAATACCTTACGCCCGACAAGATCAATCTCTCCTTTAAGGACGGTCTGCTGTTCCGCCGCATGGAGCTTTTGGTCGACGGCGAATTGCAGGCGGCGGCCTTGTTCAGCGGGCCGTATTATTTCGCCGAGCAATTGGGTTTCCGCAAAGTCATCGACAGCACCTTCATGATCGCGACGATGATCAATGGCGATCCGGACCCCGAGGATGTGCGCAAATATTTCCGCGCGCTGAAGAAAGCCCAGCGCGACATCGATTTGAGGCCGGAGCTCTACACCCACTATTACAAGAAAGAATTCCCGATGCGCTTCCACACCATCATGGACACGCGCCGCTGGGGGCCGGGCGAGCGGCTCGTCTTCGAGCCCTATACGCGCGATGTTTTCAACGCGGCGCGTTCGTGGATCGCCGATCACGGCATGTTCGAGGGCGCCGATATGGGCAGCCAGACCTACGAACAGGCTTCGCTCACGCTGGCGGAGTAGCGCGCTTAGTTTACGCCCGCCGCCCGCTTGGCATCGGCGCAAGGGCCGGGGCCCGTTTCGGCCCTCGGGCCTTCGCATTCGTGCCGCGCGCCGGGGCCGATTCCGAAGATCATCACGATGGCCTCGCCTTCGCCCGCGCGGGCGCCGTCATAATGCACTTCCTTGCCGGTATGGAGCGCGAAGGTGCCTTCGCGCATCGGCACCGTCGAGTTGGGATCGTATTTGGCGCCGGTCGAGGCCCACCAAGTGCCGTCCAGCACCATCACATAGCGGTCATTGGCGTGATAATGCGGCCGGCTGAAATTGCCCGGATGGAAGCGGTTCAGCACGATGTAGAAACCGTTGCTGGCGGCGCTGCCGAACAGGGTGAAGGTGTCGGTGCCTTGCAGACCTTCGGCCGGAACCCATTTGATGTCGGCGGGCAGCAGCGCCTTGATGGCCTTCGGGTTGAGCGTCGAAATGTCGGGGAACGCGCCCGATGCCGCGCCCGCCGCATAACCGATGCCGGCGGCGCTCGCCAATGCCACACCTATGAGAATCGCCTTTTTCATCTCTCATCTCCCTGGCTCGCACCAGTGTCGCGAGCTATTTCGCCGAAGTCCAGGCCGTAATCTTAAGGACGGGTCGTCGATGCGTTCGGAAACACCTGTTTGATGGCGGCCTGGGCGCATTCGTCGTCCTGATTGCCGATGCCGCCGCCGGCGCCCATCGCGCCCACCATGTCGCCGCCGATGAAGATCGGAAAGCCGCCCGGCTGCGCGAGATCGCCCAGGAATTCCGGGGCGCGGTTGACCTGCTTGTTGACGCGGTCCCACAATTCGATGGTCGGGCGCTGCCATTTCGCCGCCGTCTCGGCCTTCAATTCCGCCGTGTCGAGCGCGGTCTTCAGCGCGCCTTCCGTGGCCTGGAACGCCAGCAGTGTGGCGGCGGGATCGACCACGGTGATGCCGAGCGCGGTGATCTTCTTTTGATCGGCATAGGCCATGCAGGCATCGACCAGCTGGCGCGCGGCGGTCATCGTGATGACTTTGCGAGTGACGAGCACCGGCTGCGGACTGGCGGGCGGTGCGGCCTTGCCGTCGCCGAACACGGACCTTATCGCCGATTCCACGCAGTCTTCGTCTCGGCCAGCCGAAAGGCCGGCGGCTCCGGCGCCCATGCCGCCCACGACTTCGCCCTGAACGACAATCGGAAAGCCGCCGGGAACCGGAAAATAGCCCATCCATTCCGCCGCGCGATTGATCTGCTTATTCGTCCGGTCATAAAGATCGGCGGTAGAGCGGCGGAAGATCGCGGCCGTCTTCGCTTTCAACTGCGCCGTCAGTCCGGTATGCGCCATCGGCCCTTCGCTCGCCTGATACGCAACGAGGTTGCCGGCGGAATCGGTCACCGCGAGCGCGATCGGATATTTGTCGCGCGCCGCCTGCGCCAGACAGGCCTCGATCAGCTTGCGCGCGGCAAAGCTGGTGACATCGCGCTTGTCCATCAGCAGGGGCTGGGAGGGTACTTGAGCAACAGCGCTGGTCGCGACCGAGGCGGCGAGCAACGCGCACAACAATGTCTTGGCGTTCATCGTTTGCTTCCTATCTTTTGACGTAGCGCATGAGCCGGCGCGGGCCCACTTCCGCGCCGTAGATGATGCCGTCTTTGTCGACGGCGACGCCTTCGGCGGCGCTCGTCCCCGTGGCCGTCGCGACAGGATCGGGAATGAAGCCGGTCAACTCGCCGGTCTTGGCGTTGCCGATGCGGATGCCGCGTTTCCAGCCATCATGGTTCTTCGACACGGATTCGGATTCGGAATCGGCGACATAGATCATGTCGTTGCTGTCGATCCAGACGCCCGAGGGGCGCGAGAATTGCGACCAGGAGGTGACGAACTTTCCGTCTTGGTCGAAAATATCGATGCGGTTGTTGTTGCGGTTGCCGATGAAGAGGCGCCCAGCTGAATCCATCGCCATCGTGTGCGGCCCGTCGAACT
>SHWE01000012.1 GCA_009693985.1 Alphaproteobacteria bacterium | reverse complement strand
TCTCGATGGGCACGACATTGGCGGGCGGAATATATTCGGCGACATGCTCGTCGCCCGATAGGACCCAGGTAACCTTCGAGAGATCGACGCCGTATTCTTCCTGAAGCACGCCCCGCGCCCACACGCCCGTTGTCACCGTGTAGCCGCGGTTGACGCCGACGCGGCGCCCTTCCAAATTTTTCGGCGTCCTAATTCCCGCCTTGGTGTTCACCAGAATGGCGCCGTGATGGAAGGCGCGCACCAGGAACACCGGCACCGCCGTCATGCGCTTGCCATGCGCCTTGGCGCAGATATAGGTGGTGATCGCCATCTCGCAGATGTCGAATTCGAGCCCGCGCACCATGCGGCGGAAGGCGGCGATCAGCGGGTCGACCTCGACGAAATCGAAATCGAATGTCGTCGGCCGAACGATGCCGTCCTTGAGCGGTTTGTTGTTGCCTTGGGTGCGGGTGACGGCGCTGAGCTTCAATTCGGACACGGCTTCATTCCCCGGAGCGTTTCGCGTGCTCAGGGGTTTAGCGTCTTGCCCGTCAAAATGCGACAGACGTTAGTTCTCGCCCGGCGGCGGCTGACCGCGTTCGCCGCGCACGACCGGCTGCCCATTGGCAAGGATGGCCTGGACGAACTGGCCGCCGCGGGTGCCGTCCTTCATCGGATGAAAGGTCACGGTGACGACGTCGCCCGGATGCACCGAATCCTTGGTCATGCCGAGCTGGATTTGGCGCGCCGGCGAGCTCATCTCGAAGGCCCATTGCAATTGCCGCCCGGACTTTTCGTCGGCCACCATCACCCGCAGCCAGCTGTGCGGATTGGTCCATTCATACTCCCGGACCGTTCCCTTCAGCGTCACGCTCTTCTCGATATCGAACATCGAGAAGGAATGATGCGAAAAAGCAGGCGTCGCCACAAATGCCAGAGCTGCGCAGGCGGCGAGACTAAGGGCTTTCACGTTCATCTGTTTCTCCTCGGCGTGACTTGGACCTCAGTGCCGATTATATTGCAGCGGACTGGCAGGCCACAAGGGACGCTCGAAGCCCGAGAAGGCCGCCAGAAATAGTCTATCGGACAGCGACATTCAGGGAGGGGAGCGATGGCATTCACGAGATTGGCGATTCTGGCGGGCGCCGTGCTGGCGGTTACGAGCGCCCCGGCCCATGCCGTCTGGAAGAGCTATATCAGCCACCCGCTCGGCTTCTCCTATGAGGCGCCGGGAGAGGTCAAGGTCACCAAAGGCAGCTATGAAGCGCCCGTCGCAGGCCGGCACAACACGATCGTCTACCAGTCCGAAGAAGACGGCATCCAATACCAGGTAACGGTGGTGGACATGAAGACCGTCGCGAACAACGCGGCGACGCTGCTCAACGAAGCAACCTTCCGCTTCCAGGACAAGAAGCCCCTGCTGATGGACACGTTCGGCCGCGTTGACCGCCAATATGGCCGCAAGCTGACTGTCGATCTTCCCGACAAGGCCCGCGCCGTAGGATCCTTCTTCTTCTTCAACGGCCAGTTGCTCGAGCTTCGCGCCACCGTGGCTCCCGGCCAGGACATCGATTCGCCCGACCTCAGCCGGTTCATCGATTCGGTCGCCTTCTTCACCGTGCGCGCCCGTCCGGACGCCACCGAACTGCCCTTGCCGAATTAACCGATCAGACGCTGGGAGGCCATCATGCGTGCATCGAACTTGGCGCTTATCGTTGGGACAGCGCTCGCCATCACCACGGCGCCGGCGGAAGCGGCCTGGAAATCCTATATCAGCAAGACGTTCGGCTTCTCCTATGAAGCGCCGGGCGAAGTGAAGATCGAGACCGGCGCCTCGCGCGGACAGATCGCCGGGCCGCAGGAGACGATCAGCTACGTCTCGACTGAGGACAACATCCGCTACACGGTCACCGTGATCAATTTCGCCCAGGCGCAAGCCGAATCGGCGACCATCCTCGGCGAAACGCATTTCATGTATCAGGAAGGCAAGCGCGTCCTGATGGACACCTTCGCCCGCGTCGAGCCCGGCAAGGACTCGGTCCATGGCCGCAAAGTCACGGTCGACATTCCCAACAATGGCGGCCGCTCGACCGCCGCCTTCTACTTCAACAAGGGTTATCTGATTCAACTTGAAGCGACCGTGCTCCCGGCCAATGGCGATTATCAATCGCCCGACCCGGGCCGGTTCATCGACTCGATCGCCTTCAGCCCGGCGCGCGCCGGCGAAGGGGCGACCGAGTTGAAGCTTCCGGAATAGCGCGTAACGGGTTGTCATGAAGCGGGCGACGAAGCTTGCTCTCGGCGTGTCTTTCGTAGCTTTGAGCATCGCGGCGGGCGTGTTTGCGTTTTTGCCGCCGCAAGACGCGGACGCACGCGGCTTTGCCGCCTATAACAATGGCGACTATGAAGGCGCGCACCGTTTCTGGCGCGCCGCGGCGCAATGGGGCGACGCGCGGGCCCAAGCCAATCTTGCGCTTCTCTATCGCGACGGGCGCGGCGTGCAACAGAATCTCGCAGAGGCCGCGCGATGGTTTGCCCGCGCCGCCGAACAGGGCATCGCACCTGCGCAAGTCAATCTCGCCGCCATGTATGTGAGCGGCCAAGGCGTACCGCGCAACGATGAAGAGGCGGCGAAATGGCTCCGGCTCGCCGCCGACAAGGGCGACGCTTACGCGCAATATGACCTCGGATTCCTCTATCGCGCCGGCCGGCTGAAGGCCCGCGACGCAAGTGAGGCCGCGCGGTGGTACGCGCTCGCCGCCGCCGAGGGCGACGTGGCGGCCCAGTTCAATCTCGGCAATCTCTATCTTGCCGGCCAAGGCGTCGCGCAGAGCGACGGCGAAGCGGTGAAATGGTTTCGCCTCGCCGCCGAACAGGGCCTGGCGGACGCGCAGAACAATCTGAGCTTCATGTATCTTGCCGGGCGCGGCGTTGAGCAGAGCAACGCCGAAGCCGCGAGATGGTATCGCGCCGCCGCCGAACAGGGCCATTCGCAGGCGCAATACAATCTCGGCAATATGTATCTGGACGGCAAAGGCGTGGCCCAAGATCAGGCAGAGGCCGTGAAATGGTGGCGGCTCGCGGCGGCGCAAGGCTATACGGACGCGCAATACAATCTCGGCGCCGCCTACGAAAACGGCTTCGGCGTCGCCAAAGAGATCACCGAAGCGGTGACGTGGTATCGGCTCGCCGCCGAACACGGCAATCCGCTCGCCCAGTTCAGCCTCGCCGTCAAAGGCGCGGACGGCAACGGCGTTCCGCGGGATTACGTCGAAGCCTATAAATGGTTCGCCCTTGCCGCCGCCGGCTTCGGCGAGGGGCAAGCGGCAATGCGCGACGCGGCCATCAAGAGCCGGGATACCGTCGCCCTTCAGATGACCCTCGCCGAGATCGGCGAAGCCCAGCGGCGCGCCAAAATCTGGAAGCCGCGCTAAGGGCGCACCTCGCGGTTCCCTGGCTACCAATTGGTAACCAATATCGCAGGCTAAGCGCGAACGCTTGGTACGGCCGCGTACCGTTGGGGGCCGCACTTACAATAGATTAATGCGAACTCCGCTATTCTCGCCGCGGTTACCCAGCGGCACAAATCCATGCCAGTCCGGCAGACGCGAATGAAGAGACATCCATCCTTGCTTTCCGCCTATGTGGCGGATGCGGGACAGATGATGTCGCGCAAGCGCAGCGAGGAAGCGCTGCGCGCGGCCGCCATCGAATCGGCGACCGCGAGCCGGGTGAAATCCGAATTCCTCGCCAATATGAGTCATGAATTGCGCACGCCCTTGAACGCCATCATCGGCTTCGGCGAACTGATCACGCATCTGGCGCACGACCCGAAATCCGCCGGCAAGCCGCGCGAACGCGCGTTGGAACGGTTTATCATTTTCTTCCCCCGAGGGTGATAGACACAAAACATTAAGGTGGGCAGGCAACGCCACCGGTCGTCTTAGAATCTCATACACAGGAAGGTGCGCCCGACCCTCTCCCCAATCGACGTCAACGCGGGAGAGCGGCACCGGTTTCACACAGGCCTGCAAATATTTCGGACCACATCGCCGCTGTTCGATTTGTCTGGCAGCGGACGAAGACAGTCCGAAGCCATGATATAGGTGAGAAGAGTGATTTGGTATGGCAACCGGCGTGTTGCAAGTCGCTGTAGCGGTTCAGCAACATTCGCACCCGAAGCCTTCGGGAACGATCAGGCTGTCCTTCAGCCAAGCGAAGGGAAGGTCGTCATAGCCGACCTCGGTTACCCGCTTGAACAGCTTGAAGTGGTGGCGCTTTTCGCCTTCTTCGCTCTTGGTCCAGAAGGCGACGACGGTTTCCAGGGGCGGGCAGCCGGGGAGCTTGCACTCAACCTCGCTAACCATGATTGCCGCATCAATAGGCAGATTGAAGCGCTTGCGGACAAATTCGCGCACGCGGGCCAGCGCCTCGATCTGTCCTAGATCGTTCTTCCGGGCCTCGAACGGATCGCTTTCGTCGGCGGAATCGGTCTCGTCAGGCCGCGTCAGAAGCCACCCGGCAAGGGCGTTCTCGTATTCGTTCTCTGGCGGCTTCGAAACCATGGCCGAAAGCCTATCATACCGGCGGTAAACGCGGATTTTCCGGTCATAGTTTACAGGGCCATCCGGCACGGGTAGATACCCCTCACACGCATCTTTCGAAAGGCAAAACAGTGGTCGAGAAAGTTCCCGCAGCCGTGAAAATGGGCCCCTATGAGACGGTCTATCGCGAATTCGACATGCCACAGATCGACGACGAATCCGCCCTTATCAAGGTCGAAATCGCCGGTATTTGTGGCAGCGACGTCAAAAATTACGGCAAGCCCATCCAGAACGTCATCATGGGCCATGAGAATGTCGGCGTGGTCGCCAAGGCCGGGCGCAAATGGCTGGCGCGCAAGGGCGTCAAGGAAGGCGACCGCATCCTGCTCGAGCACTATCTGCCCGACATGACCTGCGAATGGTGCCACCAAGGCGAGTATCGGCACTGCGAAGCCACCGACTGGCACACCAATCCGGACGCGATCCGCTACGGCTACACGTCGGCCGACCATGCGCCGCATCTGTGGGGCGGTTTCGCGCATTATCTCTACGCGCCGTGGAACGCCATCGTGCACAAGGTTCCCGATAATGTGACTGCGGAACTCGCCGGCATCGCCACGCCGCTCGCCAACGGCATCCAATGGGCGCTGTTCGAAGCGGGCATCGGCTACGGCTCCATCGTGCTGATCCAGGGCCCCGGCCAGCAGGGCTTGGCGCAGATCGTCGCCTGCAAACAGGCCGGCGCGGACTGCATCATCATCACCGGCACCAGCAAGGACGCGCAGCGTCTGGAAGTCGCCAAGGCGCTCGGCGCCGACTACACGATCGACGTCCAGAAAGAAGACCCGCTGGCGCGCATCAAGCAGATTGTGCCCAAGGGCGTCGATGTTTCCATCGACTGCACGGCAGGCGCCGGCACCGCGGCGATGCTGCTCGGCATTGCCGCGTTGAAGCGCAAAGCCGGCATCCTGGTGATCCAGGGCAATGAGATGCCCACCTTCCCGGACTTCCCTATCTATAAGGTGACGCAGAAATACGCGCAGCTCAAAAGCGCGCGCGGCCACAGCTATAAGGCCTGCGAGCTCGCGCTCCGGCAGCTCGCCTCGCATCGCTTCCCCCTGGAAAAGGCGATGACCCACACCTTCGGATTGAAGGAAGTGGATTGGGCCATCAAATCCGTCGGCGGCAAGGGCGCCGAGGGCGTCATCCACGTCTCGGTCAATCCCTGGAAGGACGTAGCGTAATTTTCACGCATCAAGCACAATGAAAAACGGGCGCCGCTGGGCGCCCGTTTTGTTTGGACGTACGGTCTCGTTCAGCCGTAAAGGCGGACGATGCGCTTGGGCGCGATGCCGTATTCGGCAAGGCTTTGTGCGATCTGCGCTTCCGATGCAAAAGATGAAATGACGACGGGCTCTTCGTCATAGCGGGCGCGAAAATCCTCTGGGCTGATGATCGCGCGTTCCGCCTGTAGATGTCCCCATTTCTGCGCATCGCGGTCGACGATGCCGAGAACGTCCGCACTCTTGAGAAGCTCCGTGCGATCGAACAATTGCGCGGTGTGAACGCCGGCGCACCACACATAGGCAGGACCCGTCAGGTCGCGGAGGCGGCGTGAGGTGGCGCCCCAAAGCGAATCGTCGCGCCAGACAAGAACGTCGAGGAATTGACGCGCTTGCAGAGCGGCAAGCTTGTCTTCCGTGGGCCGGCTTTGCTGAGCCCCTTTGCCGGCGATCACGGCGATCACCGGATAGAGTTCCGCCTTGAAGGCAACCCGCAATTCGATCGGCGCGAGTCCGGCGGCGTGCAACATACGGAGCAGCGCGTTTTCCGAAAAGTACTGCAGATGCTCGAAGGTGAACCAGCCCGGCGGCATGAGATGCGGGGCGATCGCGCACGGCACTTCCAGCAGCACGACGCCGTCATCGCGAAGCGCATCGCGCGCGCGGGTCAGCGCCGCCAGCGGATCGCTGAGATGCTCGAGGACATGCGAAAAGACGACGACCGCAAGGTCCTTCTGCCGTGGCAGGATCTCGGCTTCGAAGCCGCAATCGACGGCGATGCCGAAGAGGTCTTGCGCCTGCGCGGCGGCCTTGGGCGAGGGGTCGCAGCCGCCGACATCCCAACCGGCGCTGCGGAAATGGCGCAGGTGAAATCCCGTCGCGCAGCCGACTTCATAGACCGTGCCGGCGCGCGGCGCCCGCGCCTCGGCCAGGGTCAGCAGCCGCCGCGTGGATGCCGCCGGTGGCGCGGTTCGTGCCGCAGCCGGATCGAAGCAGGTGTAATTGGAAAAAGCGGCATAGTGCTGGTCGAGGATGGCGGCGGAGGGCGGACGCACTTGGTAGATATGCCCGCAGGCGCGGCAATAGCCGAACCCGATCTCCAGCGTGGCAAGGCCGGCCAGGGCCAGAACCTGCGTTTGAACCTCTTCGCCGTCCGAATGGCGGCAAAGCGGACGGGCGCTAATAAGATGTGCGCGTGCTGACATTGGTGCTCCCCTTCTCCAACGTCGCATGAACACGGTTAAGAAAATTTAGACTGCCAATCGCCGGCCTCTATAGGCTTGGCCGGAAAGGGAAATACTCTACACCCTACGAGGGCGTAATTGTTGGGCCCAGGCGCCGGCGTGGGCTTTCCGGCCTGCGCTTTCATGCTTGTCAGCCCCTTCCGCCGCTCCTATACAAAATCGCATGAGCGCCCATTCCACTCTTGCCGCGGTGATGTTGAGCCCCCGCCAGACGGAACTGCGCGAACTGCCCATTCCCGATGTGCCTACCGATGCCGGCCTTTTGCGCGTGGTGGCGACCGGCATTTGCGGCAGTGATTGGGGCAAATACCTGTCCGACAAATTCAGCCCCTGCATCCTCGGCCATGAGATCGTCGGCACCATCGAAAAGCTTGGGCAAGCGGCGGCCTATCGCTGGGGCGTCAAGGAAGGCGATTACGTCGCGCTCGAAGAATACCTTCCGTGTGGCCATTGCGATTATTGCCGCACCGGCGAATACCGCTCCTGCCTTGAGACAGATCATTTCAATCCCAAGGGCGTGCGCTACGGTTCGACGCCCTTAACGGTCGCGCCCGGTCTCTTCGGCGGCTACAGCCAATATCTCTATATGCATCCGCGCACCATCATTCACCGGCTGCCCGCGAACATTCCGCCTCATATCGCGGCGATGGCGCTGCCTTTGGGCAATGGCTTCCAATGGGCCTATATGGACGGACACGCCGCGCCCGGAAAAACCATCGTCATCCTGGGACCGGGTCAACAAGGTCTCTCCTGCACGCTGGCCGCGAAAGTCGCGGGCGCCGAGAACATCATCGTCATCGGACTGGCACGGGATAAAAACCGGTTGGAGACGGCGAAGAATTTGGGCGCGACCCACACCATCGCCATCGACGAAGAGGACGTGATCGCGCGTGTGAAAGACATCAGCGGCGGAAGCATGGCCGATCTCGTCATCGAATCGACCAGCGCCGGGCCCGAAATCATCAATGGCGGCATCGCACTTCTGAAGAAGCGCGGCACCATGCTGTGCACCGCGTGGAAGAAATCCGCCGTGCCGCTCGATCTTGACCGCCTCATCCGTTACCAGGCGAGTCTGACCGGCGTGCGCGGCCATTCCTTCGACGCGGTCGAGCTTGCCATCGACACCATGAAATCCGGAAGATATCCGCTCGATCTGATCTCGACCCATGTCGTGGGTCTTTCCGAGGTCGATCGCGCGCTTAAGATCGTCGGCGGTGAAGACAAGGAGCCGGCGATCCACATCACAGTTGAGCCTTGGCAGTAGGAAGACGCGCATGTTGACGGTTGAAGAAAACGAACGAGCCACCCGCATCGGGCCGGGCACACCGTGCGGGAAATTGTTCCGGCGCTATTGGTGGCCGCTGTGCCTTTCCACCGAACTCCCTGAAAAGGACGGCGCGCCGTTGCGCGTGCGCCTGCTCGGCGAAGACCTGATCGCCTTTCGCGACTCTTCGGGCGCGATCGGATTGATCGACGCCTATTGTCCGCATCGCCGCGCGCCTCTGTTCTTCGCCCGCAACGAGGAATGCGGATTGCGCTGCGTCTATCATGGCTGGAAATTCGACCGGCACGGCGATTGCGTCGACATGCCCTCGGAACCAGCGGGAACCACGCTGCAAGCGAAGGTGAAGATCCTCGCCTACCCGACCGTCGAAAAGGGTGGCGTCGTGTGGACCTATATGGGTCCCAAGGATTTGCAGCCCGCCGAGCCCGACTACGAATGGACGCGCGCGCCCGCGACCCATCGCTACGTGTCGAAGACCTTCGAGAACTGCAATTATCTGCAAGCGCTGGAAGGCGGCCTCGACACCACCCATTCGTCGTTCGCGCATTACAACAAGCTCGGCGACCGCGCGAACCTACGCCAGCACGACCGCGCGCCCCAGCTCGACGTCGAGCGCACCGATTACGGCTATTCCTATGTCTCGCAACGCAATGTCGACGAAGGCAAATATGTCCGCGTCTATCATTACGTGATGCCGGCGCAGCAATTGCGCGCCAGCATCATCGGCTATGAGGGCGTGCGCAACAAACCCGCGCGTCTCGACGGACACATCTGGGCGCCGATCGACGATTACACGACTCATGTCTACAACATCATGTGCGCGCCGCATCCGGAGGACGAGCTGATACCGGAAGCGGTGGAGAAGCGCGAAGTCGCGGCCGGCCGCGGCGAGATCAACAACATTCCCGGCACGTTCCGCCTCAAGCGCAACCAGTCGAACGATTATCTCATCGACCGCCAGAAGCAGAAGACGCAGAACTTCACCGGCATCGACGGCGTCAACACGCAGGACTTCGCGCTCCAGGAAGGCATGGGGCCGATCTGCGACCGTTCCAAGGAATTCCTCGGCACCTCGGACAAGGCCATCGTCGCCATGCGGCGCATTCTGCTCGAAGCCATCGGCGTCAACGAGAAGGGTGGCACGCCGCGCGGCGTCGATCCGATAACCTATCGCAATGTGCGCGCCTATGACCGCGTCGTTCCGTCCGGCCAGGATTGGAAGACGGTCATGGAAAAGGACCTCGTCGCGCTGTGGTGAGATGCTGAGCCCGGAAGAAAACACCCGCGTCACCCGCATCGGGCCGGGCAGCCCTTGCGGGAAATTGTTCCGGCGCTATTGGTGGCCGCTGTGTCTATCTATCGAACTTCCGGAGAATGACGGCGCGCCCTTGCGCCTGCGTCTGTTGGGCGAGGATCTGATCGCCTTCCGTGACACGTCGGGCGCGGTCGGTTTGGTCGATGCCTATTGTCCGCATCGCCGCGCGCCTCTGTTCTTCGCCCGCAACGAAGAATGCGGGTTGCGCTGCGTCTATCATGGCTGGAAATTCGACCGTCACGGCGATTGCATCGACATGCCGTCCGAGCCCGTGGGCACGACGCTGCAAGCGAAGGTGAAGCTCCTCGCCTATCCGGCCGTCGAGAAGAACGGCGTGGTGTGGACCTATATGGGTCAGAAGGATTTGCAGCCGCCCGAGCCCGATTACGAATGGACGCGCGCGCCGGCAAAGCACGTCTTCGTCTCCAAGACGTTCGAGAATTGCAATTACCTTCAGGCGCTGGAAGGCGGGCTCGATACGTCGCATTCCTCCTTCGCGCACAACAATTTTAAGAGCAACAAAGCCGAACCGCGCCAGCGCGACCGCACGCCGAAGATCGACGTCGAGCGCACCGATTGCGGCTATTACTATGTCTCGACGCGCGACATGGGCGAGGACGGCAAATATGTCCGCGTCTACCAATACATCATGCCGGCGCAGCAGATGCGGGCCAATTGCGTCGGCTGGTTCGGCGGCAAGAACGAAACGCCGCGCCAGGACGGCCATATCTGGGCGCCCATCGATGATACGACCACCCATGTCTACAATTGGATGCTCGCCTATGACGAAACCATCCCGCTTAAGCCCGATTGGATCGAGAGCCGCGAATCCGGCATGGGGCGCGGGGCCGGCGACATCATTCCCGGCACGTTCCGGCTGAAGCGCAACCAGTCGAACGATTACGCCATCGACCGCGCCATGCAGAAGACGCAGAATTACACCGGCATCGTCGGCATCAACACGCAAGATTTCGCGCTACAGGAAGGCATGGGGTCGATCGCCGACCGGTCGCGCGAATTCCTCGGCAGCTCCGACAAGGCCGTCGTCGCGATGCGCCGGATCTTGCTGGAAGCAATCGAAATCAACGAAAAAGGTGGAAACCCGCGCGGACTTCATCCGGCCCAATACAGAAACATACGCGCGCACGACAATATGGTACAGGCGGGCGCGGATTGGCGTATCGCCTTCGAGAAGGAGCTGGTTGCGAAATGGTGAGTTCTTCGAACGAAGGCAGCGGCCGCGCGACATTGGAGCTTTCAGTTGCGCTCTCGGACAATCCGCGCACGCGCCCGGTGATCGATGGCCGCGTGCCGTTCGAAGGCATTCGTCTTGTTCCCACTACCGTTCACCCGTCCGAGATGTTCTGGCGCCAGCTTCGCTTCGGCGATTTCGACGTTTCGGAAATGTCGCTGTCGACGCTGACCATCCTGACCTCGAAAGGCAATCGCGATTGGGTTGGTCTGCCGATCTACACGATGCGCAAATTCTTCCACAACGAGATCGTGGTGCGGAAGGATTCCGGCATCGACACGCCGGCGCAGCTTAAGGGCGCGCGCGTCGGCGTTCCCGAATATCAGCAGACGGCGGCCATCTGGACGCGCGGCGTGCTGCAACACGAATTCGGCGTGCTGCCGCGCGACATGACCTGGTGGATGGAACGCAACGACGACAAGAGCCACGGAAAATCGTCGGGCTTCAAAGCGCCCGAGGGCGTTTCGATCACGCCGGTGCCGCTCGATACGAATTTGGGCGACATGCTGCTGAAGAACGAGATCGACGCCATCGTCCATTACATCGCCAACAACAATCTGGTGGACCGCAGCCGAATCGACGTCACGGCCGATCCACAAGTGAAGTTTCTCTTCCCCGACCGCGAGGCGGAATCGGCGCGCTATTTCAAGAAGACCGGCATCTTCCCGATCAACCATTGCATGGTGATCAAGCGTTCCGTCTATGAGAAGCATCCCTGGATCGCGCTTAATCTCTATTCCGGCTTCCTCGCCGCAATGGATCAGGTGCGCAAAGATTCGCTCGCCTGGATGGCGCCCTATTACGAGATGGGATTGGTGGATCGAGCGGTGCGCGGTGTGGTGACGAAATCGCCGATGCCCTATGGAGTCAAAGCCGCGCGTCCCGTGCTCGAAACGATCACCCAATATGTTCACGAGCAGGGCCTGTGCGAGCGCCGCGTCGCGCTTGAAGAAATCTTTGCACCGCAGACGCTGGATCTTTGAGCACTGCTGCCATCATTGGAGGCGGGCCGGCCGGCTTGATGGCCGCCGAAATCCTGAGCGCGGGCGGCGTCGCCGTGACCGTCTACGAGCGCATGCCGAATGTCGGTCGCAAATTTCTGCTGGCCGGGCGCGGCGGTCTCAATCTCACCCATTCCGAACCGTTCGAAGCGTTCATCGCGCGTTATGGCGCGGCAGCCGCTCATTTGCGGCCCATCCTCGAACATTTTCCGCCCGCCGCGCTGATGGCGTGGGCGGAAGGCTTGGGCCAGGAGCTTTTCACCGGATCGAGCGGGCGCGTATTCCCCAAATCCATGAAGGCCTCGCCTCTGTTGCGCGCCTGTCTGGCGAGGCTTCGCGCACAGCATGTGACGATCAGGAGCCGCCATGAATGGCAGGGCTGGGACGACAGCGGCGCCCTGACTTTCCGAACGGCCGATAAGGAAATCGTGCGCGTGGCGGCGGACGCGACGGTGCTTGCGCTTGGCGGCGGTAGCTGGCCGAAGCTCGGCTCCGATGGGACATGGATGGGGACTCTCGCCAATAGGGGGATCGCCACCGCGCCGCTGCAACCGTCCAATTGCGGTTTCACGATTGGCTGGAGCGATATCTTCCGCACCCGTTTTGCCGGACAGCCGCTGAAGAACGTCGCCCTTACCTTCGGCGGGCAAACAATCCGCGGCGATTGCGTCGTTACCGGCTACGGAATCGAAGGCGGCGCGATCTACGCGCTGTCGCCGCATCTGCGCGATTGCATCGCCGCGTATGGAAGCGCGGCGATCACAGTCGATCTGCGGCCCGACGCGACGCTCGACCAGCTCGCCAAGCGGCTGGAACGGCCGAAGCGCGGGCAGTCGATGACCAATGTGCTGCGCAAGGCCATCAACATGTCGCCGCTGGAAATCAATATCCTGCGCGAAGCGCATGGCGTCGATATCGGCACCGAATGCCTTCCCATCGCGCGAAACATCAAATCCTCGACGCTCACGCTGCTGGCGCCGCAAGGAATCGCGCGCGCCATTTCGACGGCGGGCGGCGTCGCGTTCTCCGCTCTCGACGACAAGCTGATGCTGCGCGATCTGCCGGGAATCTTCGCCGCCGGCGAGATGCTCGATTGGGAAGCGCCGACCGGCGGCTATCTGCTGCAAGCCTGCATGGCGACCGGCGTCACCGCCGCGCGCGGCGCGTTGCGCTATCTCAAAAACGCCTAGCGTCTGTCCACCACGACGGCGCCGGCCTTCATCACCCAGCGCACTTTGGTGATCGCCACTTCGATGTCGGCGAGCGGATCGCCTTCGACCGCCGCGATGTCGGCGAAATAGCCTGGCGCCACCGCACCGATGCTCCGTTCCATGCCCAGCATTTCGGCCGGGAGCACGGTCGCCGATTGCAGCGCCTGCTCGTTGGACATGCCGATCCGCTTGAGCCAGCGCAGCTCTTCCATGTTGGTGCCGAACGCGGTGAACACGGCATCGGAGCCCGGCAATATGCGCACGCCGGCGCGGAAAGCTTTTCGCGCCGTCTCGACATTGCGCGCGATGTAATCGCGGAAATTCGCTCTGTCGCTTTCCGAGAATTGGTAGGTGTCGGCGCGCTCCAAATAATGCTGATTGTGGTTGATGGTCGGGATGTACCAGATCCGCTTGCGCGCCATCTCCGCGATCGTGGCATCGTCCATGTCGGTGGCGTGCTCGACCGTGTCGGCGCCCGCACGCACCGCATCGCGCGCGGCGTTAGGCCCATAGGAATGGATCGCCACTTTGCGCCCCATCGCGTGCGCCGTATCGACGATGGATTTCATCTCGTCATAGCTGACCGTCGCTTCGCCGGTGAGATCGTTGGCGCGCCCCGTCGAGCCATAGACCTTCACCCAATCGGCGCCGCCATCGAGCACGGCTTTGGCGAGGCGTCCCGCTTCGGCGGGCGAATTCTTGATGACATTGTCGCGCAAGCCGACGCCGGAGACGAACATGCGCGGGCCCACCATCGCGCCCCTGTTGATGGCATCGCGCATTTGCATGTCGGCGCCGTCGAAGCCGGTCAGATCGCGCACCGTGGTGACGCCCGCTTCCAAAGTCCGGCGCGCATTGGCCGCCGCGAACGTCACCGTCTGCGCGACGGGACGCGGCGGCTGGCGCAGCGGGTTGGTGCCCGAAGCGGGGTCCCAAAAGAAACTCATATGAGTGTGGGCATCGATCATGCCCGGCATGCCGGTGTAGCGGGTGAGATCGATCACCGCCGCGCCCGCCGGAATCGCCCCGTTCGCCGCGACGCTTTGAATCTTGTCGTCCACCACGATGACGACGGCGTTGGGAATCGTGCGGCGTCCGTCCCAGAGCTTGCCGAATTTGAGCGCCGTGGTCGCCGCTTGGGCGCCCGAAGAGGCCGCGAGCAGAACGACGAGCGCAACGCTCCCTATCGCTTTCATAACCCCCCCCTTTTTGCGGGGATAGTTCGCTTCAATACCCAGGCAAAGCGCCGCGCCGCCCGGGGATAAAGCAAGAAAATTTGCTGCATATTACGGTGCAATTTCGTACCGAGAGCTGCGTTTCCGCGCTCCATTTCGTCCGTATACGGTGCGTTGCGCAACCTCTTCATTCGTCCTCGACATCGCCGAAAATCTATATAGGATTTTTTCGCGGATTTAGAAGGTTTGGGCCGTTCGGCTGGGGAAATCCAAGGGGAAGCGATGCGCGCATCATACATGATTTCGCTGACGCTCCTGACGGCTATCGCCGGCACGGCGCCCGTGCAACATTCCGTGGCGGCGAGCGCAGCCCCCGTTTTTTCGCCCACCGCCCAGACCGCCTGGGTCGGCATCGGCATCGGCGCCTTCCTTCCGGTTCCAGGTTCGCCACCGCCGGTCGGCCAGGACCCCGCGCACCGCTACATTTCCAACGACCAAGCCGGCGTCACGGGGCAACAGCCGACCCAGCGCATCAGCGACATTGGCAACCCCAATCTGAAGCAATGGGCGAAGAACGTGATGAAGAAGGACAATGACGAGGTGCTGGCCGGCAAGTTCGCCTTCACCGCGCGTTCCTCCTGTAGGGCGGCCGGAGTTCCGGGCTTCGACGTGCTGCTCGGCGGCGCTCTGTTCATCCTGCAATCGCCCGCCGAAGTCACGATGATCTTCTCCGGCAACAACGAAGTGCGGCACATCAAGCTGAACGTGCCGCATTCGGCGAATCCGAAATCCTCCGTCTACGGAGAATCTGTCGGCCATTACGAGGGTGATACGCTCGTCGTCGATACGATCGGGCTCAACGACAAGACCTTCATCGACAATTACCGCACGCCGCATACCGACAGACTGCATGTCACGGAACGCTGGCGGACGATCGAGGACGGCAAGAAGCTGGAAATCCTCCTGACCATCGACGACCCCGGCACGTTCAACCAGCCGTTTCAGATGTTGCGGCAATATGATCGCGTTACCCGGACCTTGGCGGAGGACATCTGCTCCGAGAACAACATCAATCCGTTCGGCATCGACTACCAAGTGCCGATGGCAGAGAAGCCGGATTTTTGAGAGGCGCCATGTCAAACCTTTTGAGCGACAGTCAAGCAGCGTCAGCCTGGGCCAAAGAGACGATTGCAAGACAGCCAACTAATGGAGCCTTTAGAGATTTCGTATCAGGCGTTATTTGGTCAGATGCCGAAAGGCTTACTGATGGAAAGATTATCCCGCTCGATCCGAGTTGGCTTTCGGAAATCAAAGGCGATGGCTTTCCGCTTTTACTAAATCATGATCCTGGACGGCCAATCGGCAAAGTGATTGCGGCAGAAATGTTCACGACCATGGATGGGCGGAAGTTCGTAGCTGGGATTCTTGGATTTTATAAGGTCGGCGAACACAAAAGCTTTTCGGATTTTGGATTCGACAAGTCACTTAATCTGCCCCCGCCAAATACGCTACCATCGATTTCAAAAGAAATGTGGATTGATCTCGCAACTGATCCCAGAGAGGTGGAAGCGGAGTGGGTTGCAGGAACGGCAGCAGGCGCGCCACTTCCTGTCAAAAAACGTCCTTTGTCACACAATGCTTTGGAAGCGACCCAAGAGCTAATACGTGTCGGCCTTCCTTATCTAATCCTCGTATGGAATCCGTTCGTGACTGCAATCGCCTAGGAAGCGGGCAAAGATACGTACAAGGCGCTTCGTGGTTGGTTCTCTAAATTGATTGAGCGAGTGTCGGAGCTCCGTAACCCAATAGTCGTAGTTCAATCCTTCCAAGACGGCTGCAACGTCTCCTTTATTTTCCGTGGAAACGACCTCGAAACATTAACAGCTGCTCGGGATGCGCTTCAGATAGCAGTTGTTCAAGCTAAGTATCTGATTGGCACATTGCGGCGTCAAAATGCGGCTCCTAAAACGCTCACGTATGCGCCTCATCTTTCCTCCCCCGTTATTTACGGGGGAGGTGGCCCGAAGGGCCGGAGGGGGCGAAGACGCTGCCCCATCGCTCCCCTTGCCCGTTTCGGCTATAGATTCCCCGATCACGCCACCGTGAAGTAGGGGCGAAGCCCGCCACGCGCTGCGTCGCGACCTTCAGCGCATCTTTCAGCCCGAGGCCGATTTCGTTCTGCCCCAGACGGATGCCGGCGGGCGCGCCCGGTGGGGCCGCTGCCCCCTCGGAGCGGTAAGCTGGTTGAGAACGCCGCCGATCAGATCCTGCGTGGAATTCTGCGCGTAAGCCGCCGCGGGCATCAGCGAAAGCGCGGCGGAGAGAATGAGCCGCCGCGAAACCGGATTTTCATTCATCCCATCACCATTTCGGCTGCGGCAGGAGCTTGGTGAATTCGAACGGCACCAGCACATAGGCGTCGTTCGAGACTTGACCCCATTGCGGCGTCGCCAAAGGCTTCGGATTGCGGATTTGCAGACGCAGCTTGCCCGCCTCCGCGAACGCGCCGCGCGGCACCGCCGCTTCCAATTGCGTGCGGCTCACCACTTTGGTCGGCACCGGCTTGCCGTTCACCAAGGCTTCGGTGCCGTTGACGAAGTTGAATCCGGTGACGCGGATGACGGTATCTGGCGCACCGCGCGTGACAGAGTGCGGCGCGATGTCCTCGACGCCCGGGGTCGGCGACAGCTCGGAATCGATACCGCCCGCGGCGTTGTAACGGCCGTTGCGGACATTGGGACGGAAGGTCGCGCGCTTCAGCGCTTCGGCCCAATCGGCGCCGTCGACATTGGCGTCGTAATCATGCTCGATCGAACTCTGGAACATGCCGCCTTTGTAATCGGCGTGGAAGCGGCGATCGAGAACCTTACCGTCCTTCAGCACGGTGCTGATTTTGCGCAGGTTCAGAATGTCCACCGTCGGATCGGAATCGACGATGAGGATGTCGGCGAATTTGCCCGGCGCGATGCGGCCGACATCGGCGATTTTGAATCCGTCGGCCACCCAGCTGGTGCCCGCCTGGATCGCCTGCATCGGCGTCAGCCCGACATCTTCGACGAACGCCGTCATCTCCTGATGCAGCCCGAGCCCGGCATGGGTCTGCGGATCGTCCGACGCGGCGACGAGACGGCCGCCCGCATCGACATAATGTTTGAGGAACCAGGCATGGTTCTTGAAGCCCGCCGCGCGGCGCTCGATTTCGCCCGGGTTCATATAGGTTTCCGGCGACTTCACATTCTCCCACACCTGACGCAGCGCATATTCGGGATAATAGGAGCGCAAGCCCGGCAGATTGGCGAAATCGCGATCCTCCTGCTGCACCCGCTTCCAGTTCTTATGGAAGCCGCGCGCCGTCGCCATCAGATCGGGCTCCAGCAACATCTGGCGCGAGACCAGATATTGGATGTGCTCGTTCGCCTTGGCCTCGTCCATGTCGGCATAGGCGTCGGGCGGAAGCTCGATATAGGTCGCCCATTTCGACGGATCCTTGGCGATCTGCGCGCCGGCATTGCCGGTATGCACGAGCACAATGCCGGTGCCCATCGCGGCGACTTCGCGGCCGCGCGTCTGCGGGCCCATGGCGCGGAAGTCGATGCCCTTGCCGAGACGCTGCGCTTCGGCAACGGCGGGCGCGAAGATCGCAGGCGGCCCATCGCCGTTCTGGAAGGTGATGATGTCGGCGCCCGTCTCGGCCATCAGACGGACATGCGCGACGGCTTCCTCCGCTGTGCGCACGACGCGCGCACCATCGCCGGCTTTGTAATTGTCGGGCTTCTTCAGCTCGGGGCCCGGCCCATCGACGGTGACGATGGTGTGGTACAGGCGCGGCCCCGCATAGATGCCGCGATTGATGGCGTCACGTTCCGCGAGACCCTGGACGTTGCGCCCGCCGCTCACCATCACGGAGGTGACGCCGTAATAGAGATAGGGCTCGCCGTAATACCAATTGTAATTGCCCTTGGCGTCGACGAGGCCGGGCAGCACGAATTTGCCGTTGGCGCGGATGATTTGCGCCCCGGCCGGAACCTGCACCTGCGCGGCTGAGCCTGCGGCGGTGATACGGTTGCCTTGGATGACGACGACGGAATTGGGCACCGGAGCGCCGCCATTGCCGTCGATCAGCGTGCCGCCTTGGATGACGAGCGTCTGCTGCCCTTGCGCGCCCGCGCTTGCGCTGAGCGCAATGCAGGAGACAAGCGCGCAAGCCCCTAGAAAGCGTGTCATGACGTTCTCTCCCTCGGCCCTCTTGGCCGCATCCTATCAAAGTTCCCTGCCGCGCGCCGTGGCGGCGAATCCAGGCGTTTGGTCTGCAAAATCGACACGAAAAATTGACATTGCCGCGATTTTCGGCGCCTCTTTCTACACCCCCGCTTCTGAGGATTAGACGGGGCTGCTAAAGTCCGATTCAGCCCCCAAGGAGGAAATCACGATGAAATCCCGCTTCGCCCTGATCGCCGCGACGGCCGCTGGCCTGCTCGCCGCGTCCTACACCGTCACCCTCGCCGCGCAGGCGACGCCGCCGGACATCGCCGCCGCCATCGCGGACGCTTCGAGGCCGCAAGCGCAGAAGGATGTCGATGCGCTGCGCAAGCCCGCAGAATTGATGACCTTCGCCGGCGTGAAGCGCGGCGACAAGGTGGTCGAGCTGGTTCCGGGCGGCGGCTACGTCACGCGGATCATTTCCAAGATCGTGGGCCCGACGGGCAAGGTCTATGCGGTCAACCTGCCGACCTTCAACGAGCGCTTCAAGGCCGGTCTCGACCCGATCAAGAGCGATCCGGGCTTCGCCAATCTCGTCGTGTTGGAACAGCGCTATATCGACATGACCTTTCCCGAGCCGGTCGATGTGGTGTGGACGTCGGAAAATTATCACGACTTCCAAAATCAAGGCATGTTCTCGACCGACACCGCGACGATGAACAAAGCGGTGTTCGCCGCGCTGAAGCCGGGCGGCGTCTATATCGTCACCGACTATCCGGGGGCGGCGGGAACGGGAAAGACCCAGACGCAGTCGCTGCACCGCATCGACCCAGCCGTGATCAAGCAGGAAGTGACGGCGGCGGGCTTTGTGCTGGAAGCCGAGAGTAACGCGCTGGCGAACCCGTCCGACATTCTGACCACGCGCTCGGGCCAGCCCTCGACGCAAGTGCTCTATAAATTCCGCAAGCCGCGTTAAAACGAATTCGTTGCTTGCATCGCCGGCCTGGAAACAGGCCGGCGATTGCTTTGCACGACTTCGATATCTAGTAAGTCATCCCCATGAAGCGGATTACTTACGCGCTGGCGGCCTTCGCTGCCGCAATATCTTCAGCGGCTCTATCTGCGGCTCCAAACATCAACAGTGATTGCAAATTTTATTTCGCGGGCGAGCCCAACGTGCCGCCCAGCGTCACACGTTTGATGGAGCACTTTTATGATAGTGCGGGCGAAGCCTGCATCAACACTTTGCTTGGTTCTATCGGTTATTGGGCGATTTCCGACGTGGCGCGTTCGCCCTCGGATATTTGCAGGTTCTCAAGAACGTATGCCGCTTCCGCAAAGCTGAATGGCGACATCAACGAACGGGACTTGCAGTCGATTTTGATTTCTCGCGTACAACGCCAAATCTACATGACGTTACCGCTGGACCGATGCCCGAGGCAGGATGATCCGCGCTACATTGGCACGAACGGAATGTCCGAAGGCGTATACATATCGCTTCGAAGATTTGTGGATTCAATGGTGTCGTCGCCGAGGGCATTCGACGTGGTGTTTTCGCAAGTGCCCTCTGTAGCGAACAATGATTACAAACGCATGCAGACCGACATCGCGGCGGCTGCGCCCGCGCCGCGGCGACGCCTCAAGGAAATCAGCTTGGATGAGCGTGGGAATATCGGCGGCGCCGAATTGCTGCTGTATCACCTCTACTTTGGAGACATTCCCGGAACGGGATGGCTCATCGACGTTGACTTGACGGCCAATGGATGGCGCGTGGTTCGTTTCAACGGTATGGGAATCCAAAGGTGATTTGCAGCAGGTCAGTCGTTCCGAGCGGAAGGATTACTCGTCCGTTGGGAAGCCGGCGTGGCGGAGCCAATATTGCCAGGCGCGGTCGAAGCCTTCGCCGGGGCGGCCCTTGTTCTGACGGGCGCGAATTTTCTCGATCTCGCCCGGGGTGAGGAATTTCACCGCGCCCATCGCCTGCGCCTTCAATTGCAGCTGCGCGTTCACTTCCAGCATCACCGCCGCATAGACCGCCTCGCGCAAAGAACCGCCCGCGACCGTCGAGCCGTGACCCCGCATCAGCACCGAAGTCCGCGTGCCCAACGCCTTGGCCAGATCGCGTCCCTGGTCGATGTCGGCGACAAGCAAATCCGTGTCGCCGAAATTGTCTTGCGGGTCCCACACCGGAATCTCCGCTCCGATGGTGGCGCAGACATGCATGATCGGGCGCAAGGGTTCGCCGATGACGCTGAACGGCACCACGCTGTAGCTGTGGCTGTGGACGACGGCCTGCACTTCGGGACGCAACTCGTAGATCGCGCCATGGATGAAGCGTTCGAGATAGGGCTTGCCCTTGCCGTCCGCTGCCGTGCCGTCGAGATGGAATTGCATGATGTCGGCGGCTTCGATCAGTTCCGGCGCGCGCCCGCGTGAGAGCAGGAATTTCTTGGGGTCGTTGGGGTGGCGGATGCTGACATGGCCGAAGGCGTCGCAGACCTTTTCGGCCGCGAGGATGCGGTTGGCGATGACGAGTTCGTCGATGGCGGATTTGAGATCAGACACGTTTTAAATCCTACGTTATGTCATTCCCGGCCGAGCATTGCGTAAGCAATGCGAGGGGAATGGAATCCATATCTTCAAGAGCACGCGAAATTTTCACCAACTGGATCCCCTTCCCTCGCCGCTTCGCGGCTCGCCGGGGATGACAGCTACAAAATAAAACTCACCGAGCCGAGCGAGCCCAATTCATGGGCGTCTAACACCACACGGCGGTCCTTGATGCGCAGCTCCCCGCCGACGCGCTTCAGCACATAGCGATACGCGCCGACATATTCGCGCTGGCGCTCATAGCGGCGGAAGCGGTGGCAGATAAAATTGGCGGCAATCGTCACGGTATCGCCGTTCGTTTCGACGATGCGCACATTCGTAATCAGCCGGCGGGTGCGCGAATGGGGATATTCCGCGTGGCATTCCGGGCTCATCAGCCGCTTGATGCGCTCGCGGATGCGCACGATATCGTCGGAGAGAATGAACAAGGTCGTGCCGGCATCGCCTTCGGGTTTGTCGTTGGGCGGCACCGCATAGGTGGCGTCGTCGGTCAGAAGGCCCAGCCATTCTTCCAGCCGCCATTCGTCGAGCAGCGCCGCCTCGCGATAGAGAAAATCCTCGACTTCGCTGCGCGTGATCTGCGCCATCACGCGCTCTCCATCATCTGGTTCCAGCGCCGCCAGAAGATGCGCAAATGATGCTCGTCGCTGTTGAGCTGGTCCTCTTCGCGCCCCATACCGCGCGACATTTCCGACCAGCTATCGTCCTGCCAATTCGCCAATCCCTGCTGCACCAGTTCGAGCGCCTCGACATCGTCTGGCGTCGCAAAACCGCCGGGGCCATAGAAGGTCAGGAACGCATCCAGCCGCCGAGCCCGCGCCGCCGCCGATTCCTCGACCGGGCCGAGCGCCCAGGCGGTGACATGCATCTTGGCGGGACCGTCGGGATAGAAGGTGCGCACGGTCACGGCCGAGCCGTCATTGATGACGAGGTTCGGGAAGATGATGAGATTGCGGTTGGTGTCGGCGACGCGGCCGGCGCGTGCGGGCCCAAGGCGCGCAACCAATTCGGCGCGGATTTCTTCCATCTCCGGCTTGGCGCTCTCGCCATAGATCGGGATCCAGGCGGCGACCGGGCGGCCGCGGAAATTGATGTTGTCGGTGGTGAAATGCCCATTGCCGAGATCGACGGCGCGGCCATGCGTCGGCAGCACCATGCCGTCCTTTGGCTTGGCCATCACCACGCCCGAATTGGCCATGTAGTCGAGCCAGGTCGAGTGCGTGGACGGAAGGTGATAATCGTCGACGCTGTTCTCCACCATCAGCTTCCAATTGGCGGAAACGTCATATTCCTGCGTGCCGGAGAAAATCTCCATCTGCCCCGACGGCGATTGATCGAGCACGAGGTCGATATAGTCGGTGGCGCGGCCGAGATAATCGCGCAGCGACGGCCCCTCGGCCGACAAATTGAGAAACCAGAAATCGCGATAGGATTCGAAACGCGCCGGACGCTTCAATCCGAGCTGCGATTTGTCGAACTCGCCCTTATAGGCCTCGGCGCCTGGAACGTTGCCGAGCGCCCCGTCATTGCGATAGGCCCAGCCATGATAGACGCAGCGGAAGGCGCGGCGGTTGCCTTCGCGTTCGGTGCACACCAGCGCGCCGCGATGACGGCAGGTGTTCAGGAAGCAGTTGATGTCGCCCTTCATGTCGCGATTGAAAATGACCGGGCGGCCCGCGACCTTGCGGGTCAGAAAATCGTTCGGCTTCTTCAATTCGGACGCATGGCCGACATAGATCCAGCATTTGGCGAAGATCTTCGTCATCTCTTCGCTGAGCACGCTCGGTGAAACGAGCGTTTCGCGATTGAGCAGGAATTTCTGCTTGACCGGATCATCGACGATGTACTGACGAGGCATGAGGCTCCTAGCGGCGAATTCGCGTGGTCGTAGAGTAGCGCCCGTGTCTAGCCGATGCTATGGCGGTAAGACAAATCGCGGGAAAGCCGCAGGGGTCCTATGCACGACACCACCAAAGACGCGCACTGGCACGAGCCCAAGGGCGGCAGGAACGCTGGCTTCGGCAATTTCACGCGCCCGCGCCTGCCCTACGACATTTTCATGGAAGAGGAAGGCGTGCCCGTCTTTCGCGGCATCGGTTGCGCCCGCGTCCACGATCTGCCGATGGCGCCGTGGAAACGCCTGGGCGGCCGCGGCTCCTATATCCAGCTTTTCGGCACGGAAGGGTTGTGGGGCATGTACGCGGTCGAGGTGCCGGCGCGGGCCGCGCTGAATGTCGAGCGCCATCTCTACGAGAAGATCGTGCTGGTGGTGGAAGGGCGCGGCTCGACCGAAGTCTGGCAGGAAGGCCAGACCAAGCGCCACGTCTTCGAATGGCAGAAGGGCTCGCTGTTCACGATTCCGCTGAATGCGTTTCATAGCGTCGTGAATGCGTCGAGCGCGCCGGCCCTGCTCGTCTGCGGTACTTCGGCGCCGAATGTGATGAACCTGATCGACAATGCGGGATTCGTCTTCGATTGCCCGCACGCGTTCTCGGAACGCTTCTCGGGCGCCGATGATTTCTTCAAGCCGAACGAGGATGTCGAGCCCGATCCGGTGCGCGGCCTCGCCATGCGGCGCACCAATCTGATCCCCGACGTCATCCATACAGAGCTACCGCTCGACAATCGCCGCTCGCCCGGCTACCGGCGCATGGAGCCGTCGATGGCGAAGAACCGCTTCTATCAATTCGTCGGGCAGTATGAGACCGGGCGCTATTCCAAGGCGCACAAGCATCATTCGACCGCGGTGCTGATCTGCCTCAAAGGAAACGGCTACACCTATACCTGGCCGGAGAGTCTGGGCGCCTCGCCCTGGCGCGACGGCAAGGCTGAGAAAGTGCTGCGGCAGGATTACGAATATGGCGGCTTCGTCTCGGCGGCACCGATGAGCGGCGACTGGTTCCACCAGCATTTCGGCATCGCCAAAGAGGGCTTGCGCGTGCTCGCCTGGCACGGGCCGAACAATCATCCGGCGCTGAAGGCCGGCCGCCCCGGCGAGAAGCTGAAAGACATCTGGTCGATGGACATCGACCGAGGCGGCGCCGCCATTCCCTATCGGCTGGAAGACCCGGCGCTCCGGCGCGAATATGAAGATGCCTTGTCGCGCGAGGGCATGACCTCACGCATGAACCCCAAACTCTACGAAGCGGATGGCGGCGTTGTGGACGACAACCACGGCGGACCGTAGCGACGGCCACGGGCCGTAGCCCACAAAAAAACATGACCCGGTTTTCGAGACCGGGTCATGTTCTTCGTAAGCGATTAAATTATTTAGTCGGCCCCGGCCTCGTCGAGCGGGAGCGTCTGATACTCGCCCGGCAACACGCGGTTGTCGGGGGGCGTCGTGCCGTTGATGTAGTAGCCGCCGAGCGCGCCACCCATCTGGCCGCTGACCGCCGTGTACCAGGGCAGCGGTTCCGTCTTCATCGGCGGGCCGATGCGGCGGGCGCCGACCGTGACGGTTTCACGGCGCGTGATGACGATCGAGCCATCGGGCATCGTGGTCCGGGTTTCGGTGATATTGCCTTGGGTGCTGGTGGTCGTGTCGGGCTGCGCCGAGACCGGCCCTGCCAACCCGAGGATGGTGCCGCATACAAGAGCGGCGAATAGAGATGTTTTCACTGGCTTAACTCCCTCGTTGTTCGGCTTTTGCAGCCCTTAAATCGGCGCTTGCGGCGCCCATTCGCGATAAGAACGCGGCAAACGCGGATTGGTGCCGCTAATAGGGAACTTGCGCCGGTTTGGCGCACCCCTAAGAGCTTGAGCCGGGCGGCAAGGCGCTGCATGAATTTCCTTTAACCCATGGATGGCGAGGGGAGATTCCACCTCTCGCGTATGTGTCACGTAAGCCGTGTGAAGAGGGGAAGCCCGCATGACCGTCAAAACTCCCGCCATTTTGACTATCGCCTTCGCCGTCACCCTGACCGTGGTCTCGGCCATGTCCATCGCCCTTGCCGGTGAGCCCTATCTGCCCGCCGGAAACAATTTCCACGGCTTCATGATTCGAACCGTCGATCCGGCCACCCAGCCGATCTGGGAATTAAGCTATGCCGACAAGATGACCGATGCCGATTGGGCCAGAGCCCAACAGGCGGCCGCCAATCTGGTCCGCTCCGTCAGCACGACCGCGTCCGGGGGAAATGTGCCGGCCGAACAGGCGCGGGCCAAATCGCCGAAATGGCAGGGCTGGACGAGGAAGATGGCGGCGGAAGCGAATGCCGCCAAAGCGGCCGCCGACAAGAAGGATCAGATGGCGCTGGCGACGGCGGGCGACAACCTTCTCGAAGTCTGCGGCGGCTGCCACATGGAATTCGACCAGAACGCCAAATAATTGGCGATTGCATGGATTGCGAACACTGCAGGAAGCTCTCGCCTGTATTATGCTCGGCCAAACAAAAGGAGTTGGGTGATGAAGGAAGGCACCAAGAGAGTCTTGGCGTATTCCTTGTACCTGTGGATCGGGACTGCTGCGGTAATTTCATTCAATATCGCAGCCGCCATGTCACACAGCGAAAGCCTGACTGTTGCAGCGCTGGCATTGACCGGCATGGCTGCTTTGGCTGGGATTGTTTTTGGTCTCTGGGCCGCCATCACCCTGGCGTCGCCGAAATAATTACTGCGATATCTGTTCCAGCGAGCGGTTTCGCACGCGGGGGCCCAGCAGCCCGATCGACAGCATCACGATTCCCATGCTCGCCGCGATGAAGGCGAACACGCCCGGCGCGCCGAAACCGTTGAGGAAGAAGGCGATCATGAAAGAGCTGAAGATCACCGAAAGCCGGCTCCAGGAATAGACGAAGCCGACCGCGAGAGCGCGGATGCGGGTGGGGTAAAGCTCCGCCTGATAGCAATGGAACGTGAACGACATGATGGTGTTCGAGAGCGTGATCAGCACGCCGAAAACAATCAGCCAGACCGCTTGATTCTGTTGGGCGAAGGCGAGCCCGAACACCGCGACGCAAAGCGCCGCCAGCACCAGCAGCCATTTGCGCTCGAATCTGTCGGCCAGCAGCACGCCGAGAAGCGGCCCCAAGGGCGCCGCGATCGCGATGATGAAGGTGTATTGCAGGCTAGTGGTGACCGCGATGCCTTGGGCGATCAGCAAGGTCGGCACCCAGTTGGAGAAGCCATAGAAGCCGACCGTCTGGAAGAAATTGAACACCGACAGCATGAACGTGCGCGCGAAATAGGGCCCTTGCCAGATTTCGGCGAAACGGCCGCGCGGCGTGGGAATCTCGGGGCCCGATACCGGCGGCAGGGGCGCGCCCGACTCGGCCTCGACGCTGGCCTCGAGCTCGGCCAGCACGCGTTCGGCTTCCGCCGCGTGCCCGTGCTGCGCCAGCCAGCGTGGGGACTCCGGAACCTTGAGCCGTATCCACCACACGAACACCGCGCCGACCGCGCCGATCAGCACCACCCAGCGCCAGCCATCGAGACCCAAGGGCGCTTGCGGCACCAGCTGCCAGGCGAGGAAGGCCACCACCGGAACGGCGGCGAACTGAATGATCTGGTTCACGGCGAAGGCACGCCCGCGGACATGCTTGGGCACCAGCTCGGCGAGATAGGTGTCGATCGTCACCAGCTCCACGCCGATGCCGATGCCGGCGATGAAGCGCCACAGATTGAGCCCGAACGCATCGGTCTGGAACGCCATCACGATTGTCGCCGCCGTATACCAAAGCAGCGACACGGTGAAGATCGTGCGCCGCCCGAACCTGTCGGCGACAAAACCGAACAGCAGCGTGCCGATGAAAAGTCCGGCGAACAAAGCGGCGACGAAGCTCGCGATGCCACTGGTGCCGAACAGGCCCGGCGTGGTGGACGTAAGGATGCCGCTCCTGACCAAACCCGGCGCGATATAGCCGGTGAAGAAGAGATCGTAGAATTCGAAGAAGCCGCCGAGCGACAGCAAACACACGCGCGTCCACATCGTGCGCGTCATCGGTAGCCGGTCCAGCCGCGCGCCGATGAGACCGGCGGAAGGTCCACCCTTAAACGACTGCGTGGCGGCCGGGCTCATCGCGATGGTTCAGGTTTCAGCGACGATGGAATTTTTCAGGATGCCGATGCCTTCGATCTCGATCTCGACATTGTCTCCCGCCTTCATCCACAGCGGCGGATCGCGCCGGTAGCCCACGCCGCCCGGCGTGCCCGATACGATGACGTCGCCGGGGGCGAGCGAGGTGAAGCGCGAGATATATTCAATGAACTTGGGCACCGGAAAAATCATCTGGCTGAATTTCGCGCTTTGCACCTGTTTCCCGTTGACCCGCGTCTGGATCTGCTTGGGCGCCAGCTCGCCCATTTCGTCTTGCGTCACCATCCAGGGGCCGAACGGTCCGCTGGTGGGGAAATTCTTCCCCGGCGTCCATTGCGAGGCGTGGTTCTGATAATCGCGGATGGAGACGTCGTTGTAGCAGGAATAGCCGGCCACATGAGAGTAAGCCTCGGCTTCGGAAATGTAGCGCCCGCCTTTGCCGATGATGACGGCGAGCTCGCCTTCGTAATCGACCTTGTCCGACAATTTCGGCTTGATGATCGGCTGCAGATGCCCCACTTGCGAATCGGCGAAGCGCACGAAGATCGTCGGATAGGGAAATTTTTTCAGACCGGTCTCATTGATGTGTTCGTCGTAATTGAGGCCGAGACAATGGATTTTCGGCGGATTGGGAATGACGGGATCGAAAGCGATTTGGTCGAGCGTGAAATCCGCGGTCGCGCCTTTCGCCGCGCGCTCGGCCTCAGCCCGCGCGTCGGCTTCCAGCAATGCTCTGAGGTCGGGATATTTTAGGCGCCGCGTCAGATCGACAACATTGTTGCCGTCAACCACGCCGTAACGCGCAGCCCCGCCGGCACGAAAGGAAAGAAATTTCATCGTGCTCAATTCCCCTTAAGACCGATTGCAACCCCAACTGAGCCGGGACGGGACCCGGCCCTTGCACGCCTACCGCGCGGCAGTACTGCCGGTCGATGCCTTCGCTGTCAATAAAGCCGGGAAAAACGGGCCTAAATGCGGGCTTGCGCGCCAACCTCAAGCCAGCCTCGGCCGATTGCAAATCGCTCTATATCGCGACATAAACTCGCCGTTCGCCAGACCGCAGGAGAAAGCACATGAGCAACATCCAGGCCGACCAGATTTGGACCACCCCACTCAACGAGCTGGATGCCGTTCAAAAGGGTTTCGACCGCAGCAAGACGATCCGCTTCTACGACACGACGCTGCGCGACGGCGAGCAGTCGACCGGCATCTGCTTTTCCGCCAATGACAAGGTCGCAATCGCCCACAAGCTGGCCGAGCTCGGCATTGGCCGCATCGAATCCGGCTTCCCCCGCGTTTCGGAGGAAGACACCGACGCGGTCAAGCGCATCCTCGCCGCGGGTTTGAAGTCCGAGATCTGGGGCTTCGCGCGCGCCATACAGGGCGACATCGACGCGCATCTCGAATTGGGCACGCGCTACACGCTGATCGAAATCACCACCAGCGACATGAAGATGAAAGCCTTCGGCTTCACTCGCGAAAAGGTGAAGAACAGCGTCATCAATGCCGTCAAATACGCAAAGGACAAAGGGATCGAGCGCGTCAATTTCTTCGCCGTGGACAGTACCCGCAGCGATCTCAAATATTTGCGTGAAATCTACAGCGCGGCTCTGGAAGCCGGCGCCGACGAAATCTCCGTCGTCGATACGATCGGCGTTTGCGCGCCGGAAACCGTGGAATATCTCGTCGGTCAGGTGCGGTCCTGGGTGGGAAAATCGGTGCCGATCCACTGGCACGGCCACAACGATATGGGCCTCGCGACAGCCGCCGCCGTTGCCGCGGTTCGCGGCGGCGCCGATTGGATCCAAGGCACCATCAACGGCATGGGCGAGCGCGCCGGCAACGCCGACATTTGCGAAGTCGCTCTCGCCTTGCAATATCTCTATCACGTGCCGGTGGAACTGGACTTGAGCAAGGCGCGCGAAGTTTCCAAATTGGTGCAGACCTGCGGGAAATACACGGTCGATACTTGGAAGCCGGTGGTCGGCGAATATATCTTCACGCGCGAAAGCGGCGGCGTCGCCGCCCAATTCCACATGCCGTCCGCGATCGAGCCCTACTCGGCCGATTTTCTAGGCGCCAGCCGCCACATCGCGCTGGGCAAGAAGAGCGGCCTCGCCAACATCAAGATCAAGCTCGATGAGCTTCGCCTCAATGCGCCCGCGGAAAAGCACGGCGCAATTCTCGAAAAGGTGAAGTCGCTGGGAACGGCGGAAAAACGGCTGGTCACCGACGATGAATTCCGCGCAATGGTGGCGCAAGTGGCCTAGAGGCAAAGGCCTGCAACCGTCGGGCGGCGGTTGATTCACCAAGCATTTCTGTCAAGCTGGGAACATGGGAAACCAGAGCCGCGGGCCTCGCGGCCGGAGGAATGCATGGCGGGTGAACGGGCACTGAACGTCGCCGAACTCATCGAGGGCAAGCTCGCCCGGCCGCAGATCATGATCGCGGTCTATCTCTGCACGCTTATGTTCCTCGAAGGCTACGACATGCAGACGCTGTCCTTCGCGGCGCCGGCGATCCTGCGTGAATGGGGCGTCAGCCGCGCCGAATTCGGGCCGATCCTGAGCTCGCATCTGCTCGGCTATCTGGCGGGCGCGCTGCTGTTGACGTTCCTCGGCGACCGTCTCGGGCGCAAGAATGTCATCATCGCCGGCTGTGGCATTTTCAGCCTGTTCACCTTCTGCGCCGGCCTCGCCAGCACACCGGCCGAACTAGCCTTCTGGCGCATCGGCGCCGGATTCGGCCTCGGTGGCTCTATCCCGACCGGCATCGCGCTGGCCGCCGAATACATGCCCAAGCATATCCGCGCCACCACCATCGGCCTGATGTTCGTCGGCTATAATCTCGGCGCCGCCGCGGGCGGATTCATCGCCGCCGGAACCATCGAAACCTATGGCTGGCAGTCGGTGTTCTTCATCGGCGGGCTCGCCGCCCTTCCCATGCTCATTCTCTTGGTTCTCACGCTGCCGGAATCGGTGCGCTTCCTCATCGTCAGCGGCGCCCCGACCCACCGCATCGCCGCCATCGTGCAGCGCCTGCGGCCTGGGCTCGATCTTTCCGGCGTGACGCATTACCTCGCCGGCGAAGAGCACCGCAAAGTGGCGATGGGGAGTCTCCTTCAAGACGGCCGCGCGCCGATGACGCTGCTGCTGTGGTTCGCCATGATCGCGAGCTTCGTCGGCCATTACGTCATCACCGGTTGGATGCCGACGATCCTGGCCGACGATGGAATGACCATCGCGGACGCCAACAACGCGATGGGCTTCTTCCAGATGGGCGGCGCGATCGGCAGCCTTCTGATCGCAGTGCTGCTCGACCGGGTCGGCATCCGCATCGTCGCCCTCACCTTCGCGCTGGCGACGCCGGCGACGATCCTTCTCGGCATCAATCTCGGTTACGGATTCCTGGTGCCGAACATGCTGATTGCCGGCGTCACGGTGCTCGGCGGCCAGATCGGCTTGAACGCGCTGTGCGGCACGATCTATCCCACCTATATGCGCGCGACAGGCGCGGGCTGGGCGCTCGGCATCGGCCGGCTCGGCGCGATGTCGGGGCCGGTGATCGGCGGCTATATGCTTGAGGTCGGCTTCATGCGGCCGAGCGTGCTTCTGCTGACGTCGATCCCGTTCCTTTTCTGTGCAGCCGCCTTGCTGGGCCTCACATCGGCCAAGCGTGCCAGCGATGCGCGCAATGCCGAAGGGGAAGCGTCGATCAGGGCCAGCGGTTTCGCGCACTGAGCCGCACACGAACACATCATCGTTGGAGTATGAAATGACCAGGCTTCCGTTGACGGTTGCGACGCCGGACTACGACCATGTGCGCGATATCGGTTTGGGGCGCGTGCAGGCGCAAGGGCTGGACCTCACCTGGCTCACCTTCCCCGTCGAGGAAATCTTCTACCGCTTCATCGTCTATAAGGAGTGGGAAGTCTCCGAGATCTCGATGGCGAAATATGTCTCGATGGTCGCCAGCAGAAACACCGACTTCGTCGCGCTTCCCGTCTTCCCCTCGCGCATGTTCCGCCATCAATCGCTGTTCGTGCGCCGCAACGGCCCGATCAAGAAGATTACCGATTTGGCCGGCGCGCGCGTCGGCATTCCCGAATGGGCTCAGACGGCGGCCGTCTATTCGCGCGGCTATCTGCAGCACCAGTTCAAGCTCAAGCTCGCCTCGATCAATTGGGTGCAGGCGGGCGTCAATCAGCCGGGCCGCATCGAGAAGGTCGATCTGAAATTGCCCAAGGGCGTGAAGGTCGAGCGCATCAAGGACAAATCGCTGAACGACATGCTGGTGGCGGGCGAGATCGACGCGGTGATGGCGGCGCGTCCGCCCAAGGCGTTCACCGACGGCGACCGGCGCGTGATGCGTTTCTTTCCGAACTATCAGGACGTCGAATCCGAATATTATTCCAAGACCGGCATCTTCCCGATCATGCATGCCATCGCCGTGCAGCGGCGCGTGCTCGACGCCAATCCCTGGGTGGCGCGCAGTTTGCTCGACGCCTTCACCGAAGCGAAGAACCGCAGCGTCCAACGCGCGCTCGATTCGACCGTCACGATGTTCCCGATTCCGTGGGGCGCCGAATATGCGCAGCGCGGCGCCGAACTGATGGGCAACGATTATTTCCCCTACGGCATCGAGCCCAACCGCAAGACGCTCGAGACGTTCCTCAAATGGGCCCATGAGCAAGGCGTCTGCCAGCGCCTGCTCACCGTGGAGGAGCTGTTTCCCAAGCAATTGTACAGCACCTACCGGGTCTAGAAGCTGTGCGTGTGCGGGGCTAACATAGCGTCATGGACAGCAAGGCGCCTCCGCGAACCGCCCCGGACGACTTCGCGCGCTATTATGCGCGTCTGTCGAAACAGAACATGGCGCCGCTGTGGGAGGTCTTGAAGAACCTCGTCACGGCCGAGCCGGTGACGCCCGTGCTGCCCGCCCATTGGCGCTATGCCGACGTGAAACCGCTGCTGATGGAAGCGGCCGGTCTTATCTCCGCCGAACAGGCCGAGCGCCGCGTGCTGGTGTTGGAGAATCCCGGCCTGCCCGGTGCGTCTTCGATCACGCATTCGCTCTATGCCGGCATCCAGCTTGTCATGCCGGGCGAGATCGCGCCCCAGCACCGCCACACGCAATCGGCCTTACGCTTCATCCTCGAAGGCAACGGCGCGACGACGACCGTGGATGGCGAGCGGCTTCCAATGTATCCGGGCGATCTCGTGCTGACGCCATCATGGCATTGGCACGATCACCAGAATGAAACCGGCGAGCCGATCATCTGGATGGACGGGCTCGACATCGCGCTGGTGGCGCTGCTGGACGCGAGCTTCATGCAGCATTCCAATCGGAAGGAGCAGGAGGTCACGCAGGCGAAGGGCGCGAGCCTGGCGCGTTACGGCGCCAATATGCTGCCCATCGACGATGCGCCCGCCACCGTCAACTCGCCGCTGATGCGCTACCCTTACGACAAATCGCGCGAGGCGCTGGAGCATCTGAAGGCCCATTCCGATTGGGATCCCTGCCACGGCATCCGCATGCGTTACGCCCATCCGCAGACGGGCGATTGGGCGCTGCCGACGATGGGCCCGGCGATCCAGTTGGTGCCGAAGGATTTCTCCACTCGCCCCTACCGTTCGACCGACGGCGCCATCTTCGCGGTGGCGGATGGGCACGGCACCGCAACCATCGGAGACAAGACCTTCGCGCTCTCGCCCAAGGACGTGTTCGTCGTGCCGCCCTGGGCGTGGCGCAGCTTCAAGGGAAAGGACGATCTCGTCCTCTTCACCTTCACCGACCGCCCCGTGCAGGAGAAGCTCGGCCTGTTCCGCGAGGAACGGGGCGCCACGTCCTGACGCGCAACCTATGAACGCGCTGAAAGATCCCGCGAAGTCCATCATCATTGCCGGTGGCGGCATCGGCGGTTTGGCCTGTGCACTGGCGCTGGCGAATCGCGGCTATCCGTCCCGCGTGCTCGAACAAGCCCCTGAGTTCAAGGAGGTCGGCGCCGGAATCCAGCTTGGCCCCAATTCCTGGCGCGCGTTGCGCGAGTTGGGCGCGGAAGGCGCGGTGAAATCGCTCGCCGTCTTCCCCAAGGCGCTGGTGATGAACGACGCCATCACCGCCGAGGAAGTCGTTTCAATACCGTTGGGCGGTTTCGAACAGCGCTTCGGCGCGCCCTATGCGCTGATCCACCGCGCCGATTTCCTCAATGCGCTTCTGGAAACCTGCAAGAAATCGCCGTTGATTTCGCTCATCCATTCGCAACAGGTGAAAAGCTTTGCCGATGACGGGAAAACGGTCCGCATCGAGACCGCCTGGGCTGCGCATTTCGATACGCCCGCGCTGATCGGCGCCGACGGTCTGTGGTCGACGATACGTGGGCAATTGATCGGCGATGGGGCGCCGCGCGTCGCGGGCCATATCACCTATCGCGCGGTGCTGCCGGCCGCCGAAGTGCCCGAGCACTTACGCCGATGGGACATGGTGCTGTGGTCGGGTCCGAAATGCCATCTCGTGCACTATCCGCTGCGCGGCGGCGAGCTCTACAACCTCGTCGCCGTGTTCCACAGCAACCGCTACGAAGAGGGCTGGAATTCCTACGGCGATCCAGCCGAACTGAAAGAGCGCTTCCAGGACACCTGCGCCGACGTGAAGACGATGCTCGGCAAAATCGCCGAGTGGCGCATGTGGGTGCTGTGCGACCGCGAGCCGATCAAGCAATGGAGCAAGGGCCGCGTGACGTTGCTGGGCGATGCGGCGCATCCGATGCTGCAATATCTGGCGCAAGGCGCCGGCATGGCGATGGAAGACTCGCTGATGATCGCGAAATGCCTCGACGAAGCGGACTCGGTCGAAGCGGCGTTCCAGGCATATCCGGCCAAACGCTATATCCGCACCGGGCGCCTGCAACTCTCCGCGCGGCTCTATGGCGAATTCTATCACGCCGAAGGATTGCGCCGAGAATTGCGCAACGCCTATTGCCGCAAGCTCGGCTATGAGGGCCTGGCCTGGATCTATGACGGCTGGGACGGCTCTTAAGGCTTAGTGCCCGCCGCCACCGGTGCCTTCTGTTGCGTAATAATCCGAAGGCACCGTCTCATCCGCTTGCGGCTTCTTGCCCGCGTTGAACACCAGCGTGAGCACGATCGCGATGGCGAAGTTGATGGCCACCGTATAGACCGCGATATAGCCGGGGATCGTGACGTCGCCGACTACCAGCGGGAAGATCGGCCTAAAGCCGATGCTCGCCGCCATCCAGGTGCCCGAGATCATGCCGACGGCCCAGCCGATCAGCAGCGCCTTGGAATTGAGCCAGCGCGTGTAGAGCCCGAAGATCATCGAGGGGAAGGTCTGGATGATCCAGATGCCGCCGAGCAGCTGCATTTGAATCGCGTATTCGTGCGGCAGGAAGATGATGAACATCAGCGCGCCGACCTTGGCGACCAGCGACATCGTCTTGGCCATCCGCGATTCCTGCGTCGGCGTGCAATTGCTGTTGACGAACTCGCGATAGATGTTGCGGCTGAAAAGATTGGCCGCCGCGATCGACATGATCGCCGCCGGCACCAGCGCGCCGATGCCGATGGCCGCAAAGGCGAAGCCGACGAACCAATCGGGGAACACTTCCAGGAACAACGCCGGCACCGCGAAATTGGGGCCGAACTGTTCGAACGCCGTCGCGTAAGCTGGCATCTGGCGCACGCCGACGGCGAGCGCCATGTAGCCGAGCAGCGCGATCAGCCCGAGCAGGAACGAATAGGCCGGAAGCAGCGCGGCGTTCCTGCGGATCACATGCCGGCTGGACGAGGACAGCACGCCCGTCACCGAATGGGGATAGAGGAACAGCGCCATCGCCGAACCGAGGAACAACGTCGCATAGCCCGTATAGGCGCCGAGATTGTCCGCCAGCAAAAGCTGTTGCGGCGGCACGGCGGAGAACACATTGCCCCAGCCGCCCAATTGATAGGGAATGATGATCACGGCGGCGAATACCGTGATGTAGATCATGATGTCCTTGATGATGGCGATAGCGGCGGGCGCGCGCAGTCCGCTGAAATAGTCGAACGCGGCCAGAATCGCGAACGATATGATGAGGGGCAGATAAACCAGCCAGCCGCCCAATTGCACGCCCATCGCCGCGATCACCACTTCAAGGCCGATCAGCTGCAACGCGATATAGGGAAGCGTCGCCAGGATGCCCGTCAACGCGATGGCCAGCGCCAGCCAGCGGTCGCCATATCGGCCGCGGATGAAATCGGCCGCCGTGATGTAGCCGTGCTTGCGCGCCACCGACCACAGCCGCGGGAACACCATGAACACGAAAGGATAGATCACGATCGTATAGGGCACGGCGAAGAAGGCGAGCGCGCCCGCGCCGAACGCCAACGCCGGCACCGCGATGAACGTATAGGCGGTGTAAAGGTCGCCGCCGAGCAGGAACCAGGTGATCAGCGTGCCGAACTTGCCGCCGGCCAGACCCCATTCATGCAGCTTGTCGAGATCGCCTTTCTTCCAGTTCGCGGCGGCGAAGCCCACAAACGTCACGAAGCCAAAGAAAATGACGAAGACGGTCAGGGCCGTCGGATTCAATGGCATGGCACTTCCCCTCAAAATCCTTCAACCGCGCAGCGTTCGAACGCGTCAGCGCGGTGTCGTCGCGAAATAGACGTAACCCGTGATGATCATGCTGGCGAAAATCCAGAGAAGCTGGAACCAGTAGAAGAAGGGGAAACCGAACAGGGTTGGTTCGATCGTATTGTACAGCGGCACCCACAGCACCAGGAACGGAATGAGCAGCAGAACGTGCACGCCCCGTAAGCGGTCGGGATCCTGATCCGGTTTGGGATTTTCGGCCATTGTCGCCCCCAGCAACACCCTTCGGGCGACTCCCTTAAGGCAAGACGCGCAGCGTGCCAAGCCGTTGCGCTTATTTGGCAAAGCTTTGCCTTTCGGGCCCGGCCCTTGCCTTGAAGCAGAACGGCGGATTCGGGTAGGGTCGAGGCAAGGCCGCCCCAGCCGGCTACGCCTGGGCACCGATAAATCCGCCGGGAGGTGCGCCTTGTTCGCCAAGCTCAATCACGTCGCCATCGTCAGCGAGAACTACGCGCAATTGTGCAAGTTCTACGAGGCGATGTTCGGCATGACGACGTCGGCAAAAACACGGCCCACCCGCGCCGTCACCGTGCGCGACGGCTATGTCGGGCTGAACATCAATCCACGGCGCGCCGGCCGGCCGGCCGGGTTCGACCATTTCGGCATCCAGGTGGAAGACACCGAGACCGCCTTCGACCGCATGCGCAAACACTACCCCAAGGTCCAATGGCTGAAGCGGCCGTCGAACCGCCCCTTCGCCGGCATCACCACCCATGATCCTGACGGCAACGTGTTCGACATCTCGCAGAAGGACATGACCAACCGCACCGACGTCTATGTCGAGAACAACGGCGCATTCAACGCCCGCCATATCGACCATTTCGCGATGCGCACGATGAACCCCGAAGCGATGGCGGAATTCTACGCCCGCATCTTCGAGTTCGCGCCCACCAACAAGAAAGAGGGCGATCCGAATTATTATCTCAGCGACGGCCATGTGACGCTGGTCATCATGCCGTGGCAGATCGCGGACTATGCCGGCACCGGCATCATTACCTGCGGCATGGATCATATCGGCTTCAAGGTCGAGTCGGTCGACGCCTGCAAGGAAGACATCGCGCGCATCGCCGCCGACAATCCGCGCCTCGCGCCGGCGCCGGTCGGCACGGGCGCGGAAGGGGCTGCGCTGGAGAAGCTGTTCGAGCGCTCCTGCCCGTTCGGCCAGCACCGGCTTGCCGATAGCGACGGCGTGCTGATCGACATTCACGACGCGTAAAGCGGAAGGGAGGACGCCATGAGGCATTGGATGCGCGCAGGGCTTGGCCCGTCCCTCCTTTGCGTGGCTGCTCTCGCGTCGGGCGCCGCCCAGGCCCAAGCACCGGATTTCTACCGCGGCAAGACGATCACGATGATCCTCTCGGCCGATGCCGGCGGCGGCTATGCCAGCTACGCCAACGCGTTCTCGCCCTATCTCGCGGCGCATATTCCGGGCCGGCCGCGCATCATCGTGCAATACATGCCGGGCGCCGGCGGCTTGCGCGCCATGAATTATCTCAACACCGCCGCGCCCAAGGACGGCACCACGATCGCGCTCGTCCATTCGAGCGTACCCTTCGCGCCTTTGTTCGGATCGGCGGCCGCGAAATACGATCCCAGGCGGATGAACTGGATCGGCTCGATCAATGCGACGTCAGGCATCTGCGTCGCCTGGCACGATTCCAACGTCAAGAATTGGAACGACCTCTTCACCAAGCAATATACGGTCGGAAGCTCGGGCGCAGGCTCGCAGATGGAGACGCTGCCTTTGATGCTGAACAAATTGTTTGGCACCAAGATCAAGGTGATCTCCGGCTACAAGGGCGGCAACGAAGTGTATCTGGCCATGGAGCGCGGCGAAGTGGATGGGCGCTGCGGCGGGCTGATCTCGTCGATCAAATCGACGCGGCCCGACTGGTTCTCGCAGAAGAAGGTCGCCATTCCGGTGCAGATCGGCCTTGCACGCGATCCCGAATTCCCCGACGTGCCGGCGCTTGTCGAATTCGCCAAGGACGACCGCACCAAGAAGATCCTCGAGCTCGCGTTGTTGCCGATGGAGATGGACCGCCCGATCCTGGCGCCGCCCGGGGTCCCCGCGGACCGCATCGCGATATTGCGCACCGCCTTCCACGCCGCGATGATCGATCCCAAATTCATCGCCGATGCCGCCAAAATGCGCATCGAGCTGAAAGAGGTCTCGGGCGAGAAGGTCGCGCAAATTCTGGCCAGCGCCTATGCGCTACCGCCCGATATCGTCAAGGGCGCGAACGAGGCAATGGGCGGCACCGGCGGAGCCGGCGGCGGCAATTAGGTTTTCATGGCACCTGTCATCTCCGTTTCGAATCTCTCCAAGACTTATGCTTCGGGCTTCAGGGCGCTGAAGAACGTCAATCTGGACATCGCGCGGGGCGAGATATTGGCGCTGCTCGGCCCCAACGGCGCCGGCAAGACGACCTTCATCAACATCGTCTGCGGCATCGTGAAGGCCAGCGAGGGGACCGTCCTCGTCTCCGGCCACGACAACGTCACGAATTTTCGTGCCGCGCGCAAAGAGATCGGACTCGTGCCGCAGGAGTTGACGACCGACGCCTTCGAGACGGTGTGGGCGACCGTCAGCTTCAGCCGCGGCCTGTTCGGCAAACCGCCCAACCCGCAATTCATCGAAAAAGTGCTGAAGGACTTGTCCTTGTGGGACAAGAAGGACGCCCGCATCCGCACGCTCTCGGGCGGCATGAAACGCCGCGTGCTGATCGCCAAGGCGCTGGCGCATGAGCCCCAGATTCTGTTCCTCGACGAGCCGACCGCCGGCGTCGACGTCGAATTGCGCAAGGCCATGTGGGACACCGTGCGGCGCCTGCGCGCCTCGGGCGTGACCATCATCCTCACGACGCATTATATCGACGAGGCCGAGGAGATGGCCGACCGCATCGGCGTCGTCAATCATGGCGAGCTGATCCTGGTCGAGGAAAAACGCGAGCTGATGCGCAAGCTCGGCAAGAAGCAATTGGTGCTGCAATTGCACGATACGCTTGACGCGCTTCCGCCCGCGCTCGCGTCCCACAAGCTCGAGCTGGCGCAAGCCGGCACCGAACTGATCTATACCTACGACACCCAGGGCGAGCGCACCGGCATCACGGCGCTGTTGAAGGATCTTGGTGAAGCGGGCATCCGCTTCAAGGACCTGCACACGACGCAAAGCTCGCTCGAAGAAATCTTCGTCAATCTGGTGAAGCGACCGACATGAACTGGCGAGCCGTACAAGCGATCTACACATTCGAGATGGCGCGCGCCTATCGCACGCTGGCGCAGAGCATCGTCTCGCCGGTGCTGTCGACCTCGCTCTATTTCGTCGTCTTCGGCGCGGCCATCGGCTCGCGCATCACCGCGGTCGAGGGCGTCAGCTACGGCGCCTTCATCGTGCCGGGCCTTATCATGCTGTCGCTGCTGACGCAGAGCATGGCCAATGCCTCGTTCGGCATTTATTTCCCGCGCTTCACCGGCACCATTTTCGAGATTCTGTCGGCGCCCATTTCGACCACGGAAATCGTTATCGGTTATGTCGGGGCGGCGGCGTCGAAATCGATCATCCTCGGTGTCATCATCCTCGCCACCGCCGGCCTGTTCGTGCCGCTCCACATCGCGCATCCGTTCTGGATGCTGTTCTTCCTGGTGCTGACCGCGATCACCTTCAGCCTGTTCGGCTTCATCCTCGGCGTCTGGGCGGATGGTTTTGAGAAGCTGCAAATCGTGCCGCTGCTCGTCATCACGCCGCTGACCTTTCTCGGTGGCAGCTTCTATTCGATCAGCATGCTGCCGCCCTTCTGGCAGACGGTGACGCTGGCCAACCCGGTGGTCTATCTGGTCAGCGGCTTCCGCTGGAGCTTCTACGAGATCGCCGATGTCGATGTCAGCATCAGTCTCGCGATGATCGGGCTGATCCTCGGCGCCTGTCTGGTCACCGTGTGGTGGATCTTCAAGACCGGCTACCGGTTGAAGAGTTAAATATACTTGTCATTCCCGGCCGAGCGATGCGAAGCAACGCGAGGGGAAGGGAACCCAGGTATCGACACCGAGCAGATGTCAACACCTGGGTCCCCTTCCCTCGCCGCACTTCGTGCGCCTCGCCGGGGATGACAATTTATTGCGGCAATCCGGTGATGCGGATTCCCGAATGATGCGTCTTGTAGCGCCGGTTGATGGAAATCAGCATCGCCGTGACGCTTTCGACCACGCGCGACATTTCCAAGGGCCCCGCATCAACGGCGCGCAGGCCCGGGATCAACGCCACCAAGGCCGACAGCCGCTCCTTCGCCGGCGCGTCGTCGCCGCAGATCAGGATGTCGCAATCGGGTGTGGCGGCAAGGTCGTGCAGCGATTCCGCCGACAAATTGTGGAACGCCGACAGCACGGTCACGCCGGGCAGCAATCCTTGCGCCTGTTGCGCGGCGGAACCTTCCCACACGCCGAGAACCCGCGTCGGCCGCCCACCGATCGTGGCCGCCAAGGGCACGCTCGCATCGACGACGATCTTGTCTTTCAGCGCGGGCTTCAAAATCTTGACGATGCCGGCCTGCGCGGTGAACGGCACCGCGATGACGACGATGCCGGCCGACGCGGCGGCCGCGAGATTGTCGGCGCCCGTGATCTTCGCGCCCGGCACGAGGCCGGCCACGCGTTGGGCCGCGTCCTTGGCTTTCGCCGCATCCCGCGAGCCGATGGCGATTTCAACGCCGGCTTTCGCCCAGCGCAGCGCAAGGCCGAAACCAAGCTCGCCCGCGCCCCCGATAATGGCGATCCGTTCCGCTGCCATGCCCTACCCGCCCGTTGAAAACCGCAACGCTTGTGTCACGCCGCCGCCATCCTCGCAAGATTTTCGGCTAATGTCGTTTCGCGAATTGAACGGTGCCCATGACTCCTCTGCAAATCTTTCCTCTTTCCGGCCTGCCGGAGGTGAAACGGAACGACGATCTATCGCGCCTGATTGCGGACGCGGCGCGGGCGCAAGGCTTTCGCGTGGAGGCAGGCGACATCTTTGTCATCGCCCAAAAGATCGTGTCCAAAGCGGAAGGCGCAGTCGTTCCGCTCGAGACCATTGCGCCTTCGGAGCGCGCGTCGGATTGGGCAAAGGAATGGGACAAGAACCCGCGCGCGGTCGAGCTGGTCCTGCGCGAAGCCAAACGCATCGTGCGGATGGAGCGTGGCGTCATCATCGCCGAGACGCGCCACGGCTTCGTATGCGCCAATGCCGGCATCGATCTTTCCAATGCCGAGGACGGCACCGCAATCCTGTTGCCGGAAGATCCCGACGCCTCGGCGCGCACGCTGCAAGCGCAATTGCAAGGCGCGTTCGGCGTGTCCGTCGGAATCATTATCGCCGATACGTTCGGGCGCGCCTGGCGCGAGGGCCTCGTCAATGTCGCGCTCGGCGTCGCCGGCTTCGCGCCGCTCACCGACTACCGCGGACAGAAAGATTCCGGCGGCAAGCTGTTGCAGGCAACAATCATCGCGGTGGCCGACGAGATCGCCTCGGCAGCCGAACTCGTCATGGGCAAGCTGACCCGCGTGCCCGTCGCCATCGTGCGCGGTTTCGCTGCAAGCGGCGGCGACGGCTCAGGCCACGACCTTATCCGGCCAGCCGGGAAGGACTTGTTTCGGTAATCTTCTCGCCGAGATATTGCGCCAGCCAGCGCGAAACGGCGCTGTCGCCGGCCAAGCGGTGGCGCAACACGTGCAAATCTTCGATCTCGTCGATGTCGAGCGCGATGCGCGGCAGGCGCAAGATTTCCACCCGCGCGCCTGCCCGCGTGGCGTCTCTGACATGACGCGCGAAACTGCCCGGCCCGAAATGCGACGGGAACAAAGTCGGCGGCGAACGCAACAGCGCGTTGGTCCCGGTGCTGCCGCGCGAAGGAACAAGAACGGCGCAAGGTCCCTCCTTCACCTTGGCGAAGATCGCCTCGATGTCGCCGGCTTGCGCCAGCGGAAGGTCCATCGGAAGCCGCAACAGCGACCGCACGCCCAGCATCTGGCAATAGCGCGAGGCCGCATCGACCGAGCGGCTTTCGGAATGCTGTTCTGTTTCCGCGTTGATGTCCCATTTGAGGCTGCGCGCCATGTCGAGCGCGCGCGCCTCCTGGCTGACGATGTAGACGCGGTCGATGCCGCGCACCTGCGCGATCACGCGGAAGAAATCGCTGCACATCGCCTCGGCCAGCGCCGTGCGCGCGCGTTCCGAAAAATGCGCCGCCAGCCTCTGCTTGGAGCGGTTGAAAAGCTTGATCGGGATCAGGATCGCCTTCATGGGCGCGTCCCGCTGTGCAGGACCCGCAGCACTTCGCGCGCGAGCCTTTCCTTGTCGGCCAGGTCGCGCATGATGGTCGGACAGACCACGGCCTTCACCCCCAGCACTTCGATAGCAGGCTTTGCTGTCGAATCGCTATCGTCGACGACCATCGTTGCACAGAAATCCCGATAGAGCTTGGCCACGCCGGGCGCGGAGACCTCATACCCAAGTTCGGCCAACATCTTGTCGGATGGGCCTTTTAACGATTTTCCGCCGACCAGCGGACACACCGCGACGATTTGCTCGCGCCTGCCGCGAAGCGCTTCCCGAATGCCGGGGACGGCGAGTATCGGCCCGATGCTGATGAGGGGATTGCTCGGCGCGATGAGGATGCCATCGGCTTGCGCGATGGCTTCGACGACGCCGGGCGCAGGCGCCGCGGCAGCGACGCCTTCGAAATCTATGCCGCGCAATTTGGGTTCACAGCGGCGGCGGACGAAATAATCCTGTAGATGCATCCGCCCTTCATCGGTGTCGAGCATGGTCGGGACATAGGTGTCGCTCATCGGCAGAATGCGCGCCGTCACCCCGAGCGCCTGACGGATGGAATCGATTGCCTGGGATAGCGTCGCGCCATCCTTCATCATCGCCGTGCGGTGGATGTGAGTGGCAAGGTCGCGGTCGCCGAGATTGAACCACACGGCGCGGCCATAGGCTTTGAGCCCTTCGGCGACGCGAAAGCTTTCCTCGCGCTGGCCCCAACCCGTTTCCGGATTCACGCGATCGGCCAGCGTGTACATCAGGATGTCGGGATCGGGCGAAATATGCAGCCCATGCATCACGATGTCGTCGCCGGTGTTGGCGATGATGGTGAGATCGACCGGGTCCATCGTGCGGTAAAGACCGAGCGCCAGCTTCGCTCCGCCGACGCCGCCCGCGAGAACGCCGATCTTCATTGCTAATAGCCGAGGGCTACTGGCGTGCGGGCTGTCGTCGCCGGCATCCGCTCCACCGGCAGGCGTTCGTCGGCATCGGGCGTATCGAACCGGCGGCGGATTTCGTACGTGGTGTAACGCTCGGCTGGTACGCGTCCGATGGAACGGATCATCGCCCGCAATTCGCCAGGCAAGACGGACTCGCCGTAATCGGCGCCCGCCGCCTTGGAGATGCTCTCCTCCATCAGCGTGCCGGAGAAATCATTGGCGCCGGCTTCGAGACAGGCCAGCGCGCCTTCGAAACCGAGCTTCACCCAGGACACTTGCAGATTGGGAATGTGGTTGTTGAGCAGCAGCCGCGCCAGCGCGTGCACGATGAGGTCTTCGGCGAAGGACGCGCCGGCCCGCGCGCCGCCCTTTTGGAACAGCCGCGTCTCGGAATGGATGAAGCCCAGCGGCACGAATTCGGTGAAGCCGCCGGTGTCTTTCTGAATGTCACGCAGCAGCAGCATGTGCCGCACCCAATGGGCGCGCGTCTCGGTGTGGCCGTACATCATCGTCGAGGTGGACGGAATGCCGGCTTGGTGCGCGGCGCGGATCACTTCGATCCAGCGCGTCACGGTCAGCTTGTTGGGCGAGAGTTCGCCGCGCACGGCATCGTCGAGAATTTCCGCCGCCGTGCCGGGAATGCTGCCGAGGCCTGCCGCCTTCAACGAGGCCAGATGTTCGGGAAGCGAAAGCCCCGTCTTCTCGACGCCGTAGGAAATCTCCATCGGCGAATAGGCATGCAGATGCAGCTCAGGCAGCGCGCCGTGAAGCTCGCGCAAGAGGTCGGCGTAATAGGCGCCCTTGAGATCGCGCGGCAACCCGCCCTGGATGCAGAGTTCGGTCGCGCCGAGCGCCACCGCGTCGCGCGCTTTGCCGAGCAGCGTTTCGGTGGAATGGAAATAGGCGTCCTTCGCCTTCGGCCCGCGCGAGAAGCCGCAAAAGCCGCAGCCGACGAAGCAGACATTGGTGAAGTTGAGATTGCGATTGACCACATAGGTCAGGCAATCGCCGACCGTGCGGCGGCGCAACTCGTCCGCGACTTTCACCAGCGCAAGCAAATCGGTGCTTTCGACATTGGCGAGCGCGAGACCCTCGTCGAAGCCAAGCTCGGCGCCTTCGAGCGTACGTTCCAGAAGGCGCGCAATTGCCGGCGAGCTTTGCGACAAAGCCTGTTGCCAGGGCGTATCGTGCCAGCGCGGATCCATGGCCTTTGTCATCTACGCGCTCTCTCTTGCATAAAGATCGTTTCCACAATGCCGTGCCAGGGCCACCCGCAATTCGGGCGCGATGAAATACGCATTGGCGAATTCGGGGTACACCGCCAGCCGCTCGCGAAGTTCGTAACCCGATTCGCGCGCGCGAGCCGCAAGCGTCGGAATTTGCGGCCAGGCGGCTTCGGGATTGATGAAATCGCGCGTCACCGGCGAGATGCCGCCCCAATCATTGATGCCGGCAGCCAGCAACAGCGGATAATCGTCCGAAACGAGATTGGGCGGCGACTGGATGTTCACGCCGCCGCCGAAAATGAGCCGCGCCACCGCCAGCGTGCGCTGCAAATCGGCGACCGAAGGCTCGTCGCCGTTCGCCATCCGCGTGTCCGCTTTGGCCCGGAAAGGCTGGATCAGCACTTCCTGGATATGGCCGTAGGCTTGATGCAGCGACCGAATGGCGAAGAGGGAATCGACACGCTCGGCCAGCGTCTCGCCGATGCCGATCAGAATGCCGGTGGTGAAGGCAATCCGTTGCCGCCCCGCCTCTTCGATGGTGCAAAGACGCAGCGCCGGGGCCTTGTCGGGCGCGCGCCAATGGGCAGCGCCTTTGTGGCGCAGCCGCGTGCTCGTGCTTTCCAGCATCAGGCCGAGGCTGACATTGGTCTGACGCAAACGCGCGAGATCATCGGCGCCCATCACACCGGGATTGGCGTGCGGCAGCAGGCCCGTCTTCTCCAGCACCAGAAGCGTCATCGCCGCCAGATAATCGAGCGTCGTCTCATAGCCGTGCCGGGTCAGAAATTCGCGCGCTTCGGGAAAGATACGCTCCGGCTGATCGCCGAGGCTGAACAGCGCCTCCTTGCAGCCCGCGCGCACGCCCGCTTCGGCCACCGCCAACACTTCGGCGGGAGTCATATAGGGCGCGTGCCCCGGCTTAGGGTCGCTGCGGAAGGTGCAATAGCCACAATAATCGCGGCACAGATGGGTGAGCGGGATGAACACTTTGCGCGAATAGGAAACGATCCGCCCACGACCCGCATCGCGCAACCGTGCCGCCGCTTCGAGAAGATCGCCGAGCGCGGCTTCTTCCATCAACAGCATCGCGTCTTCGCGCGCGATGCCGGCCCCGCGCGCGCCCCGCGCAAGCGCGTCGTCGATCCGCGAAGTGGAAAATTTCAGCTCTGGCGCGCCCAAAAATCACTCCAGCCTGACATTCTTGGAAAAATCGTAGTCCTGACCGAACTCGCTTTGAAACCGCCAGCGCACCTGATTGGCCGGCCAGCCCCCCGCGAACACGTCTTTCAAAAACGCCTGCTGCGCGCCCCATGCCGCGTCGGCCTGGGGTTTGCGATAGCGGCCCAGCATCGTGTCGTTGAGCCAGCCATGCGGCGCGCCCAAATAGAGCCTTATGTCGAAGGATTTTTTGTGCGTCTCAAGCGAAGTACGCAGCGTCCGCACGTCCTCCACCGAGATCAGATGATCGGCGGCGCCGAAAGCGCCGAACACCGGGCATTGCACGCGCGCGATCACATCGTCGAAGGCGCGCGGCTGGGCCGGCGTCACCTGCCATTCGCGCGGCGCGGCGGCGCCGTACCACACGACGACCGCCTGGATAGGAACCTCGGCCGCGAAAAGCAGCGGGTGGCGACCGGTCTGGCAATAGCCCGCCACTGCGACCTTGCTGCGATCCGCCGCCGGATGGCCCTCGAGCGCGGTCAGCGCCGCTTTCAACAGCTGCACCGATTCCGGATCGGTCATGTCGTAGCGCGCATTGCCCGCGTTCAACGCCTTCTGGTCCGGGTGCCGGTAAAAGAAGTTCGGCGCCAGCGCGAGGAAGCCATCGGCGGCGCAACGGCGCGCCAGATCCGTCGCGTGCTTTACCAAGCCATAGCGCTCATGCATCAGCACGACGACGGGGAACGTGCCCGCCGCTTCGGGGCGCGCAATAAACGCCGGCATCCCGCCGGGGCATACGATCTCTTCGCTTCGAATCTGAGCCGCCATCGTCCCCTCCCCTTGCTTCCCGCCTATGCGGTCATCAACGCGACCGCCTGATCGACGCTCATCACCCGCCCCATGCGCGGAAACACGCGGTCCATGAAGAAATCATGGTTGGGCCCGCGCGAAGAATAGCAGCCGTCGCGCACCACGACGATGCCGTAATCGAGGTCGCGCGCCGCAAAGACGGTGCTGGCGATGCCAACATCGGTGGAGCCGCCCGCGATCAATATGGTGTCGATGCCCCGCACGCGCAGCTGCAAATCGAGATTGGTCTGGAAAAACGAGCTCCAGCGCTGTTTGGGGACCATGACATCGCCCGGCCCGGGCGCGATTTCTGGCGCGATCTCGGCGTCCTTCGAGCCGGCATGGAAATGCGGCCGGATCGGATTGTCGGCGCTTCCGCCGGGCTGGAGGTTCATGTCGGTGTCCGTCAGCCGGTCCACGGAATCGACGCCGCCCGGCGCATGGGCGCCCGCCGGGTAGAACGCGGTCATGCCGACTTTGCGCGCGCCCGCCACCAGACGCTGGAGATTGGGCAGAATGTTGCGGTCGGCGAGGAACTGCACCTTCTTAGGATCGGCCGGGTGCAGATAGCCGTTGAGCGCATCGAACAGCATCAGCGCCGTCTGGCCGGCGCGCAATTGTTTTTCCAGCCGCGCGATTTTCGCCATGGGACCTCGATTTAGTGGAGCGACAGCTTTCGCAAGCGGTCGATGGTTTTGGGTGGGGAGCGGTAGGCGTCTTCTATCAATTTTTGCACTTCGGCGCCGGTCTTGGGCGTGTTGACACCGAGCGACATGCGGTTCGCATCGGCGCGAAAACCGGGATCGTTGAACGTCCCTTCGAACGCCTTGCGCATCTGCGCCACACGGTCGGCGGGAACGCCCGGCGGCATCAGATAGGGCCGGCCCAGCGTCACCATGGCAAGGCCCGCCTGCATCAGCTGTTTGTCTTCGGGGTTGGTGACGAGATCGAGCGCGGACGGCACGTTCGCCAATGCCGGCTCCTTCTCCAGCCCATATTGCAGAAGCAGCTTGATGTTCTTCTCGGCGCGCCAATTGGGCCGCGTCGCGTTCAGCGTGTTGTAGAACATGCTGGGGAAGCCATCGACCTCGCCGCGCTCCATCGCCAGATAGACTTCGTTCTGGCCGGGATAGCCGACGACGATTCGCATCTTGGTGCCGAGCGTCTCGTTGAGCAGACGCGCATAGAAGCTCGGCGTCGAATTCGCGCCCGAGGAGCCGACGGCAATCTCGCGCCGCTTCAGATCGGGGAGCGAATTCACCGGCACGGTATGCCAGACGGCGATCAGCCCGACTTCGACGCTGGGCGAGCCGAGCCAGTTGAACTCGGTGGCGACGAAGCGCGCTTCCGGCGTGCCGAGCAGCGGCTCGAACGGTATGTTGTTCTGCATCGCCGCGATGAAGGTGCCGTCCTTGGGGGCGCCGCGATAGGCATAATTCATCGCCACGATGCCACCCGCGCCCGGCATGTTGCTGACGACGATGCGCGGATTTCCGGGCAGATGCCGGCCGAGATATTTGGCGATGGTGCGCGCCATGATGTCGTAGCCGCCGCCCGGACTGGAACTGACGATCAGCGTGACGGACTTGCCGCGATAAAATTCGGCCGCTTGCGCCGTGGCGGCGCAAAGCAGAAATGCCATCACAAATCCAAGCAAGCGCGTCACGCACCGGGCCATCAAATGGGCCGCGTCGTGCCGGCGACCGTGGTGCGCATCATCAGGCGGCGCTCGCTGGAGGGAAAATCGGTGCGCGCATGGGACGAGCAGCGATTGTCCCACAAGAGAACATCGCCAAGGCGCCAGACATGCTCGTAGACGAATTCCGGCTTCTCGGCATGGTCGAACAGCGCGTTGAGCAACCGGTCGCTTTCCGCGGGCTCCATGTCCATCACCTTCACCGTCATCAGACGGTTCACGTAGACGGCCTTGCGGCCGGTCTCCTCATGGGTGCGGAACGTCGGATGGACACATTCGTTGAAGGCTTCGACGCCGCCCTGGCCGCGTTGCTGCGAGCCGTAATTGTAATGGTGCAGCGCGCGCGTGCCTTCGAGCGGCGCACGGATGGCGGGATCGAGCGTCTCATAGGCGGCGTAGCCGCTGGCGAACAGCGTGTTGCCGCCTTCCGAGGGAATTTCCACCGAATAGAGCATCGTCCCTTTGCTCGGCACCGGTTTATGGATCATGTCGTGATGGAACATCATCTCGCCGTCGGGCAGCGCGCCGATCGGCTCGCCATTCTCGCGGATGTTCGAGATCAGCATGATGCCGGGCAGCATCCGCGAAAAGCCGGGCGGATGATATTTGGCGGGGCGGTCGAGCGTGCCCAGATCGCCGAAATAATGCGTGGCGCGGATCAAATCCTCTTGGGAAAGCTTCTGGCCGGGAAAGACGATGACCAGATGATCGAGCCAGGCTTGATAGATCGCCCGCACGGTCTCGTCGTCGGGCTTCTCGCGCAAATCCAGCCCGCGGATTTCCGCGCCGATATGCTTGGTCAGCGGAACGATGTCCAAACGCGTCTTGGTGGCAGTTCCCATTTTTCGTCCCCCGCAAGGGAATTTCGATAGCGATGGGGGCAAGAGTACCGAAAGGGGGCCCTACCGCGCAACATCGGTTCTTTCTACTATATAGCGACACGTTCACGGTATCGGCAGAAATCCTATGACGACGATTTCGCAGCAAACCGGCATGACGAACGGCCTCGCGC
>SHWE01000011.1 GCA_009693985.1 Alphaproteobacteria bacterium | reverse complement strand
GTTGCCGCCGAGCTGCGGTAGAAGACCCTCCTGTAGGATAGGATTGGGACGACATCCCCGGGGCTACGCCTCGGGGATGTTGTCTTGTTGCCTCGGTCTGATAGAGAGCGCCGATGGCGGCACCGGTACTCCTGCTCAAAGACATCGATATTCGCTTCGGCAACACCGAAGTGCTCGCGGGCGCCGAGCTTTCGGTCAGTGAAGGCGAGAGGTTGTGCCTCGTCGGGCGCAACGGCTCGGGCAAATCGACCCTGCTCAAGATCGCGGCGGGGCTCGTCGAGCCCGATAGGGGAACGCGCTTCGCCCAACCCGGTGTGACCATCCGCTATCTCCAGCAGGAGCCCAATCTGTCGGGCTTCGCCAATATTCGCGACTATGTGGAGGCGGGCCTTGGCGAGGGCTACGATTCCAACCGCACTTTTTATCTTCTGGGCAAACTCGGGCTGACCGGGAACGAATTGCCGGCGCATCTTTCCGGCGGTGAAGCCCGCCGCGCCGCGCTGGCGCGCGCGCTGGCGCCGATGCCCGGCATTCTTCTCTTGGACGAGCCGACCAATCATCTCGACCTGCCGGCCATCGAATGGCTGGAAGAGGAGCTTTCCGCCATGGGCGCGGCGCTGGTGCTCATCAGCCATGACCGGCGCTTTCTGCAAGATCTGTCGCGCGCAACCGTGTGGCTGGATCGCAGGCGCACGCGCCGCCTGGAGCGTGGCTTCGGCGCTTTCGAAAACTGGCGCGACGAGGTCTTGGCGCAGGAAGAAATTGACCGGCACAAGCTCGACCGCAAAATCGCGATGGAGGAAGATTGGGTACGCTATGGCGTTTCCGGCAGGCGCAAGCGCAATCAGGGGCGGCTCGCCAAGCTCAACACCATGCGCCAGGGCCGCCGCGAGCAGCTCCGCGTCACGGGCCAGGTGAAGCTCGCCGCCAGCGAGGCGGAAGAAGGCTCCACCCGTGTCATCGAGGCGAAGAAGATTTCCAAATCTTACGGCGAGAAATTGATCGTCGATGATTTTTCCACGCGCATCCTGCGCGGTGACCGCGTCGGAATTGTCGGCGCCAACGGCGTCGGCAAGACGACGCTGCTCAATATGCTGATCGGAAAATCGAAGCCCGACACGGGGAACGTGAAGATCGCCGTGAATGTCCAGATCGCCGCGCTGGATCAGAACCGCGCTGCGCTCGAACCCGAAACGCTGGTCGGGGCGGCGCTCACCGGCGGCTCCGGCGACATCGTGTATGTCGGCGGCGAGCCGCGCCACGTCATGAGCTATATGAAGGATTTTCTGTTCACGCCGCAGCAGGCACGTTCGCCGGTGCGGGTGCTTTCGGGTGGCGAGCGCGCGCGCCTGCTGCTGGCGAAGGTGTTGGCGGCGCCGTCGAATCTGCTGGTGCTGGACGAGCCCACCAACGATCTCGATCTCGAAACGCTCGATCTCCTGGAAGAAATGCTCGCGGATTACCCGGGCACCGTTCTGGTGGTGAGCCATGACCGCGATTTTCTGGACCGCGTGGCAAGCTCTGTGCTGATGGCGGAAGGCGGCGGCAGTTTCATCGAATATGCCGGCGGCTATAGCGACATGCTGGCTCAGCGGGGGCGCGGCGTCGCGCCTGCGGAGCCGCCGCCGGCGAAAACAAAAAAATCTTCGGCGCCCAAGCAACGCAGCAAAGTGGATGTGCCGGCGCGGAAATTGTCGTTCAACGACAAGCATGCGCTGGAAACGCTGCCGGCCACGATCACGGTGCTTGAGAAGGAGATCGCCGCCTTGCATGTCCGGCTTGCGGACAGCGCCTTCTATGCGCGCGACCCCAAGGGCTTCGCTGCCGCCACCGCCAAGCTCGAAGACGCACAACGTGCGCTGGGGCAAGCGGAGGAGCGCTGGCTCGAACTGGAAAGCTTACGTGAGGAATTGGCGCGGCAATAGCGGCCTCTTGCCGTTAAGCAACTGCATACAAAGAACAAAATAAGTCTGTTGCGCCTGCGAACATCTGCTACAACACGGCCACCCGGACATTGACCCGGCAGGCGCTAGCCGCGTCCGCCGTTCACCTTTCCGACCTCGACACATCGCTCATCGCGGCGACAGACCGCCGCGCTGGACGCCTTTGTTTGGAACGCCATGCTGAGTATCGACAACCTCATTGTCCGCATCGCGGGCCGCGAAATCATCGGCGGCGCGACGGTCAATCTGCCGGCCGGCCGCCGCATCGGTCTCGTCGGGCGCAACGGCGCCGGCAAATCGACGTTGCTGAGCGTGATTCTCGGCGAGCTCGTCCCCGACGGCGGCGATGTCTCATGGCCGCGCGATTGGAAGATCGGCGCGGTGGCGCAGGAAGCGCCAGGCAATGACATCAGCCTGCTCGACACGGTGTTGGCGGCCGATAAGGAACGCGCTGAGCTGTTGCTTTCCGCCGATAGCGAAACCGAGCCGCATGCGCTTGGCTACATCTATACGAGGCTCGACGACATCGACGCCTATTCGGCGCCGGCGCGCGCCGCCGCCATTCTGGCGGGCTTGGGTTTTTCCGCCAACGAACAATTGCGTCCCTGTTCAGAATTCTCCGGCGGCTGGCGCATGCGCGTGGCGCTTGCCGCCATCCTGTTCGCCAGCCCCGATCTTCTGCTGCTGGACGAACCGACCAATTATCTCGATCTCGAAGGCGTATTGTGGCTGGAGGATTTCCTGCGCCGCTATCGTGGCACCGTGCTGATCGTCAGCCATGACCGCGATCTTCTCAACACCGCGGCCGAATTCATCCTGCATCTCGAACACGGCAAGCTGACGCTCTACACCGGCGGCTACGACGTCTTCGTCGCCACCCGCACCGCCAAGCGCGCGCTCGATGCCGCCTTCGCTAAGAAGCAGGAAGCGGCACGCGAACATATGCAGGCCTTTGTCGACCGCTTCAAAGCCAAGGCGTCGAAGGCCCGCCAGGCGCAAAGCCGCATGAAGATGTTGGCCAAGATGCAGACCATCGAATTGCCGGTCGATGAGCACGTCGCGCCCATTCGGATCCCCCAGCCTCTCGAAGCCAGCCCGCCTCTCATCACCATGTTCAACGCGTCTGTCGGCTATGAGCCCGGCAAACCCATTCTCTCGAACATGTCGATGCGTTTCGATCCCGATGACCGCATCGCGCTCTTGGGCAAGAACGGCAACGGCAAATCGACCTTGGCAAAATTGCTCGCCCACAAATTGCCGCTGATGGACGGCGAGGTCGTGCGGGCGCGCAAATTGGTGCCGGGCTATTTCGCCCAGCACCAATTGGAAGAATTGGACGGCGCGCTGACGCCGATCGAGGCGCTGTCGCATTTGCGCCGCCAATTGCGGATGGAGCAGATACGCGCGCAATTGGGCGGCTTCGGTTTTTCGTCCGACAAGGCCCAGACCAAGATTGCGAACTTGTCGGGCGGCGAACGCGCGCGGCTGATGCTGGCGCTCGCCACGCTGGACAAGCCCAATATGCTGATCCTGGATGAACCCACCAATCATCTCGACATCGACGCGCGCACCGAATTGCTGAATGCGCTGAACGATTTCGACGGCGCGGTGATCCTCGTCAGCCATGACCGGCGTTTGCTGGAAGCCACCGCCGACCGGCTTCTGCTGGTCGCCTATGGAAGGGTCGAGCCGTTCGACGGCGATCTCGACGATTACCGCCGCTATCTGTTGTCGGGCGAGAATACGCCGGGCGCGCGCGAACCGGCGAGCCGACCGTTGCGCAACGAAAAGCCCAGGAAACGCGCCGCGGGCTGATGTCCGCAGGCGCGCCGGCATTGCGGCGGCAACGCAATTTGTGCATTCGTAAGCGCGCGGACAGCCCGCGCTCCGACGGAAAATAGCATCGATGACCGACACGCCTCCCGACCGTCTTTCGGTAAATCCCAAGAGCCCGCATCACGATGCGGAAGCCCTCAAACGGGGCGTCGGCGTGCGCTTCAACGGCGTCGAGAAAACCAATGTCGACGAATATTGCGTCACCGAAGGTTGGATCCGCGTTGCGGCCGGCAAAACGATGAACCGCGCCGGCGATCCGCTGACCATCAAGCTCAAGGGCAAGGTCGAGCCCTATTTCAAGAACGAGGCTCCGGAGCCATGAAACATAGCGGCGGCTGTCATTGCGGAAATGTCCGCTTCGACGTCGAGATGACGATCGACACATTGATGGCGTGCAATTGCTCGATCTGCTCCAAGCGCGGCTATCTGCTGGCCTTTACGCCGGAGAAGAATTTCACGCTTCTGAGCGGCGCGGATTCGCTGACCGACTATCAGTTCGGCAAAAAGAACATCCATCACGTCTTCTGCAAAACCTGCGGCGTGTCGGCATTCCGGACCGGACGGTCGCCAATATGGGCTTCGGAGTTTCGGTGCAACAAGGCGAAACGCTGCAATTCTTCGCCGATATCGACGGACGCATCGGTGGCCAACAGAAAGCCCTCGTCGGCAGCTTCGGTCTGAGAATGCGGTTCTAAAACAAACGGCGCGGCATCGCTGCCGCGCCGTTGTTCTTTCGAGAGGCGTCGTCTTACCTCAGATCGGCCGCGACCTTGTCGATGCCGAGCTTGGCGCAAGCTTCGTCCTTGTCGCCGCCCGGAGCGCCGGAAATACCGATGGCGCCGATCGTTTCCATCCCAATGTTGATCGGCAGCGCGCCTTGCGCCGGGACCATGTTGGAAAGGCTTCTCGCGCCGGCCGTCGGGTTATCCTTCAGCGTATTGGCGAAATTGATCGACGGCGCGCGCTGGGCTCGCGACGTCCATGCTTTCTTGAACGAATTTTCCAGCGTGTGCGGGCCGGTATTGTCGCCCCGCATGGACACAAGGATTTCGCCGTTGCGGCCGAGCACATGGGCAGACACGTTGTAGCCTTGCGCCTTGCAGGATTCGATGGCGGTCTGGGCGATGGTGATGGCCATCGGCAGCGACAAATCCTTATTGGTGATGAGTTGGGCATTGGCCGAACTCGCGAATGCGGCGACGCCGGCAGCTAGGGCGATAGTGACGATCTTCTTCATGAGAGTCTCCTAGATGAAAGCCGCTGAAAGCGGCTCATGAAATTGTTCGGGCCTATCTCAGATCGGCTGCGATCTTATCGATGCCGGCCTTGGCGCAGACCTCGTCCTTGTCGCCGCCCGGTGCGCCGGAAATGCCGACCGCGCCGAGAGCGTCCTGTCCGATCATGATCGGAAGCGCGCCTTGCGCCGCCACGAAATTGGTCAGGAAGAATTGGCCCGCATTCGGATTGCCCGCCACGTTCTTGGCGAACTGGCCGGACGGGATGCGAAGCGTCCGCGCCGTGTAGGCCTTCTTCATCGAGTTCTCATAGGTCGCGAGTCCGGCCAGCGGGTTGCGCAGCGCCACGAGGACCTGGCCTTCGCGCCCCAACACATGGACGGAGACGTTGTAGCCTTGTGCCTTGCAGGTCTCGAGCGCGGTTACGGCGATCGTCGTCGCCGCGGCAAGCGACAAATCCTTATGGGTGACGAGTTGCGCAGACGCCGGCGCGGCAAGCGCAAGGCTGAGCGAAACTCCGGCAATATAAAATGCAGATTTGGACATGGGGGATTTCCTCCTGATGAAGCCACAGGCTTCGGTGGGCGATTGGTACAATGAATTCACGCAAATTGTGAGCCGGAAAGATGAGGTTTGAGGAGCTTTCCCGACGGGGCCGCTATGCATTACAATGCATTAAGCTTCCCCCAAAGAACGGTTGGCGAAGCACTGGGAGGAACCATGAAATCGACACGCACCACCATGCTCGCGGCGGCAGCCGCTTCTGCTCTTTTATTGGGCGTCGGCGCGACTTCCGCGCAAAATGCGGCACCGGCAGCGGGTGAGACCTTCAGCAAGACCTGCCGGGTGACCCAGGCGCGCAACAACGCGATCCAGAAGCAAGAGCCGTTCAAGGCGTTCGACAATCTCTATTATGTCGGCCCTTGCTACGTCGCGGTGTGGATTCTGACGACGCCTCAGGGCCACATCATGTTCGACACGGCGCAAGAGCCGTTCGTCGATGACGTCATCGCCAACATCCAGAAGGTCGGCATCAATCCGCGCGACATCAAATACATCGTTCTGTCCCACGGTCATCTCGACCATGTCGGGGGCGCGGCGCGGCTTCAGGAAGTCACCGGCGCGCGCGTCGTCGCGGTCGCCGAAGACTGGGACATGATCGCGGCGCTGGACGGCAAGGTAGGCAATCGCGATCCCAAGCCCAATCGCGTGCCCAAGCGCGACATGGTGGTCAAGGAAGGCGACACGCTGAAGCTCGGCGATCAGGCGCTGACCTTCCATCAGATGCCGGGCCATACGCCGGGCGTGCTGACGACCGAAGGCATCAAGGTGCGCGACAGCGGCCAGACCTATACGGCGATCCTGATGGGCGGCGGCGGTTATCGCGGCGGCCTCAAGGAAGCCGAGCAATCGGTGGTCACCGCCGACCGCGTTGCGGCGATCAAGGGCGTGCAGGTCAACATGCAAATCCATAGCTGGGCGGAGCCGGCCGGTTATCCGGGCGGCGGCGTGCTTGAACGCAGCTTCAAGCTGAAGGACCGCAAACCGGGCGATCCCAATCCGTTCGTCGATCCGGTGACCTGGGAAGCGCGCGCGAAGGCCGCTCAGGCCGGCGCCCGCAGGGCGGTCGAAACCGAGAAGGCGAAAGCCGCGGCGCCGAAGTAATTCAAGCCGCATTACGTCTCAAACGGGCCGCTTCTCCAGCCGGGAGGCGGCCCGTTTCCTTTACAACGGATTGAAGCCGGCCCCAGAAAGACGCATTCTGGTTGCAGACCCTCGGGGGAGGCCAGCATGCAATACGGAAACGGGATTTCACGGCGTCATCTTCTGGCGGGCGCTGCCGGCGGTCTAGCCATCGCAAGTGGCATCCGCGAAAGCGCGGCGCAAGCGGCAAAGCCGCACATCGAACGGTTCGCGCCCGAGCTCGACGCCATCCTCGATGCCGGCCAACCCGTCCTGGAATTGGCGACCGGCTTCGGCGGCGGCGGCAATACCGAAGGCCCCGTCTGGTGGTCGGACGGCGGCTTTCTTCTCTTCAGCTCCATCGGCGAGCAGCGCATCATCAAATACACGCCGGGGCAGGGCACCGGCGTCTATCGCGAGAAGACCAACGGCGCCAACGGCAACACGCGCGACATGCAGGGCCGGCTCGTCTCCTGCCAGGGCCTCGCGCGCCGCCTCACCCGCGAAGAGAAAGACGGCAGCACCACCGTCATCTGCAACACCTATCAGGGCAAGCGCATCAACAAGCCCAATGATGTGGTGGTGAAGTCGGACGGCTCCATCTATTTCACCGATCCCTGGAACATTCCCGATCTGCAGCAAGCCTGGGACCTCGATTATAACGGCGTCTATCGGGTGAGCCCCGATCTCGGCTCGGTCAATCTTCTCACCCGCGATCTCATCCTGCCCAACGGTCTCGCCTTTTCGCATGACGAGAAGGTGCTCTATATCGGCGATTCACGCCGCCGCTCGATCTTCGCATTCGATGTGGCGGAGAACGGGATGACGCTCAACCAGACGCAGCGCCTCTTCGTCGATCTTTCCGGTCGCGAACCCGGCGGGCCGGACGGTTTCAAGGTGGATCAGGCGGGCAATCTCTATACCGGCGGATCGGGCGGCATCTACATCGTGAGCCCGGAAGGCAAGAAGCTCGGACGCATCGTGCATGGCGCGCCGGGCACGACCAATATCGCGTTTGGCGGCGCCGATTGGCGCACGCTCTATTTCACCACCCGTTCCACTTTGGGCTCGGTCAATTTGAAGGCTCCGGGCGTTCCGGTGCCGGCACTGGCGCGCAAAGTCTGATTTACGAGGAGCACCCCATGTCCAAACGCGCTCTCGCTTCGGGTGTTGCCTTCGTGCTCGCTTGCGCTGTAACGGTGCAGGCGGCCGACAATGCGCCGGTCCCGAATTTCTCCTCCATCGAATATGGCTGGGTCGCGCAGGCGCCCAATTTCCAAATCCCGCCCGGCGGCGGGCCGCGTCACGTCACGCAGCATCCGAACTATCCATGGAAAGCGCCCGGCCGCGGCGAGGCGCCGCATTGGCGCGTCGCCGATCTCGACAATCCGATCCTGCAACCCTGGGCGCGCGAAGCCTTACGCAAGATGAACGACAAGATCATCGGCGGCGGCACCGGCTATACGCGCCAAGTGAGCTGCTGGCCGATGGGCACGCCGGCCTTCCTGCTTCTTCCGGCGCAGCCGCTCTATTTCATACAGACGCCCAAGGAAGTGACGCTCATCCACCAAATGGATCAACAGGTGCGGCGCGTCTATATGAACGTGCCCCATTCAAAGAATGTGAAGCAATCATGGTACGGCGAATCCGTCGGCCATTATGAGGGCGACACGCTGGTCGTCGATACGATCGGCATGAACGATCAAACCTGGGTGGACAATTTCCGCACCCCGCACAGCGACAAGCTCCATGTCATCGAGCGCTTCCGCCTGATCAATGACGGTAAGAATCTCGAAGTCCGTGTGCATATCGAGGATCCGGGCGCCTACACCACGGCGTGGGACACGATGCAGCGCTACGATCGCGCCGATCAGCAATACCTCGAATCCGTCTGCGCCGAGAACAATCCGCTCGATCACGGCGATCTCGATCCGATGCCCGAGGCGAAGACGCCGGATTTCTAGACGCGATTCATGGGTTGGTGCGGGTGCGGCGGCAGCTCGATTTCGATGGCATCGCCCGGGCGCACGATGCCGCCTTGGATGACGATGCTCATGATGCCGGATTTGCGAATGAGATTGCCGTCGCTATCGCGGTCCAGTAGTGCCGCCATTAAACCCGGCTGAAAGCGGTCGAGCTGGCGGCACGGATTGCGCAAGCCCGTCACCTCGACAATGGCGCTCGTCCCGATATGCAGGCGCGTCGCCGCCGGAAGCTTCAGAAATTCCAGCCCGCGCGTCGTGATGTTCTCGCCGATCTCGCCGGCGCGGACCTTGAAGCCGCGGCCTGCAAGTTCCGCGAACAGTTCCTCATGGATCAGATGCACCTGGCGAAAATTCGGCTTGGTCGGATCTTCTTTCACCCGCACCACATGCTGGACCGTCGCGCCCAGATGCGCGTCGTCCTTCACGCCGAGCCCGGCAACAAGTTCGATCTCGCCGACATTCTGCTTGTGGAAATTGTGAACGTCGCTGCGGCTCACATGGGTCACGAGTCCGCTGCCGAACGGTCTCGTGCGCGCGGGATGAGAGAGCGTGTCGGTCAGCGCCATATCAGACCGAGCGATAGCGTCCGATTTCCGGCGCTTTGGCGAGCAGCGGTCCAGCCTGCGACAGCGCCTCATGGACATGCGGCATCAGATTATGCGCGTCCAGCGCCGCCATGTTCGTCCATTCTTCGACCAGCGCGAACACATTCGGCTCGGCGACGTCGCGCACCACGGCATAGCTGATGCAGCCGGCTTCCTTGCGCGACTCGGCTGCGAGCTTGAGCAAGGCAGGCGCGATTGTCTCGGCCGTTTCGGGACGGGAGGTGATCTTGGCAATCAAAGTTACGGCGCTCAAATTAATCCCCCCATTTTCGAGAACCGAAGATTGGCATAATTCGCCTTTCGCGCGCGATGGATTTTGTTGATTTGACAAAGAGGACACGCGGGAGGACGCTTAGGTGTCGCTTGAGGATCGATCTTCGCGACACCATATCGTCTAAGGATGCGCGGCCGAGGTCGCCCCAAAGACGATGATTTTGAAACCGCAAACCAGGAGGCTCCGCATGGAAGACGCTCCCCCGGGCAGTCCCCGTAGGCCCCGATAAAGCGGGGCCACGGCGCAAGGCAATTGGAAAGCCGACAAACTTTCCGTCAACGCGCCGCCACCAAAAATCTGACCTGCACAGCAAGGCTCAATCCCACGCGCGCGTGGTGAACCGAGCCCTGCACAAGAGCCCGGCTCTGCTGGGCAAAAGCTGGAAAGCTAGAAACCCCGCCGCAAAAATGCTGGCGGGGTTTCTCATTTCGGCCGCAATCGTCAGCGGAACCCGTCGCGCGCAACAAAACTACGGGCACTTGCGTTTCCAATAGGACGTACACGGAAAAGGCGGCGCAGAAGCCGCGTTGCTTAGGAGGCCGTACGATGAAGCGCATCCATCTTCTGCCGGCGCCGCTTCTTGCCGCAATGCTTCTGACCTCGGGTTGCGCCACAATGCTCGCCGATGCCGAACCGGCAAAAGATGTGGTGTGTCTCCAATCGGCGAAACTTTCGCTAATTGATGCGATCGCCACGGCCGAGCGTCAACTCGGCGGCCATGCTGTTGCCGGGCGCTATCGGCAGGACGAAGAATTGGAATGCCTCGTCAACAAGCCGGGCGAGTATGATGTGACCCTTCGCTCCAACGGCCAGCTTCGCCGGGTCGCGGTGAACGCACGCACGAGCGAAATTGGCTCGCCGGAAAAAGGCGGCACGATTTTGGAGCGCACCAGCCGCGTTCTCGACCGCGCCTTCGAGGCCGATCCGAAGGCCCATATCCCGGTTGAGTCTCGCGTGACGCCCAATCTGATTGAAGCCATCGCGCTCGCCGAGAGATCCGGCGGCAAGGCCCAGAAGGCCCATCTGGAAGATCGGGGCGGGCGGCTCGGCTTCTATGTGAAGCTTGTGGAGGACGGCAAAACCCATGTTGCCTGGGTGGATACGAACCAGCTGCGCTCTTTGGCCGCCAACTAACCCGCCGTATTGACGTAGGTTTCCGGCACGCCCACGCGGCGGTGCAAACCGATTGCCGTTATCGACGGAAAGACGCATCATCTCCCTTGAATGCCGGGCTGGCGGTCGGTCGCCAAAGCACCAGGCATCTGGGAGGGTTCCATGCAGCGCAAATTCTTTCATCATGCGTTTCTGATCGCTTTGGCCGTGGGCGTGAGCGCGGGCTCCTCGTCTGCCGTCGCGGCCGCCGCCGCCGCGCGCATGCCGCAATTCGAAGTCGACCGCGGCTGGCCCAAAGTGCCGGCGCAATTCAAGGTCGGCGATCCCTCATCCATCGCTATCGACGCGCAAGACAACGCCTATGTGCTGTCGCGCCCGCGCACATTGAAGCCGGCGGATGCTCCGATGAAGGCGCCGCCCGTGATGGTGTTCGATCCGGCCGGCAATTATCTCCGCGGCTGGGGCGGCGACGGCCAAGGCTATCAATGGCCCGAACGCGAGCACGGCATCATGATCGACGCCAAGGGCTTCGTCTGGCTGGGCGGCAATTCCTGCCCCGAAAACGGTCTTGCCGGTTTGCGGCCCGTGACCGACGACCAGCTTTTGAAATTCACGCGCGACGGCAAGTTCGTCCTGCAGATCGGCAAGAGCAATGAGAGCAAGGGCAATGCCGACACCGCGAATCTGCATCGCCCGGCCGACGCCCAACTCAATCCGCTGACCAATGAGTTGTTCGTCGCCGACGGCTACGGCAATCATCGCGTCATCGTGTTCGATGCCGATACGGGCCGCTACAAGCGCATGTGGGGCGCTTTCGGCAACAAACCTGCCGATGCCTATAGCTGCGAAGTCGTCTCTTATAAAGAATTCAAGGAGCCGGGACCGCAGCAATTCTCCATCGTGCATGCCATCCGCGTCGCGAAAGACGGCACCGTCTATGTCGCCGACCGCGAGCACCGGCGCGTGCAGAGCTTCGATGCCAACGGCAAGTTCATCAAGCAGCTGACGAGGGGCGATGAGATTTTCGCCCGCGATCTGGCGTTCTCGGCCGATCCGGATCAGCAATTCCTCTATGTCGGCTATGGCAAGGGAATCGCGGTGTTGGATCGCAAGAATCTCACCTATGTCGGCACCATCCAGCCGCCGGGAATTCTGGGCGCGGGCCATCACATCAGCACCGACTCCAAGGGCAATATCTATATCGCCCAGACGACGGCCGGCATGCAGCGCCTTCTCTACAAGGGAATGTCGCAGTAGGCAGCGCTTCATCGCGGCGATCTTTCGGGGAGGGACCTAACGATGCGTAACGTGTCGAAAATATCGCTCGTCTGTGCCGTTCTAAGCATCGTAGGCGTGGCTGCGGTCGCGCAGCAGGCCGCCCCGCAATTTCCGCTGGCCGCCCGGGCGGGCCAGGACACCAACGCCAAGGCAGTGCCGCCGCAAGGCGCCGTCAATCAGGGGCCGTTCGATCCGGCGACTTGGAAATATGGCCCCGTCTTCAATGCACCCGCGGGCGCCAAACTGTGGAATCCGGCGAAGATCAAAATGATGGCCGGCGGCAAGGTGGTGGGCGGCACAATTTCGGGCGTCACCGATCCCTCCACCTATTGCGCCATGGCCAACGCCGGCTACGACTTCACCTGGACCGAGATGCAGCACGCGCCTTCGGTGTGGGATGCGGTCGGGCGCGCTTGGCGCACCTGCCCGAACGCCAAAGCGGTGCCGGGCGTACGCATCGCCTACACCGACGAGCAGGAAATCCAGCACGCGCTCGATACCGGCGCGCTGGTGCTGGTGGTGCCGACGGTCGACACCGCCGAGGAAGCGCGGCAGGTCGTGCATTGGTCTTATTTTCCGCCGATGGGCGCGCGCAGCCAGGGCGGTGGCCCCGCCTTCGATCCCAACATGTGGGGCAGCGTGCCGGGCGGTTATCGCGCCACCATCAACGACAATCTCGTCGTCATCGTCATGCTCGAGACGCTGGAAGCGCTCAAGAACGCCGAAGAGATCGCCAAAGTGCCGGGCATCACCGCGGTGTTCGCGGCCAGCGGCGATCTTGGCAATTTCACCGGCTATAAGCAGGGCGATCCCGATTACGAACGCGCCATCAACATCGTCCATGACGCGACGATCAAGGCGGGCAAGAAATTGTGCGGTCCCTTCGCCTGGCGAGACCGCCCCGATTTTAGCTGCTTCCAAGCCGGCAATGAACTCGCGGCCATCGCGCGCGGCGCGCGCCAGGAACTCGGCGATCTGACCCATACACAAGGCAAGCCGGAAGTCGGGCCGTTCGCGGCGAAGTAAGAACGAAAAATCTGGGGGAATGAGATGAAGACGATAATCGCAATGGCGCTGGGCGCCGCTTCGGGTCTGTGCCTTTCCGCATCGGCCTTCGCGCAGAGCGCGACGGATATTCCGGGCGTGGTCAAAGCCGGTGTCACGCCCGAACTGGTCAGCGAAATTTTCCTGAACACCGAAGGCCCGCTCGGCATGCCGGACGGCAGCCTGATCTTCTCCGACACCAATGCCAGCATCACCTATCGCCTCGACGGCGCCGGGAAGATCTGGACCGAGCGCTTCGGCACCAATCGCGGCAACGGCATCGCGCTGACGCGAAGGGGCGAGATGATCTGGGCGGAAGAGCCACGCATCACCGCCCGCGATTCCAATGGCGGCTTTCGCAATCTGGTGGCGGGCACGCGGCTGTTCCAGCCCAACGATCTGATCGCCGACGACAGAGGCGGGATTTATTTCACCGATCCCGGCCCGCGCCCCATCGTAAAGGGCCTCAAGGTGAACGTCTATTATCTGCCGCCGGGCACCACCAAGCCCATCGTGGTCGACGATTCGGTGCCGCGTCCGAACGGCGTCATCCTGTCGATTGACGGGCGCACGCTCTATGTCGCCAACACGATCGGCGACACCGTCTTTGCCTACAATGTCCAGGCCGACGGAAAGCTGACCAACCGGCGCAACTTCGCCAAATTGCGCGATATTCCGGCGGGCCAGGAAGGTTTCGGCGACGGCATGGCGATCGACCGCGACGACCGACTCTATGTCACCACCCTTGTCGGCGTGCAGATCTTCGATGTGAAGGGCGCCTATCTCGGCAATATCAAGGTGCCGCGCCAGCCGTCCAACGTGGCGTTCGCCGGCGCCGACCAGAGGACTCTTTATATAACGGCGCGCCAGGGCATCTATCGCATCGCCCTGCAAAGCCAAGGGCCGGCGCGCTTCGGCAAGTAATGAAGGAGGCCGTCATGGTTTCGTTCCGTCTCGCCTTTGCGGCCTTGCTCGTCGAGGCGGCGGTCGCACCGAATCTCGCCCATAGCCAACCCGCCCGCGCCACGCTTTATGAGGGCGCGCGTATCATCACCGGCGATGGCGGAATCATCGAGAACGGCGCCTTCGTCGTCGAGAACAATCTGATCGCGCGGGTGGGCCGCCGAGGTGAAGTAGCGGCACCCGCGGGTGCGGCGCGCGTCGATCTCACCGGCAAGACGGTGATGCCGGCGCTGGTGGATTTGCACGGCCATCTCGGTTTTCAGAATCTCGCCGAAGGCAACATGTCGAAGGAGATGTTCACCCGCGAGAACCTGATCGATCACCTCCAGCGCTTTGCCTATAACGGCGTCGGCGCGGTGGTCGGCGTCGGCGATCTTATCGCGCGCTCCGACCTGAAGGGCGGCCGCACGCCGTGGGGCGACTTGCCGCTTCGGATGCGCAACGAAACGGTGCCCGGCGCCGCGCAATACAAGACGGCCGGCCCGGGCATGGCGTGGCCGGGTTCGGGCGCGCAAGGCAACCCCTCGCGCATGGATGTGTCCTATGGCGTCTCGACGCCGGACGAAGCGCGCGCCGCGGTGCGCGACTATGCGGCGATGAAGCCGATGTTCATCAAGATCTGGGTGGACGACCGCGAGGGCGCCAAGAAGACGCTGACGCCGGCGCTTTACGGCGCCATCCTCGATGAAGCGCACAAGCTCAACGTTCCCGTCGCCGTCCACAACGTCAAGCTGATGGATGCGAAGGCGATGTTCCTGCGCGGCATGGAAGGCTGGCTGCATGTGCCGGTGCGCGCCGGCGACGACATCGACAACGACATCATCAACATCGTCAAGGACCGCGTCGCCAAGAACGACCGGCCAGTGATGTGGATGACGCCCTCGCTGATCACCGCCTGGATGAACACCCAAGGCGGATTGCAGCGCCCCTCATGGCTCGAAGACCCGCTTCTGACCTCGACCTATTCGCGCTCCGACATCGAGCGCTTCTGGGGCGTGCCCTTGCGGGAGATGACGCCGGCGCAGGTGGTGCGCGCCAAGGCCGTCTTCGCCGAAGACGCGCACAACGCGGTGCTGCTGCGGGCAGCGGGCATGAAGATCGTCGGCGGCACCGATACCGGCCAGTCGCGGCATCTGATGGGCTTCTTCAATCATATGGATCTGGAGAGCCAGGTGGCGATGGGGATGACGCCAATGGAAGCGATCATCGGCGCGACGCGCGACGGCGCGGCGATCGGAAAGTTCAACAGCGGGATGGTGGCGGCGGGGCGGCAGGCGGATTTCATCGTGCTCGACGCCAATCCGATTGACTACATCGGCAATACGCGGCGCATCAACAAAGTCTATTTGCGCGGAACCGAAGTGCCGCGTGGCGAGTTTGCCCGGCGCTGGCAGACGAAATTCAAGACCGCCGCCGCGCGCTGATGAATCGCGGCTTTGGGGCGGCACTGGCGGTTTGCGCGACGCTGGGATTCGCGGATACTCGCGCCCAAACGCCGTTCCATCTTGAAGAAGCAACGATTGCCGACATCCATGCAGCATTCGCGTCCAGCCAGCTTACTTGCGCGCGGCTGACGAGGGCCTATCTCGATCGCATCGACGCCTACAATCTGAAAGGCCCGGTGCTTCGCGCCATCATCACCGTCAATCCGCGCGCGATGGGAACCGCCGCCGAGTTGGACCGCGCCTATGCCGCGAACCGCGCAGGCGTGGGGCGGCTCCACTGCATTCCAATCGTGCTCAAGGACAATTACGACACCGCGGACATGCCGACCTCGGGCGGCAATCTGGCGATGAAGAATTCGCAGCCCGCCAAGGACGCCTTCACGGTAGCGAAGATGCGCCAAGCCGGCGCCCTCATCATCGCCAAAGCGAATTTGCAGGAGCTGGCTCGCGGCGGCATCTCGATTTCGAGCGTCGCCGGCCAGGTGCGCAATCCCTACGATCTGACGCGCACGGCGGGCGGTTCGTCGGGCGGCACCGGCGCGGCGCTCGCCGCCAATCTCGCGGCCATCGGCACGGGAAGCGACACCGGTCAGTCGATCCGTTCGCCGTCTTCCGCGAACAACCTTGTGGGCGTGCGGCCGACGCGCGGGCTGATCAGCCGTTCGGGCGTCATCCCGGCGAGCCAGACGCAGGACGAGCTTGGACCCATCGCGCGCACCGTCACCGACGCAGGCATTCTGCTCGGCGTGATGGCGGGCTACGATCCGTCCGATCCCGTCACCGCTTTGGGGCGCGGGCATCAAACGCAAAACTATACGAACGCCTTACGCGCTGACGCGCTGAGGGGCGCGCGCATCGGCGTGATGACGAATATGTCCGGCACCGAGCCGCGCCACCGCGAGGTGAATGCCGCGATGGACGCCCTCGCGGCGCGCATGCAGGCAGCGGGCGCAGTCGTCGTGCGTTTCGCGCTTCCGGAATATGACCGTCTCGCGCCCAACATGGATACGTCGGTCTACGAGTCGACGAGTGTGATGAACCGCTATTTCGCAACGCTTCCGCCGACGGCGCCGATCAAAGACTTCGCGCAATTGGTGGCGACGAAAACCTCCGCCGTGCAGAAGACGCTCGAATATGAGCTTGGCATTCAAGACGGCACGAACAGCGATGTTTACAAGACGCGGATGCTGCAGCGTGAAACTTTGCGCATCGCGGTGGCGAAAATCTTCGCCGATCTGAATCTGGACGCGATCCTCTATCCGCATCAGCGGATTCTGGTGGCGCCCCTCGCGCTAGGCGAACAGCCCGAACGCAACGGCGTTCTTTCCAACGGCACCGGTTTTCCGGCCGTCACCTTTCCGGCGGGATTTTCGCCGGCCACCGCGTCCGCCCCGCAAGGCGTGCCGATTGGGGCCGAGCTTCTCGGCCTCGATTTCACCGAAGGAAAATTGCTGTCTTACGCCTACGCGCTGGAGCAAGCGGCCAATCCGCGCCGGCCCCCGCGCGCGACGCCGCCGCTCGCCGGCGAGCCTTAATCTATTTCAGTTCGAATTCGACGAACTCGACGGGCGTCGTGCCGATATTCCGGATGCTGCGCGTCGTGCCCGGCTCCTGCCAGAAATATTGCCCGGTGCCGAGATACATGGCGCGGTCGGCGACGGTCGGCACCACTTCCGCGATCTCGCCCGATTCCACGACGATCCGTAAGCCCGGCGCGGTCTGCGTGATCTGGCCCGTCGATTGACCGGGCTCCAGCCTCACGCGCCAGCCGCGCACGCGCTCATTGTCCATCACTTGCGTGAAGCCCTGAGCGTTGCGCGTCGAAGGCGTGGTTTTATAGGGCTGCGGCGAAGTCAGCAGGAAGGAGACGTTGTGGAACGGCGTCTGGCCGATATTGGTCGCCTTATGCGTGCGATTGCCTTCCTTGACGTAATTGGTGAACGTCGCCCGCCCGCGCTCGCCGCCGGCGCCGGGCGGATTGATCGTGGCCGAGCCGAAATTCTGGTTGGTCTGCCGGCCGACGACGATGTTGACCGACACCGAATCTTGGCTGTGGGTGTGATAGCCGGTGTTGCGGCCCGGCGGGACATAGACGTCCAGCATCGTGAGATATTGGTTGGTGAAGACGGGCCGGTGATAGGGCGCTTGCGCGATCGGCACGGGCTTCTCTTCGGTTTGCGCCGCCGCGCCTTGCAATGCGATTCCCGTAAAGGTGGCGCACACCGCCATGACAACGCGCTTCATCCTGTCCTCCATTTTCCGATGCGAAGAGGGCCTTCAAACCATTTCGCTTGAAGGCCCCCTGCAATGCGCTTTTTCCGATCCTACCGTGCGGCTGCTGGTGTCGCTGCCGCCTTCTTGCGTTCCTCTTCGAGTCCGCTGGCGATGCGGGCTTTCGCAATCGTGATGTTCTGCTGCCACGAAGCGGGATCGACGAACGGATTGGGATCGCCGGCTTTGCGGGTCTTCAGTTTTTCGGCGCGCTCGAAAATGCTGCCGTTGGGATAGTCGGTGCCAGGGTTCCAACCATGATTGGCGAAGTAGACTTCGATGCCCGGGATCTTGGAGACGCGTTCCGCGCTGACCACAGCCTGTTCGAAGCCGCGCACGCCGTCGCGTCCGCCGAGGCCGCCCGAATAGAACGCCTTATGCGGCTTGCCATTGTCGAACACGGTGAATTCGGCGCTCATCACGCCCGAGGTGTGGCCGGGCGTGACATAGAGCTTCAGCGTGGTGTCGCCGACGGTCAGCGTGTCGCCGTCCTTGATGATGCGGTCGCGCTTGGGCGTGCGTATGGGCGGCGCGCCGTTGCGCCCGGGGCGCCCCGCGATCGCTTCGATCAGCTTCCAATCTTCTTCGGCCGCGTAGACGGGCGCGCCGGTCACTTCCGCCATCCGCGCGATGCCGCCGAAATGGTCGGCATGGCCGTGGCTGATCAGGATGGCCTTGATGTCGCGCAGATTCGTGCCGGTCTTCTGGATGCTGTCGATGACGTGCTGCACCATCGCCGGTTCTTCCGAGGCGTCGATTAGGATCGCGCCGGCCGAGGTCTTGATCAAATAGCAGGCCACGTAACCGGGTCCGACATACCAGACATTGTCGAACATCTTGAACGGCGCGACCTTCTGGAATTCGACGGCTTCCTTGCCGCGTTCGCGGTAGGCTTGGCTTATCGGACTCGTGGGGCTCTTGGGAAAGCCGTTATATTGCGGCTGGGCCGCGAGCGGGCCGGTGATCAGGAATGCCGCCATAGAGGCAGCAGCAAGCAAGCTTACGCGCGTCGTCATTATAGTTCTCCCATCGAAGTAAGATTTGCGCGGCAGTTTAGAGGTCGCGCCAAGGTTCGGAAAGGGCTCCCCCAAAGCGAGGTCAATTCCCCTAAGCCGGTGCCGGACCCCGCTTTTCGGCTCTGCGGCCCTGCCGGCGGGAATAATCGAGCGGATGTGATGGCGTTGGGCGGAAGGATTGCCCGGCCCCGCGCCCCGTAGAGTTCATGCCTAGCGCCTTTTGCGATATAAGAGCGGTTGGTCCGGGTCTTAAGGAACGGCAGGAGGAATCCCCATGCGAACGAATCTGATGCTCACGGCCGCGGCATTTGTCCTTCAAGCGGGTGTTGCGGCGGCGCAAACGCCGGCCGCGCTCACGGGGCAGGTCTCTTCCGCCGAAGAAGGCAACATGGAAGGCGTCGTCGTCAGCGCCAAGAAACAGGGTTCGACCATCACGGTCAGCGTCGTCACCGGCAAGGACGGCCGCTATAGCTTCCCGGCTTCGAAGCTGGAACCCGGCAACTACACGATGACGGCGCGCGCGGTCGGTTACGACCTCGATGGCGCGCCGACCACGATGGTCGCTTCGGGCAAGCCGGCGCAAGCCGCGCTGAAACTGAAGAAGACGCGCGATCTCGCGGCCCAGCTCACCAACGCCGAATGGCTGATGAGCATGCCGGGCACCGACGAGCAGAAGAAGTTCCTGCTCAACTGCAATAGCTGCCATTCCTACCAGCGGATCGTGAACTCTGCCTACGACCCGAAAGGCTTCGTGGAGATATTCAAGCTTATGGCCGGCTTCTATCCGGGCGCCACGCCGGAGCGGCCGCAACGGCTGGGCGGCAATGGCAATCGTGGAGATCGGCTTGAGTCCCGCGGCGGCAATGTGGAGAAGGTCGCGGAATGGCTTTCCACGGTGAACCTGAGCAAGGTCAAGAAGCACGAATACGCGCTCAAGACCTTGCCGCGCCTGACCGGCAAATCGACCCAGGTCGTCGTCACCGAATATGATCTGCCGAACCCGATCATCCAGCCGCACGACGTCATCCTCGGTGCCGATGGCATGGTCTGGTATTCCGATTTCGGCCAGATGTTCCTCGGCAAGATGGATCCCAAGACCGGCAAGGTCACGCAATATCCGATCCCGATGTCGAAGCCCGATTTTCCCGTCGGCACGCTCAATCTCGAAATGGACAAGGCCGGCAATCTCTGGGTCGGCGTGATGTATCAGGCCAGCATCGTCAAATTCGATCCCAAGACCGAGAAATTCCAGCAATGGGTGATGCCGAAGGAATGGCAGACCGACAATGCGCAGACCGGCCATCTGGCGGTCGGCTCAACCCATCTCGACAACAAAGTGTGGATCAAGAATTCCGACCAGAGCCACATTTTGAGGCTCGATATCTCCACCGGAAAATTCGAAGATTTCGGCAATCAGCAGGATCCGACGACGAGCCGCAAGCTCGGCACCTACGGCATCCATAGCGACTCCAAGAACAACATCTATCTCCTGGACTTCTCCAATAACGGCATCGGCAAGCTCGACGCCAAGACGAAGGCCTACACGCTTTATAAGACGCCGACCCCGATGTCGCGCCCGCGCCGCGGCCGCGTGGATGCGCAGGACCGTCTGTGGTTCGCCGAATATGGCTCCGACGGCATCGGTATGCTCGATACCAAGACGGGCGAGATGCAGGAGTGGAAGGTGCCGACCAAGTGGAGCGCGCCTTACGATGCGGCCGTCGACAAATATGGCTATGCCTGGACGGGCTCCATGTCGACCGACCGTGTGGCACGGCTCGACATCAAGACCGGCGAGGTGGTCGAATATCCGTTGCCGCGTTCGACCAATATCCGCCGCGTTTATATCGACGACCGCACAAATCCCGGCGTGCTCTGGGTCGGCAACAATCACGGCGCGTCCATCGTCAAGGTCGAGCCGCTGAACTGATTTTCTGATTGAAGCATAAAGAGAGCGCAATCTCGCAAGAGGTTGCGCTCTCTTCACAGCACATAGGATGGGCCATGGCCAGATTCACCCTCAATGTGAACGGGCGGAGCGAATCGCTCGACGCCGACGATCCCGAGATGCCGCTGCTCTATGCGTTGCGCGACAATCTCGCGCTGCACGGTCCGAAATTCGGCTGCGGGCTCGGCCAATGCGGCTCCTGCACGGTCATCGTCGACGGCAATGCGGTGCGCTCCTGCCAGACATCGGTGCGCGAGGCGCAAGGCAAACGGATCACCACGCTGGAAGGGCTCGGAACGCCCGACCGGCTGCATCCGGTGCAGGCGGCCTTCATCGCCGAGCAGGCCGCCCAATGCGGCTATTGCACCAACGGCATGATCATGAGCGCCGCGGCGTTGCTTGAAAAAACGCCGCGCCCGAACGAAACCAAGATCCGCGACGCGCTGGCCGGAAATCTTTGTCGCTGCGGAACGCATGTTCGCGTGATCGCCGCGGTCGCACGCGCCGCAGGGAGCCGCACATGAACATGCCAATCGTAAATGGAATGGGCAGACGCGAATTCCTGCTCACCGGCGGTGCGCTGGTCGTCGGCTTCGCGCTCAGCCCGCATCTCGAAGCGTTGGCGCAAGCGGCCGCGACGAAACCCGTCGCGCTCGACGAGGTCGATTCCTATCTCGTCATCGCGCCCGACGGCGCCATCACGCTCTATAGCGGCAAGGTCGATCTCGGCACCGGTTGCCGCGTCGCCTTTGGGCAGATCGTCGCCGAAGAATTGGATGTCCCGTTCGCGCGCATCACCATGATCGAAGGCGACACCGCGACGACGCCCGACCAGGGCACCACCGGCGGCTCCACCGGCATTATCGGCGGCGGCATGCAGATTCGCCAAGCGTCGGCGACGGCAAGGAAAGCGCTGCTCGACATGGCGGCGCAGAAATGGAACGTCGCGGCCGCCGGGCTCACCGTCACCGATGGCGTCGTGCGCAGCCCCGACGGACGCACCGCGGCCTATGGCGAACTGATCGCTGGCGGCCGCTTCAATGTGAAGCTCGACCGCAACGCAGCCGTCAAGAACGGCCGCGATTACAAAATCGTCGGCCAGCCGGTGCAGCGCCCCGATCTTCCGGGCAAGATGACCGGCCGCCACACTTACGTTCAGGATCATCGCATCGCAGGGATGCTGCACGCGCGCATTGTTCGCCCGCGCGCCATCGGCGCCACCGTGACGAGCGTCGATGAAGCCTCGGTTCGTAATATCCCCGGCGCCCGTGTCGTGCGGATCAAGGATTTCGTCGCCGTCACGGCCGATTCCGAATGGAACGCGATCCGTGCGGCCCGCGCGCTTCGCGTCAGTTGGACCGGCGGCGGCGGCTTGCCTGGTTCCGACCGCGTCTATGCGAGCGTCCGGGCCGCGCCCGTCGCGCGCGATCAGGAATTGATGAAGGTGGGCGATGCCAAAGCCGCCATCGGCAGCGCCACGCGAAAATTCCAGGCGACCTATGAATGGCCGGCGCAATCCCATGCTTCGATGGGTCCTTCCTGCGCGCTTGCCGATTTCAAAGACGGCAAACTGACCGTGTGGTCGGCGACGCAAGGCCCGCACCGTTTGCGCCAGGTGATCGCGCGTGGGATGGGCATGGAGGCGGATGCCGTCCGCGTTGTCTATCTCGATGGTGCCGGCTGCTATGGCATGAACGGCCATGACGATGCGGCCTGCGACGCGGCGCTGCTGTCGCGCCAGCTGGGTCGTCCGGTGCGGGTGCAATGGTCGCGTGAAGAGGAACATGGCTGGGACCCGAAGGGCCCGCCGCAAGTGCTCGACTTGCGCGCATCGCTCGACGCGGAGGGCAACATCGTCGCCTGGGAATCGGAAGCCTGGCTGCCGATCAACACGCCCAACCTTTTCAACCGCTCGATGCTGGCCTTCTCGGCGGCCGGCATTCCGCAGCCGGAGGGGCAGGCGGTCGCGCAGGTCCAGGGCAATGTCTATCCGCCCTATGATCTTCCCCATATGAGCGCCGTCGTGCATTGGCTGCAATCGACGCCCTTGCGCGCCTCGAATTTGCGCGCGCCTGGCAAGCTCGGAAATGTCTATGGCGTCGAAGGCTTCATGGACGAGCTGGCGGCGGCGGCCAAGCGCGATCCGCTGGAATACCGCCTCACCCATCTGAAGGACGAAATGGGCGCACGCATCTTGCGGCGCACCGCCGAGAAGATGAATTGGGCGGCGCGGCCCTCTCCCAATCCGGCCAGCGCCAATGCGGCCATCGCCACGGGGCGCGCGCTTGTCTATGTGCATTACAAGCATGTCGACAACCGCATGGGCCTCGGCGTCGAAGTCGCGGTCGAGCGCGCCACGGGCCGCGTGCGCGTCACCAAGATTACTTGCGTCTACGAAGCCGGTCAGATGATCAATCCCGACGCGGTGAAGAACCAGGTCGAAGGCAACATCATCCAGGCGGTCAGCCGCACGCTGCACGAAGAAACAATCTTCGATACGCAAGGCGTCACCAGCGTGGATTGGCGGAGCTATCCGATCCTGACCATCCCGGATGCCCCGGTGCTTGATATCGAGCTTTGGGGCTCGCCGGAGGACAAGCCGATGGGCGCGGGCGAAGCGGCCCATGCTCCGGTGCCGGGCGCCATCGGCAATGCGGTGTTCGACGCCATCGGGGTCAGGATGCGCAAAGTCCCGCTGACGCCCGCCCGCGTGCGCGCCGCATTGGCCGGTCAGGCGTAACCCCCCTGTCATCCCCGGCGAGCCATGCGAAGCATGGCGAGGGAAGGGGACCCAGGTGCTGGCATCGTATCGGGTGTTGGGACCTGGGTTCCCTTCCCCTCGCGGCGTGCCGCCCGCTCGGCCGGGAATGACAAGCAGCGGATGGACCCTCCTGCCAACTCTGTGTAGATTTCCCTATGGGATGGATCGCAAGTCCGGGGCAACACCGGACGCGTCCGCAAGGGCTTTTCTCGAAAGATCGACACATGGCAAGACGGCAATTGACGGCGATGACGATTGGCGTAGGCCTCCTTTGGATGGGGGCCGCCTTTGCGGCGCAGAACGCGAACGCGTTCCGCACAAGGCTTTCGGTGGTGCCGGTCGATGTGGCGATGCAGGTGACCGTGGCCGGCCAAGGCCAGATCACGGCGACGCTTGCCGGCAACAGGCTCACGGTCAACGGCGCGGCCAACGGCCTGCGCTCGCCGGCGACGATCGCCAAGATCCATCGCGGCGCGCCCGGCATTCCGGGTCCTGCGATCATCGATCTGACCGTCACCAAGACGACGACGCCGACCATCAGCGGCACGGTCGATCTGACCCCTTCGATGGTCGACGACTTAAGGAACGGACAGCTTTACGTACAGCTCAATTCCGAGCGCGCCCCCGAGGGAAATCTCCGGGGCTGGCTCATGGCAAATTAAGGAGCAGACGATGCGGGGACTGAAAGCACTACTCTTGGTGTCTGGCGCGGCGCTCGCCACGCTCGGGATCGCCATCACCACGGCGCAACCGCAACCTGCCGCCGGCGGCGTCTATACCGCCGACCAGGCGACCATCGGCGCCACCGCCTATGCGGCGACCTGCGCAAAATGCCATCAGAACGATCTGCGCGGCAGCTCCGAAGCCCCGCCCCTCGCGGGCGCCACCTTCATGAATGCGTGGCGCACCCGCACGACGGCCGATCTTTCCACCAAGATTCTCACCTCGATGCCGGCCGACAATCCGCGCACGCTGTCCGATCAGGCGGTCGGCGCGCTTGTCGCTTACATCCTGCGCCAGAACGGCGCCCCGGTCGGTGCGACGGCACTCGCCACCACGGCCGCCATTCCGATCGGTCAGGTGGCGACCGGTACGGCGCCCGCCGCTGGGACGCAAACGGCCGCCGCCGCTCCCGCCGGCGCTGCCGCGGCGTCGCGCGCGCCCGCCCGCCTTAACATCGAAGGCAACATCCAAACCCTCTCGCCCGTCACCACGCAGATGCTGGTCAATCCCAGCCCGAACGATTGGCTGATGGCGCGCGGCAATTACAAGGGCTGGAGCAACAGCACGCTTACCCAGGTCAACAAGCAGAATGTGAAGCAGCTTCAGCTCGCTTGGGTGTGGTCGATGACGGACGGCGTCGGCGCCAATGAACCGACACCTTTGGTGCATGACGGCATCATGTATCTCGTCCATGTCGACAATCTGGTGCAGGCGCTCGATGCGGGTACCGGCGAGCTCCTGTGGGAGAATCGCATAAGGCCGTCCGGCGCGGTCACCGGCGGCAATGGCGCCATGCGCAATCTCGCCATCTACGGCACCAATATCTATGTCGCTTCGTCCGATGCGCACATCATGGCGCTCGACGCCAAGACGGGGCGCACCGTGTGGGACACGGTCATCGCCGATGAAGCCAAGGGCTTCGGCAATTCCAGCGGGCCGCTGATCATCAACGGCAAAGTCGTGCAGGGCCTCGGCGGCTGCGAAATGTACAAGGCCGACGCCAAGGACCAGGGCTGCTTCATCAGCGCCTATGACGCGCAAACTGGAAAGCAGCTGTGGCGCTTCATGACGACGCCGGGCGCCGGCCAGACGGGCGGCGATAGTTGGGGCAATCTTCCCAACATGCTGCGCGCCGGCGGGGACACATGGATCACCGGCACCTACGATCCGGAACTCAATCTGACCTATTGGGGCGTCGCCAACGCGAAGCCCTGGATGCAGGCGAGCCGTGGCACCGGTCCCAATGATGCCGCGCTCTACACCACATCGACCCTGGCCCTGCGCCCCGACACCGGCCAGCTCGCCTGGCATTTCCAATATATCCCCGGCGAGTCGCTCGATCTCGACGAGGTCTATGAGCGCGTGCTGGTCGATGTCGACAATCGCAAGCTCTCCTTCAACATCGGCAAGCCCGGCATCCTGTGGAAGCTCGACCGTCAGACCGGCGCGTTTATCGACGCCAAGGAAACGGTGTTCCAGAATATTTTCGTCTGGAAGGACAAGAGCAAGGGACAGATCGCCTATCGGCCCGACATTCTCGAGCAGAAGACCGGCTATTGGGTCCCGTCCTGCCCCGGCACCGCCGGCGGCAAGGACTGGCAGACGATGAGCTACGATCCGCAGACGCAGACGCTCATCATCCCGCTGACGCAAGCCTGCATGGAAATGAACGGGCGCGTCGTCGAAAAGAAAGACGGCGGCGGCGGCACGCAAGCCGACCGCAAATTCTTCGAGATGCCGGGCAGCAACGGCAATATCGGCAAGCTCGCCGCCTATGACGTGCGCACGATGCAGGAGAAATGGGCCGTCTCGCAGCGTCCCGAATGGCTGACCGGCGTGCTCACCACCGCTTCCGGCATCAGCTTCGTCGGCGACATCGACCGCTATTTCCAAGCCTTCGATACGGCGACGGGCAGGCTGTTGTGGAAGACGCGGCTCGGCACTTCGGTGCAGGGCTTCCCGGTCACGTTCACGTCGCGCGGCAAACAATATATCGCCGTTCCGGCCGGTCTCGGCGGCGGGTCCCCGCGCAACGTGCTGCGCGCCATCGCGCCCGATCTGAAGCATCCGCTGAACGGCAACGCGCTCTACGTCTTCGCTTTGCCGGACGCATAAGGGTTATGTCATGGCCCGCTGTTGCGGGCCATGACATGCTCGGACCATGCGGCCTGTGCTTAGCCATGCTGAAGCCTTAGGGCTTTCCGGCGCTACGCTGGAAGGACGTATCCGCCGCGCCACCCATCACGTCGCGGACGCGACCTTCGCGCGGATCGCCGAACGCTTGCGCATCGACGCGTGGGACAATCAGATGATCTATGAGCGCGACGGCGTGGACGAGGCCGTCCGCATCATGCTGCGCCCGCTTCTGGTGATGCCGGAGCAGTTGTCTTACGTCCATCATGTCTGCCTGCAGATGACCGAGGCGCTGCGCCGCCTGCCGCAGCTTTATCTCGATGATCCGCATATCAGGCGGATTCTCGCGATCAACCCCGACGAGGAACGCTGGTTCCGCGATACCTGGACGCCAGCGCACAATACCTACAATTCGATCTATGGCCGGCTCGACGCGGTGTGCGATTTCACCGGCGCCGCCTGGCAGGATTCGCTCCATTTCATGGAGCCGAATCTATCGGGCGTCGGCGGCATCCATTTCGCCCCCATCGCCGAACAGCTGGTGATGCGCGACGTGGTGCCGACTTTGCTGGCGCACAATCCGGAGCTTCACATCCAATTGCCGCGCGACCAGCGCGAATTGTTCGTGCAGATTTTGATCGACCATGCGCGCAATTTGGGCCGCGCCAATTGCCGGCTCTGCTTCGTGGAAGCGAAATATGTTCGCCAGGGCCCGGAGGAACAATCGCATCTTCGCGATTACCTGTCGAAACGCCACGATCTCACCATCGCCCATGCCGATCCGCGCGAACTGCGCGTCGTTGGCGATGAGGTCTATTACGAGGATATCTGCATCGACGTCGCCTATCGCGATTACGAAGTGAAGGAGCTGGTCAAACGCGAGCAGGAATTGGGCAAACCGCTCGATGCCATGCGCCTGCTGTTTCGGCAGAACCGCGTCGTCTCATCGATGACCGGCGATTTCGATCACAAGACGGGCTTCGAGGTGCTGACCGATCCGGCGCTAGCCGAAGAATATTTCGGCGCCGACGACCGGCGGCTGTTCCGCCGTCACGTGCTGTGGACGCGGCTCCTTGGCGATCGCACAACCTCATTGCCGCATGACCGCGAAGGCGATCTTCTGAAATATTCCCGCCTCAATCGCGAGCAATTGGTGCTGAAGCCCAACCGCTCCTATGGCGGCACCGGTGTGGTGCTGGGCGCGGCGGTTAGCCAAGCCGAATGGGAGACGTTGTTGGACGAAGCGGCTGCGTTGGCCGACGATCCCGAACGCTCTTATGTGGTGCAGACGGCCACAAGGCTGCCGGTCCACGAATTTCCGGTGATCGGTTCCGACGGGCGCGTCTTCGGCGAGCCCTTCTATGCGGTGATGGGGTTCGTCGCGACCGAGAACGGGATCGGCACCATGTGCCGGGTTTCCCAGAAGCAAGTGGTGAATGTCGCGCAGCGCGGCGGACTCGCGGCCGTGTTGGAAGCGGATGCGCCGCCGGAGCTGACCATCCCGACGCGCTCGCTCAATCGCGCCGCCGGTGCGGCCACCGCCTTGCGCGAGCAGATTTCCGAGCTTCGCCATCTCGATCACACCATCGCGCTGATGGGGTGGGACGAGGAAACCATGCTGCCGGCGACGGCGCGCGAAGAGCGCGGCGAGCAATTGGCGACGCTCGAAGGGCTTCGCCATGCGCTGCTGACCTCCGACCATCTGGGCGATCTGGTGGAAGACGTGACGGTACACGCCGACAATGATGAACGCTGGCCGCGCGAGCTTTATCTCTTGCGGCGCTTGCGCAAACACGCGCTCGCGCTGCCCCAGGTTCTGGTGCGCCATTTTGCCAATGCGCGCTCGCGCGCGCTGGGCTGCTGGGAAGAGGCGCGAATACACAATGATTTCGGCATTTTCGCGCAAGGGTTCGATCAGCTTCTCGGCCTGATGCGCGACAGAGCGGCGGCATTGGCGGAAGGTTCGCACTGCGATCCCTACGATGCGCTGCTCGACGAATATGAAGAGGGCATGACGCGGGCGCGCCTCGATCCGGTGCTGGAGGAAGTGCGCACGCGCCTGGTGCCGCTGGTGCAGCAATGTTCGGACGCGACCGCGCGCTATGAGGGCCTTCTCAAGGGGCGTAAATTCGCCGAGAACGCGCAATGGGATTTGTGCCGCCAATTGCTGGAAGCCATCGGCTTCGAATTCGCGCGCGGACGCCTCGACCGTTCGACCCATCCCTTCACGCTGATCGCAGGCGTCAACGATGTGCGGCTCACCGTGCGCGTCGACGAGAACGATCTTTCATCCGCGGTGCTCGCCGCCATGCATGAAGGCGGCCACGGTCTTTACGATCAGGGCTTCGATTCCAATGACCGCGACTCGCTGCTCGGCGATGCGCCAAGCATGGGATTGCACGAATGCCAGTCGCGGCTGTGGGAGAACCATGTCGGCCGCTCCCGCGCCTTCTGGCATTACGTCTTTCCGAAGTTGCAAGCGCTCTTTCCCGAGGCGGTGAAAGGGCTCGACGGCGAAGCCTTCTATCGCGGCGTCAATGTGGTGAAGCCGGGAACAAATCGCGTCGCCGCCGACGAGATGTCCTACCACCTCCACATCGTGCTGCGTTACGAGCTCGAAGTCGCGCTGCTGTCGGGCGCTCTCGCGGTGCGCGACCTGCCCCACATCTGGAACGAACGCAGCGCCGCGCTCATCGGTGCGCGCCCCACATCCGACCGCGACGGCGTGCTCCAGGACGTGCATTGGTCGCTCGGCAATTTCGGCTATTTCCCGACCTATACGCTGGGCAGCCTCTATGCCGCGCAATTGGCGGAAAGCTATGGGGCAAGTCACGCGCTGGAAGACGAGATCGGGCAGGGCGCGTTCGGCGGGCTGCTCGCCTGGTTGCGCCAACACGTCCATCGCGTCGGACACCGCTTCCAGGCCGAAGAGATCGTCGAACGCGCGACCGGGAAAGGGCTCGATACAGCCGCCTTCTTCCACCATCTCGAAGCGAAGTGCGCCGGCTGACACCTGGATTGGAATGCCGCGATAGAGTAGCCTGCAAGAACGACATTTCCTCGGGAGGGATCGTCATGGGCAAGGGAATTTCACGCAGATCTATGTTGGAGATGGCGGGCGCCGCGGGCGCTCTTGGCGTCATGGGCCGTTACGCGCCAGCGGGGGCCGCGGCGGCGGCGCGGCGAATCGAATCGACGGCGCCGGAGCTCGCCAACATCATCGACATCAACCAGCCCATCACCCAATTGGCCACCGGCTATGGCGGCGATGTCGGCCCGGCCGAAGGCCCGCTGTGGATCAAGGAAGGCCGCTATCTGCTGTTCAACGACATCAACAGCGCGCGGCGCATCAAATACACGCCGGGGCAGGGCGTCGCCGTCGCCATGGAAAAGACCAATGAGGCGAACGGCATGACGCGCGACCAGCAGGGCCGCATCCTTTCTGCCGAACATCTCACCCGCCGCGTCACGCGCACGGAACTCGACGGCAGCATCACCGTCATCGCCAATTCGTTCCAGGGCAAGCGGCTGCTGCGTCCGAACGACGTCATCGTGAAATCCGACGGCGCGATCTATTTCACCGATCCCGGCGGGCCGCTGGCGCCCGACCAATGGGATGTCGAATATGCCGGCGTCTATCGCGTGTCGCCCGATCTCGGCTCCATGAGCCTGCTCACCGAAGAGCTGGTCGGCCCCAACGGCATCGCCTTCTCGCCCGACGAGCGCATTCTTTATGTCAACGATGCGCGGCGGGCGCAGATCAGGGCCTATGACATGCTGCCCAACGGCACGGTGGCGCGCCAGACGTCGCGTCTCTTCGCCGATCTTTCCGGACCGCAGCCCGGCACCACCGACGGCATGAAGGTGGACATGGCCGGCAATGTCTATTGCGGCGGCTCGGGCGGCCTTTACATCCTGGATTCGAAGGGCAAGAAGCTCGGCCGCATCGTGCATGGCGATCCGGCGACGACCAATGTGGCCTTCGGCGGCGACGATTGGAGAACGCTCTACTTCATGTCTCGCTCGACGGTGTACTCGGTCAATCTGAAGGGCGCCGGCGTGCCGGTACCGGCGCCGAAAAAGACCACGTAACCGAGGTTTTACTGGGTTTTTGTGTGAAAGGGCCGGGAATCTCCCGGCCCTTTTGTTTGTCCGCCGCTGTTGCGTATAAGATGGTTTCCGAAGCTGCCGTTCGAGCGGTCGCACCCAATGGGAGGGAATGATGCGCTTTTCTAAGACGATGATCGCTGCGTCGGTGTCGGCGCTGGCGCTGTGCGGCATGGTGGCGACGGGGTTGAGCATGGCCGCGCCCGCCGAAGGCCCGCCGAAATACCGCTACGATCCGAATTGGCCCAAGCCGCTTCCCAACAATTGGGCGCTCGGCGGCATCACCGGCATGTTCGTCGACGACAAGGACACGATCTGGGTGCTGAACCGCCCGGGCGATCTGGACGAGAGCAACAATTACGCCTCCACCAATCCGCCGACGGCCGAGTGCTGCATCTCCGCCCCCGCCGTCCTCCAATTCGACGCGGCAGGCAATCTCCTGAAGTCGTGGGGCAAGCGCAACGAAGTTCCGGGTTGGCCCAAGAGCGAGCACACGATCTTCACCGACCGCGCCGGTAACGTCTATATCGCGGGCGCGCAGCCCAGCGACACGATCATGAAATTCACCGCCGACGGCAAATTCATTTCCGAATTCGGCCATCGCGGTCCCAACGTTCCGAACGAAGGCCAGAAGCAGGACAATCAGCAGACGGGTCTGCTGCTGCGCGGCGTTGCCTCGGCGACGCTCGATGAAGACGCCAAGGAGCTTTATGTCGCCGACGGCTATCTCAACAAGCGCGTGCTGGTGTTCAATTCCGACACCGGCGCGTTCAAGCGCGGCTGGGGCGCCTATGGCAAGGCGCTGTCGGAAATCTCCAATGACGGCCAGCCGCAAGTCGGCCGCGAAGGCGCCGAGCCGGCGAAGGATTTCAAATCGCCGGTCCATTGCGTGCGCATCTCTAAGGACGGCCTCGTCTATGTCTGCGACCGCGGCGGCAACCGCGTGCAGGTCTTCACCAAGGACGGCAAATTCCAGAAGGAATTCTTCGTCGCCCGCAACACGGGTATGCGCGGTACGGTGGGTTCCGTCGATTTCTCGCCCGATGCGGCGCAGAAATACATCTTCATCGCCGACATCATGAACATGACGGTGTGGCAGCTCGATCGCCAGACAGGCGCGGTCGTGCAGCGCATCGGCAAGATGGGACGCGAAGGCGGCAATTTCGCCTTCCTGCATCTGGCGACGATGGATTCGAAGGGCAATCTCTACACCGGCGAAGTCGCCACCGGCCGCCGCATCCAGAAATTCTCGCCGCAGAACTGACACCGAAGGTGTCATCCCCGGCGAGCCGCGTAAGCGGCGAGGGAAGGGGATCCAACTTAATAAGGGCCGGACGTTCGCGTCCGGCCATTTTTTCATGATCCCAAACGGCGTGAAGCCGCTTGGTCCCGGCGATCAAATGCTGCCGCCCTCGGGGGTGATAAGCTCGTCGTCCACCCATACGCCTGCAAGCCGCTTGCCATCGGGCGTGATGATGACGCCCGGGCCGTTGCGCTTGCCTTTCGCGTAGACGCCGTCGAATTCCACAGCGGGCTTGCCGTTTTCGGTCCACTTCAAAATACCTTTGCCCGACGCGAGCCAGTCTTCGCAGGTCCCGGACCATGTGACCGACTCGTCAGGTTGCGGCTCGGGATTCCAAACCTTGCATGGCTTGTTCGACGTAACGATCCAGTCCGGTTTCGCAGGCTGGTTCGTCTGCGCCAGGACTTGGAAAGTAACGAGCAGAATCGCAGCTGTAGCAATGATGCCGGTATGTTTCATCGGTGGTCCTTGATGGTTACGTCAACACAATGCTTACAGCATCGCGGCGGCAATTTCATGGCGGCTTCTACGGCTTTACCCCGAACACTGCCAAATCCACCGCCTTGCCCATCTGGAAATAACCGATGGGGCTCGGATGCACGCCGTCGCCGCAATCATAGGCGTGCTCCATCAGGTTCGGATCGCTCTTGCTTGCCATCACACGGTCGAAATCGAGCACCGCGTCGAAGCCCGCCTCTTTGCGGATCCAATCGTTCACCTGATTGCGGATCTTGGTCTTCTCCTCGCTCCAGCCGGTATCGGCGACGCCCGGCACGATGGTGTGGCGGGGCACCATCGTTGCGCCGATCACCTTGATATTGCCGCGTGCCCGCAACCGTTCGATCATGCTTTTCATTCCGCCGATGACGAGCTGTGCCGGGGCGCCGCGCCTGACATCGTTGGTGCCCATGAACATCACGACGTGGGAAATGCCGGGATGCGAAAGCACGTCGCGGTCGAGACGCAGCACGCCGGGGTCCGAATTGGTCACCGGATTGTAGTTCGCCGCATTCGTCACCGTGTTGCCGCCGATGCCTTCGTTCACCACCGCGATTTTCGCGCCCGCGAGCGCGAGCCGTTGCGAAACCAAATCCTCCCAGCGGTCATGCGCGTCCAGCGTCGTGCAGGTGCCGTCGGTGATGGAATCGCCGAACGCGATGATCGACGTCGCGCCCGGCGCCTGCACATCGATGGCTTTCAGCCAATACATCGCGGTCGTGCGTTCGGTAAAAGCCTTGCCGTCGGCCGACGCCGTCGCGTCGCCGGCGCCGTTCGGGGTGACATAGGAGGTCGTTTGCGCGTTGTTGTGCTGGCTCGGCAGCGCTTCGCCCGAGACGAACAGGCTGACGGCCAAATCCTGTTGTGCGACGACGGAAAGAGGCACGGCATCGCTCGTCACCGAGCCGCCCGCCGGCACGGTCACGGTGCCTTGCCCGCGAAACGTCACCGGCTTGACGAGGTTCACGGCGACGGCCGCCCCGCGCACGCGCGGCGCGATGCTGGCCTTGGAAAAGACGACGGGGGTTTTCCCGTAAGTGTTGTCGAGCCTTATGCGCACCGCCTCGCCCGCCAATGTGACGCGCGCGATCATCCGCACCGTGGCGTTGGCGATTTTGGCCTCACCCTCGCGCTGCTGCGAGGTGCCCCAGGCGGCGACAAAGGGGGCGTTCTGCGCCAGCACGCCGGTTGAGGCGAGGGCAATCGCCGCCGCCATCCCGAATAGGCTCGATTTTCTCATCTTTCCCTCCCGTGGAAGCCTTGGCTTTCCATCTCCCGACATTACCAGATTTTGCAATCTGAGGTATGTTTGGCGCCAAGCCGCTGATAGCGGCATCGGGCACATTTCTCGGGAGGAACTCATGATCCATAGGTCGTGGATACGGGCTGCGCTTTTGGCGACGACGGCATTGACGCTGGCCGCGCCGGCAGACGCCAAGGTTACGAAAATCGTCATCGAGAAGAAAACTTCGCCCGCTTTCGACGGCGCGAGCTTCGGAGTGGCGGGCCAGTACGAAACGCTGGCGGGACGCGCCTTCGGCGAGCTCGATCCGAAGGACCCGCACAACGCCCTCATCACCGACATCCAGCTTGCGCCGAAGAACGCGCGCGGCATGGTCGAATATCAGGCGACCTTCCAGCTCGTGAAGCCCGTCGACATGAGCAAGGCGAGCCGGCTGATGTGGCACGACGTGCCCAACCGCGCCGGGCGCCTGACCATCATTCCCGCCGAACGCAATCTCGGCGATGTCGGGCTTTCCTCCGGCTGGCAGGGCGACGCCACGGGCCGCACCGCGCCGGGCGCCGACAATGATTACGTCGTGGTGCCTGTGGCGAAGAAGGCCGATGGCTCCGCCATCACCGGCCCAGTCATGGGCCGCATCATGAATGCGAACGGCAAGAATTCGCAAACCATCTACATCCACACCAATCCGATTCCCTATAAGCCCGCCGCTCTCGACACGGCGAAGGCGAGCCTCACCACCCACACGGCCGAAACGATGGACGGCAAGGTGAGCGGCGATGCCAAGGTCGCGCCTTCCGATTGGGCGTTCGCGAAATGCGATGCGGCCAATCCGTTCCCGGGCACGCCCGATCCGACGCAAATCTGCCTGAAGAACGGTTTCGATTCGAAGCTGCTCTATCAGGTCGTTTACACGGCGCAGGACCCGCTGGTGCTCGGCATCGGTTTCGCCGCCTTCCGCGATGTCGGCACGTTCTTCAAGAACGAGAAGGCCGACAGCACCGGCACGGCCAATCCCGTCGCGGGCGGCGTCCAATGGGCGATCACGCGCGGCGTCTCGCAAAGCGGAAATTACATCCGCGCCTTCCTGCATCTCGGTTTCAATCAGGACGAAGCGGATCGTCAGGTGTTCGACGGCGCCTGGCCGATCATCGCCGGCAAGCGCATCGCGCTGAATTACCGCTTCGCCATGCCCGACGGCGTTTCCAAGCTCTATGAGCCGTCGAGCGAAGGCACCCAGTCCTGGACCAAATGGCCCGATGCGGTGCGCGGGCTTCCGGCCGCCGGCGTTCTCGACCGTTGCACGGCCAGCAACACCTGTCCCAAGATCGTCGAGCATTTCGGCGCCGCCGAAATCTGGGGCTTGAAACTGTCGCCGTCCTTTGTCGGCCCGGCCGCCGACAAGGACATCCCGGTGCCCGACAATGTGCGCCGCTATTATATCGGCAGCACGCAGCATGGCGGCGGACCGGGCGGATTTTCCACCACGGCGTTGAAGCCGCCATCCTGTCCCAGCGAAGGCTATGGCGAGGGTAGCCTTGCCACCAATCCGATGCCGCAGCGCGAGACCGTTAATGCCTTGCGCGTGCATTTCCGCAATTGGGTGATGAAAGGAACGCAAATGCCGCCGAGCGTCTATCCGACGATCGCGGCGGGCAATTTCGTCGAGCCGACCAAGGCGGCGATGGGCTTCCCCACCATTCCGGGCTTGCCGGCCGCCGCGCCGACCGGCTTCATGAATCCGGTGATCGATTACGATTACGGCGCGGGCTTCAATTATGCCGACGGCTCCGGCGTGATGTCCAAAGTGCCGCCGACCATCAAGCGCGTCGTTGCCATGCGCGCGCCCAAGGTCGATGCCGACGGCAACGAGATGGGCGGCGTGCCGGTGGTGTTGCGCGAGGCGCCGCTCGGAACCTATTTGGGGTGGAACGTCACCGCCGAAGGCTTCCATGCGGGCAAGCTTTGCAATTATGCGGGCGGCTTCGTGCCGTTCGAGAAGACCAAGGCGGAGCGCATGGCGAAGGGCGATCCGCGCCCCTCGCTGGAAGAACGCTATGGCGACCATGCCGGTTATGTATCCGCGGTGAAGAAGGCGTCGGACAGAATCGTGACGGCGGGCTATCTGCTGCCCAACGACGCCGAGCGCCTCGTCGCCGAAGCCGAAAAGAGCAACGTCCTGCAATAATAAAATCGTTTCCTCGGGAGGGATCGAACATGAAAAATCTTCTGAAAACCGCTTTGGTTGCCGCCGCGCTCATCGTGCCGACGGCGATTGGTGCGCAGACGGGAGCGGTGCGTTTCGCCCCCATCGACCCCAGCAAATTTTCGCCGCAGCAGAAGCAATTCGCCGAGTTGATGACGAAGGGGCCGCGCGCCGGCAACATCACCAACGCGCCGTTCAAGGTCTATTTCGCCAGCCCCGAATACGGGCTGAATGCGATCCAGATGTCCAATTATCTGCGCTGGGGCACCGGGCTCGACGCGCGGCTCTCCGAACTTGCCATCATCATCTCCGCCCGCAATTGGGGCAGCGGTTATATCTGGCACGCGCATTATCCGCTGGCCGTCAAAGGCGGTCTCGATCCGAAAGTCGGCGCGGCGATCGCGGCGGGCCAGCGTCCAACCGGCATGAAGGAAGACGAGGAGATCATCTACAATCTCCTGACCGAGATTTATCGCGATCACGACATCACGGAAGCGACCTATAACCGCGCGAAAGCCAAATTCGGCGAGAAGGGAATCGCCGACATCCAGGGATTGGCCGCCTATTACGGCATCACGGCGATGGCGCTGATCACGGCGAAGGCGACGTTCCCGCCCGGCGACGAGCCGAAGCTGGTGGCGTTGGCACAGGCGTTCCCGAAGTAAATAATGTCATCCCCGGCGAAGCCCGCGCGTGTAGCGCTGGCTGAGGGAAGGGGACCCAGGTGTCAACATCTGCTCGGTGTCGGTACCTGGGTTCCCTTCCCCTCACGACGCTTCGCGTCGTTCGGCCGGGAATGACAATTATCTTTTAAATCCCCGCATACCATTCATAGCCGCGGTCTTCCCAGAAGCCGCCGCGCCCGAGACCGATCTTCGAGAACTCTTCGACCGCTTCGATGCGCATGATGTATTTCGCCATCTTGTAACCGAGCTGGCGTTCGATGCGCACGCGGATGGGCGCGCCATGCGGCACGGACAGCGTCTCGCCGTTCATCTGATGTGCCAGAATGGTCTGGGGATGGAAGGCGTCGACGAGGTCGATGGTCTCGTAATAGAGACCGCTGCCGTCGCGCGAATTGGTCAGATCGTCGGCGCAGCGGAAGAGGATGTAGCGGACATTCGGCATCAGCTCGGCGCGTTCCAGCAGCGTGGAGAGCGGCACGCCCGTCCATTCGCCGATGGCGCTCCAGCCCTCGACGCAATCGTGGCGTGTGATTTGCGTGCGCGACGGCATCGCCCGGATTTCTTCGAGCGACAATGACAAGGGGTTCTTCACCAGCCCGCCGATCTCGAGCTTCCAATTGGCAAAACTCTCTTCCTGGTGCTTCCGATAGTCGGGGCTCACCGGCCGCACCGTTCCGTTCGCCTTGAAGTTCAGCGAGATGTCGGACTTGGAGTACACGCGCGCCAGCGGCCTATTCGACGACAGCACCACGCGCTGCCCGGTCTTGTTCAGGCGCTCGGCTGTTTCCAGCAGCTTCGCAAAAGTCGGGCTCGCGGAAAGGCGGTCGCATCCGGCGAGCAGCAGGCTTCCCATCACTCCGGTAAGAGCGGTGCGCCGCGTGATGATCATCCTTGAAAGATCGCCAATCATGGTTCGCTTTCTTTCGCCTTCGCATCTTCCGGCCGCACCGCGAACCAGCCGGTGACGATCGAACGCATTTCGTTGAAGAAGCCCGACAGAATCACCTCGACGATATGCACGAAAATGAAGATCAGAATCGCGGCCGCCGCGAAGAAATGCAGCGCGCGCGCCGATTGCCGCCCGCCGAACAGATCGAGCATCCAGGGAACGAACGCATTCACCCCGGGCGACATGGTCAGCCCGGTCAGGATCATCAGCGGCAGAACGATGAAGATCATCGCGATATAGGCGAGCTTCTGAAGCACATTGTAGCGCTTCGCGTCGTCGCCGCGTGCGTGCTTGAATTTCACATGGTCGAGGATCGAGCGCCCTATATTGCGAAGATCGCTCCCCGTCGGCTTCAGATCGCGCTGGAAATGGCGCGCCCAGAATCCGTAAATCCAATAGGCAAGCCCATTGGCCAGGAACAGCCAGGCGAAGAAGAAATGCCAGCGCCGTCCTTCGGCGAGCGATTGATAGGTCGGGATGGTGAGCCAGTAGGGAAAGGCGCGCCCCGAAGGATAGCCGTCGCGGTCGATGGAGACGCCGAGATAGCCGGTGGTGTCGAGCTTGAGCGAGCCGAATTCAAGCCAACCGATCGGCGGCCCGACCTCGCGCTCCTCGGCATAGATGGCGAACATATAGGGGTCGTTCTGATTCCCGGCATTGCCCCAATAGAGCGTCGGATGCGCGTTGAAGATCTGCATCCCGCTCATCAGCAGCAGGATCACACAGAGCACGTTCACCCAATGGGTGATCCTGACCGGCCAGCTGTGCCGATAGATCAGCTCCCAGCCGCGTTTGGTACGGGGCGCGGGCTTGATCGGGGTGGTTTCCGGCGCGGCTTCAGCCGTCATCGGCGGCTCCTTATTCCAAGGCTGATCTACCACGTTTGAAGGTTTGGGTCATTTTTCTCCAAGGATCATGTCGGCGGCTTTTTCGGCGATCATCATCGTCGGTGCCGCCGTATTGCCGGAAGGAATCGCCGGCATCACCGAGGCATCGACGATGCGCAAACGCCCGACGCCGCGCACCTTCAATCGCGCATCGGTGACGGCCATGGGGTCGCTGTCGGTTCCCATTTTTGCCGTGCCGACGGGATGGAAGATCGTGGTGCCGATGTCACCCGCCGCATGAACAAGCTCATCATCCGAAACGAGATGGGCGCCGGGCCGGTATTCCTCGGGCGCATAACGGGAAAGGGCGGGGCAGGCCACGATGCGCCGCGTCACGCGAATGGAATCGCAGGCGACGCGCCCGTCTTCCTGCGTGCTGAGATAATTCGGCGCGATGATGGGCGGGGCGTCGGCGCTGCGCTCGCGCGCATGGATGGAGCCCCGGCTGGTCGGGCGCAAATTCGCGACACTCGCGGTGAAGGCCGCAAATGGGTGCAAGGGATCGCCGAATTTGTCGAGCGACAGCGGCTGAATATGAAATTGCAGATTGGGCGTGGCGAAATCGGATGAGGAGCGGGTGAAGGCACCCAATTGCGACGGCGCCATGGTGAAGGCGCCGCGCCGGAACAGCGCATATTCGAGCGCCATGCCGACGCGTTTGAGAGGCGAGCGGTAATCCATGTTCATCGTGCGCGCGCCCGTTACTTTGTAGATGCAGCGCAGCTGCAAATGATCCTGCAAATTCTCGCCGACGCCAGGGCTATGACGGATGATCGGCACGCCGAGCGCGGCCAACCGCGTCCCCGCACCGATGCCGGAGCGTTCGAGAAGAGCCGGCGTTGCGACCGCGCCCGCCGACAGGATCATTTCGCGTCGCGCGAACAGCGTCGTCTCTTCGCCGTCGCGGCGGATGACGAGGCCCCGCGCCGCACCGTCGGCGAAGATGACACGGTCCGCCAGCGCTCCCGTGATCAGCGTGAGGTTCTTGCGCCCCAAAGCCGGCTTCAGAAACGCATGCGCCGCCGAAAGGCGCCTGCCGTTCTTCTGGTTGACGTGGAAATAGCCGCAGCCCTCATTGTCGCCGCGGTTGAAATCCTCCGTAGACGGAATACCGGCCTCGCAAGCCGCGTTTCGGAACGCGTCCAACAGGTCCCAGCGCACCCGCGGGGAATCGACCCGCCAGGCGCCGCCCGCTCCGTGGAACGCGCTCATCCCGGAGAAGTGATCTTCATCGCGCAGGAAATAGGGAAGCACATCGGCCCAGCCCCAACCCTCCAATCCCATCTGCCGCCAATGGTCGTAATCGGCGGCCTGGCCGCGCATATAGATCATCGCGTTGATGGCGGATGAGCCGCCGATCACGCGCCCGCGAGGATAGGAAAGGCCGCGCCCGTTCAACCCTTGGTTTGGTTCGGTGCGAAACATCCAATCGGCGCGAGGATTTCCGATGGCGAAGAGGTAACCCGCGGGGATGTGGAACCACATCCAGTTGTCCTGTCCACCCGCCTCAACCAAGGCGACACTATTTCGGCCGTCGGCGGACAGACGGTTGGCCAGGACGCAGCCCGCGCTTCCCGCGCCGACGATCACATAGTCGAATTCGCTCTCGATGTTTGGCACACACATACCGTGTATCTGAGGGAGGACAAACTTCCGGAACACATTTAGTTTATCCTGAATTTCCTCGCGCGTTCATATGTTGCATGACATATCGCGCGATGATCGGAATACGATATTTCTGGCTTTGCGCCCCGGAGGCGGCGCCCCGCTGTATCAAGGACGAGGAATGACGGCGTTTCCGGCGGATGACATCGAACGCAAGGCCCAAGCGGGGGACACTACCGCTCAGCTCGAACTCGCGACGCGCCTTGAAGCCGAGAAAAGTTTTCTGAAAGCGCGGCAATGGCTGTGGCGTGCCGCCACGGCCGGCAACACAGAAGCGAAAGCCGCGCTCGCCTTGCGCCTGGTCGCGTTTCCGTCCTTCGCGGTGATCGAGGGTTTGAAATGGGCCAATGCGGCGGCCTCCGAGGGAAGCGCCGCTGCCGCTCATCTGCTCGCGCTGATGACCGGCGAAGGCCTGGGCGTACCGCAGAATTGGACTGTGTCGCTGGATGGCTGCAGCGCGCGGCCGAACTCGGGCGCAAGCAGGCGCAAGCCGAACTCTCCGCGCTCGCCGGACAATGGGAGCTTGCACACGCGTTTCGCGAGAACCGGGACGCGCATGAAGATTTCGCGCGGCTGCGCCAAAGCATAGATCTTTCCTCCTGGCTGTCGGTGCCGCAGGCGCGTCTGGTTTCCGAATCGCCGCGCATCGGCATGGTGGAAAACTTCCTTCGGCGCGATGCCTGCGATTGGCTGATCGCGCGAAACCGCCCGCATCTTGCCCGCGCGCAAATCTACGATACCGAGACCGGCTCGCTGACCGATCAAGGCGAACGCACCAACACCGCCGCCGGTCTCGATTTCTCCCGCGCCGGAATCGTTCTCATCATCGCGCGGGCCCGGATGGCGGCGATCGCCGGGCTCAGCGTCGAGGGTTTCGAAGACAGCGTGCTTCTGCACTACGATGTGGGCGAAGAATTCTCGCCCCATTACGATTTCTTCGATCCGAGCGTGGCCGGTCATGCGCCCGAGCTGCAAGCAGGCCAGCGCGTCCTCACCTTTCTGACCTATTTGAACGAGGGCTTCGAAGGGGGCGAAACGGGATTTCCCGAAATCGACCGGCGCTACAAGGGTGCCAAAGGCGAGGGGCTGTTCTTCTGGAACGCCGCGCTCGACGGCACCCCTGATCCGCGCACGCTGCACGCCGGGCTCCCCGTCGCCACCGGCGAAAAGTGGCTGCTGTCGCAATGGATCCGCCACCGGACGGGACTGTGAGCGTGGACGATCTGTTCGAGGACATGGAAGAGAGAGCTTCCGCCGGCGACGTCGCCGCGCAATTGGAACTTGCGCGAATTTGCGATGAAGACGGAAAGAATGAACAGGCTTTGGTCTGGCGCCGCCGCGCGGCCGAGAGTGGCGAGGCTACGGCGAAGAATGCGCTCGCCCGGCATCTCGTCAGCCAACCGCGCTATGACGTCTTTGAAGGCATTCGCTGGGCGCTCGAGGCGATCCATGGCGGCGAGGCGGAAGCGGCTCATCTTCTGGCCGTGGTCGTCGCCGAAGGCCTCGGCATTCCGAAAAGCTGGAACGGCGCGCTCGACTATTTGCAATATGCCGCCGAACGCGGCCATGCGCTGACCAAAGGCGAGCTCGCCGCGCTCGCCGGCCATTGGCCTCTGGCGCGCGCGCTCGTTTCAGGCGAGGCGACGCCGGCACAAGATTGGCACGCCTTGCGCCGGGGAATCGATGTCGGTGCTCTGCTCGCGATTCCCCGCCCGCGCATCATGTCGGAAACGCCCCGCATGGCGGTGGCGGAGAAATTTCTTTCCGCGTCCGCTTGCGATTGGCTGGTCGCCCGCGCTCGTCCGCAAATCCGCCGCGCCGCGGTGTTCGACGTCGAAAACGGCAGCTCTCAGCTTCTGGATAGCCGCAGCAATACCGGCGCCTATTTGAACGTCGCCGAGATGGACATGATCACCGTCGCGACGCGCGCCCGCATGGCGGCGCTGAGCGGCCTGCCCGTCCTCGGTTTCGAGGACAGCGCGGCGCTGCATTACGGCGTCGGCGAGGAATACAGGCCGCATTTCGATTTCCTCGATCCGGCGCAAGCGATGGCGCAGGAGATCGCTTCCGGCGGCCAGCGCGTCGCCACGGTCCTTATCTATTTGAAGGATGGTTATGATGGCGGCGAGACCGATTTTCCCGCGGCCCAGCGGCGCTATAAGGGCCGCAAAGGCGATGCGCTGATCTTCTGGAACGTGACGCGAGAGGGGCAGCCCGACAGGCTTACGCTTCATGCCGGCCTGCCGCCGACGCGGGGAGAAAAATGGCTCTTTTCGCAATGGATTCGCCAGCGCGTGAATTGAGCGCGCCGGACGATTTGGGCCGAAAACCTGTTTTCCTCAAGCTGAATCCTCTACTGTAAGAGCCGCATTTCGGCGTGGATTTATTTTCCGTTGGATTCAGCTCTTCTCGACGACATTCAAAGCAAGGCCTCCGCCGGCGACATCGCGGCGCAGATCGCGCTGGCGCGCCAATTGGGCAGAAACGGCCAGAACGAGAAGGCGCTGGAATGGCTGCGCCGCGCGGCGGCGACGGGAAACCGCGAAGCCAAGGCCGCGCTTGGACAGCGCCTTCTGATCGATCCGCCGCTCGAACCCGCCGAAGGCATCCGCCTGACCTTGGAAGCCGCGCAGGAAGGAAATGGCGACGCCGCACATTTGCTGGCGGTGCTCGATGCCTCCGGGCAGATAAGCGGGGCGAATTGGCCGCGCGCGCTTCGGTATCTGCAACGCGCGTCCGAACTCGGCCATCCATCGTCGCAAGCCGAACTCGCATTTCTGGCGGGCGATGACGCGCTGGGCGAGGGCCTTGCGCATGGCGAAACGCCGGCACACGAAACCTGGGAACGCCTTGTCGGCAAGGTCGATATCGCGGCGTGGATCGCGCCGCCGCCGGGCCGCGCTCTGCATCGCAATCCGCGCATTGCGGTCTCGGAAAAATTCGCGTCGCCCCAATTGTGCCGCTGGCTGATCGATCGCGGGCGCCCGCATTTGCGCGTGGCGCAAATCGACGATCCGATGACCGGCCGGCCCGTCTATGGGCAGGGGCGCACCAACAGCTCCGCCGAGCTCAGTCTGGCGGAAACCGATGTCGTGATGCATCTGTTGCGCGCGCGCATGTCGGCGCTGGCCGGCCCGCCCACCTCCGCGATGGAGGGCGTCGCCATCCTGCGTTACGAAGTCGGTCAGCAATTCTATCGCCATTTCGATTTCCTCGATCCCTCCATGCCCGGTTACGCGATGCAGATCGAACAATTCGGCCAGCGCGTGCTGACCTTCCTGATCTATCTGAACGAAGGCTATGAGGGCGGCGATACCGAATTTCCGGCGCTCTCCTGGCGCTTCAAAGGCGGCCTTGGCGATGCGCTGTTCTTCTGGAATGTGGACGCGGCGGGAAAGCCCGACCGGCTGACGCTGCACGCCGGAAGCGCGCCCACTAGGGGCGAGAAATGGCTGCTGTCGCAATGGGTACGCGGCAGGGTGATGTAGCGAGGATGGCGCAGGATGCATCCGCGGCGGAAGGCCTGCATCTGGCCGCTATGCGCGCAGGCGAAGGCGACGGCGTCGCGCAAGATTGGGACGCGGCATTCGATTGCCTGCTGCAAGCCGCCGAACTCGGCCATGAATTGTCGCAAGCCGAGCTTGCCGCTCTGGCCGGCGATTGGCCGCTTGCCGATAGAGTCGCGCAAGACCAGACCATTGCCGCCGGCGTGTGCCGGGGCTTGCGCGCCCGCATCGACATCGGCGCACTGCTGGCGAGCCCGCCGCCCGGCATTCTTTCCTCGGCGCCCCGCGTCGCGACGATTCAGAAATTCGCCACTCCTGAAGTCTGCAATTGGCTGATTGCGCGCGCCAAGCCCAAACTCGGCCGCGCCAAGATCTGGGATCCGGCGACCGGCGGGCCGGGCCATGAACGGTCGCGCGACAACAGCGAACATCATTTCGTGCTCGAAGACAGCGATTGCGTGCTGGCGGTTTTGCGCGCGCGCATCGCAGGAGTCACCGAATTGCCGGTGGCGGCGATGGAAGCACCTGCGGTGCTGCATTACCTGCCCGGCCAGCAATTCCTGCCGCATTACGATTTTCTCGACACCGCGCATGAGGGTTACGCCAAGGAAGTGGCCGAGCATGGCCAGCGCGTCGTCACCTTCCTCATGTGCCTGAACGATGATTATGAGGGCGGCGAAACCCAATTTCCCGCACTCGGACGCCGCTTCAAAGGGCGCCTCGGCAGCGCGATCTTCTTCTGGAACGTGACCCCCGAGGGCGAGCCCGACCGGCAGACCGTGCATGCGGGCCTGCCGCCGACGCGCGGCGAGAAATGGCTTCTGTCGCAATGGATCCGCGAGCGCGGCTGAGACTAAAGCCCCAATTCCGTCAGGCCCGGATGATCGGTGGGCCGGGGTCCGAGCGGCCAACGGAATTTGCGCGCCGTTTCTTCGATTTCCACATCGTTGATGCTGGCTTCGCGGCGGCGCATCAACCCGTGCTCGTCGAATTCCCATTGCTCGTTGCCGTAAGAGCGATACCAGCGCCCGGCCGCGTCATGCCATTCATATTGGAAGCGCACGGCGATGCGGTTGCCGTGGAACGCCCACAGTTCCTTGATCAGGCGGTAATCCTGTTCCTTGGCCCATTTGCGCGTCAGGAATTCGACGATTGAAGCGCGTCCTTTAAAAAATTCCGAGCGATTGCGCCAATTGCTGTCTTCGGTGTAGGCGCCGGCCACCCGTTCCGGATCGCGGTGGTTCCAGGCGTCTTCCGCCATGCGGGCCTTCTGCGTGGCGGTCTCGAAGGTGAAAGGCGGCAAAAGCGGGCGCGGGGCCATGAAATCTTGCATCGCTCTTAAGCGTCCGAGGCTCTATATCAACTGGAATCACACTCGGCAAACCGATGACGACAACCGCACGCCACATCATCCGCTTACGCCCCCGCGAGGGACGGCGCGTGCGCGCCGGCGCGCCTTGGGCGTTCTCGAACGAGATCGTCATGAGCGGCGGGCCGAAATCCTTTACGCCAGGTACGGTGGTCGAACTTCTGGGCGATGACGGCGCGGCGCTCGGCACGGGCTATTTCAATCCCAAGAGCTTGATCGCGGTGCGGCTGTTGGGGCCGCCCGGAGCCGATATCGGCGTTCCGTTCTTCGTCGAGAAATTTGCCCGCGCGAAGGCTTTGCGCGAACGCTTCTACGACACGCCCTTCTATCGCCTCGTTCATGCCGAAGCCGATGGGTTGCCCGGTCTTGTCATCGACCGCTTCGGCGACACCTGCGTCGTGCAGGTGACGACGGCGGGCATGGAACGCCTGACACTCGACATGTTGGAGGCGTTGGACACCGTCATCGCGCCGACCAACGTGATCATGCGCAACGACACCGCGTCGCGAAGCCTCGAAGGGCTCGATGCTTACGTGCGCGCCGCCAAGGGCGACGCGCCGCCGCGCCTGAAAATCGAGGAAAACGGCGTGCGCTATTTCGCCGATCCTTCGGGCGGACAGAAATCGGGCTGGTATTACGACCAGCGCGACAATCGCGCCTTCATGGCGAGATTGGCCAAGGACGCGCGCGTGCTCGATGCTTATTGCTATAGCGGCGGCTTCGGCGTGCTGGCGGCGGCGAATGGGGCGACCGAGATCGTTGGAATCGATTCATCGGAATCCGCGCTGGCCCTCGCCACGGCGGCGGCGGCCGAGAACAAAGTCGCCGAGCGCTGCACCTTCATGAAATCGGACGTCTTCGAGACGTTGGAGAAGTTCGCAAATCAGAAACGCCACTTCGACGTCGTGATCTGCGATCCGCCACCCTTCGCGCCGTCGCGCAAAGATGTGGAGGCGGGCGCGCGCGCCTATCGCAAGCTTGCGCGGATGGCGTCCGCCATCGTTGCGCCGGGCGGCTTCCTGATGCTGGCGTCGTGTTCCTATAATGTCAGCCGCGAGCGCTTTGCCGTCGAATGCGCCGCCGGCATCGCGCGCAATGCGCGCGGTGCGGCGCTGATCCGCGATGCGGGTGCAGGCGCCGATCATCCGGTGCATCCGCAATTGCCGGAAACCGCGTACCTCAAGGCGCTGGCCTATAGGCTCGATTAGATTTCCGTCTGCGAGCCCAGCTCCACCACGCGCCCCGGCGGCAGGCGATAGAACTGGGCTGCCTCCAATGCGGAGGCGTAGAGCTTGATGAACAGCCTGGTCCGCCATTTGGCGAGCGCCGATTGGCGCGCCGGCACAAGCGTCTCGCGGCGGACGAAAAATGTGGTGGTGTCGAAATCGATGGCCAAGCCATAGGCGCGGGCGGCTTCGAGCGCGCGCGGCACGTCGGGCACCTGGAAGAATCCGAAATGCGCTTCGACCGTGAAGAAGCCCTTGCCCAGTTTCTTCACCGTCAGCCTCTTGTCGGGCGAGACGAACGGCACGTCCTGCACATCCACGCGCAGGAAGATGACGCGCTCATGCAGCACCTGATTGTGCTTGAGATTGTGCAATAGCGCGCCCGGCACTTCGTCGAGTCTCGGCGTGATGAAGATCGCGGTGCCGGCGACGCGGATCGGCGTCTTGGCGGCGCGCTCGAGGAAAAGCTCGGTCGAGAGGCCGCCGCCATAGGTCTTGTCCAAAAGCACGCGGCGTCCCGAACGCCAAGTCTCGACCAGCAGATAGACGCCGGCGGCGATGGCGATGGGCAGCCACGCGCCTTCCACCAGCTTCAGCGACACCGATCCGAGGAACGTCAAATCGACGAGCAGGAATGTGCCGAAGCCAAGCGCGATCCAATGCGGCTTCCAATGCCATTGCCGGATCGCGACGATGAGGCCCAAGAAAGTGGTGATGGCCATCATGCCGGTGACCGCCATGCCATAGGCGGCGGCGAGCGCGTCCGAATTTTTATAGATCAGCACGATGGCGATGACGCCGATCAGCATCAGCGTGTTGGCGCGCGGCACATAGATCTGGCCGTAATCGGTCGCCGAGGTGTGGCGGATTTCCATGCGCGGCAATTGCCCGAGCTGCACCGATTGACGCGTGATCGAGAACACGCCGGAGATCACCGCCTGACTGGCGATGGAGGTGGCGATGGTGGCGAGCGCCACCAGCCAATAATGGAAACCGGGCGGGGCGAGCGCGTAGAACGGACTCGCCAGCGCGGCGGGATCGTGCAGGATCGCCGCTCCCTGGCCGAGATAATTCAGCACAAGGCCGGGAAGCGCTACCGCCAGCCAGCCGAGCCGGATCGCCGTGCGGCCGAAATGGCCCATATCGGCATAGAGCGTCTCGACGCCGGTGACGGTCAGCACCACCGAGCCGAGCGCCACGAAGGCGACCCAAGGTTCGACGACGAACAGCCTTATGCCGACCCACGGATTGAGCGCCCACAGGATCTCGGGCGTGATGAAGATCGCCCGCGCGCCGAGCACGCCCAGCACGATGAACCACAGAAGCACGATCGGTCCGAACAGGCGCCCGAGCTTTCCGGTGCCGCGGCTCTGAATGAGGAACAGCCCGATCAGGATCGCCAGACTGATCGGCAGCACGAACGGACCAAAGGCGGGATCCTCCACGCGCAAGCCTTCGACCGCGGAAAGCACCGAGATCGCGGGCGTCAACAATCCGTCGCCGAAGAAAAGCGCGAGCCCGACAACGGCGGCCGCCGAGATCGTCGCTTTCATCCAGCGCGGCAGGCGGGGGCTGCGATGGGCGAGTGCCGCCAGCGCCAGCACGCCGCCTTCGCCCTTGTTGTCGGCGCGCAGGATGAAGACGATATATTTGATGGTGACGATGATCATCAGCGACCAGAAGATCAGCGAGATCGCGCCCATGACGGCGTCGGAGGACGGCGTCGGCCCGCCGGTCGCCAGCACCGATTGGCGCACCGCATAGAGCGGGCTGGTGCCGATGTCGCCATAGACGATGCCGAGCGCGCCGAGCGTCAGCCACGCCTGGCGCTTGCGCCATGCCGAGCGCGAATGATGCGCGACTACTTCGCGGCCGTTGACCGTGATTTGCGATGTCTGTTGGCTCACAGGAAGCGGGGCTCGCCGGTTGTCGGCCAATGAATGGGCCGCAAATATCCTAGGCGTGTACAACGCCCGGCCTTTCGCGAAGGTTTCTTCGCTTTCATAAGGGGCGGGAAACTACGCCTGCCGGCGAACGCGCTCAAGGTCGATTCCGCCGCATCCACACCATTGGTTAAGTGCTTTCTGGCGTTAGAGAAATTCATATTTTTGCAAAACACGCCGCAGTGAGTTTTGTGACAAAACCCGTGTTTTCCGGAAGAACGCGGGGGCGCGCCGGAGGGCATTTATCCCCGCAGGTGAAAGCGCGGTTAGAATCGCGCGCATGGAAACGGCGCGGCAAAGTTCGGTTGAAGCAAAGGGGCGAAATGGCGTCGCTCTATCCCCTTCTGTCGCCGCAGGAACATTGGATAAATGCGCGGACTATTCCCGCACAAAGGGGGAGGGGAGTCTCGAAAAATCGAAAACGAATGAAGCGCCCAAACGCCGGCGTGGCGGCCAGCCCGGCAATCGCAACGCCCGTAAGCATGGACGGCACACCGCCGAAAGGCGCGCGTTTCGCGCCCACGTTCGCGCGATCCTGCGCGGTGCGCGCGCGGCTCTCCGTCTCGTGTCAGTCCAGCGTCTTGCGGTAGCGCAGCATCGCCACCGTTCCCACCACCAAAAGAAAGATCAGCAGCGGCCAGATATTGGGCCAGATGTCGGGGGCCGCGTTCCCCTTCAGCAGCACGCCGCGCACGATGCGCAGGAAATGCGTATTGGGAATCGCCTCGCCAATGTATTGCGCCCAATTCGGCATGCCGCGGAACGGGAACATGAATCCCGAAAGCAGGATCGACGGCAGCAGAAAGAACACCGTCATCTGCATCGCTTGCAACTGGCTCTTGGCCATCGTCGAGAAGGTGAATCCGAGGGCGAGATTGGCGGCGATGAACAAACCCGCCGCGCCCGCCAGCAGCCACGGCGAGCCGATCATCGGCACGTCGAAAATATAGCGCGCGCCGAGCAGAATCAGCGACGCCTGGACATAGCCGACGATCACATAGGGAATGATCTTGCCCAGCATCACCTCGAAAGGATGCGCCGGCATGGCGAGCAGATTTTCCAGCGTGCCGCGCTCGCGTTCGCGCGTCATCGCCATCGCGGTCACCATCACCATGGTCATGGTGAGGATGACGGCGATCAGGCCGGGCACGATATTGTATTGGGTG